>CAJXND010000007.1 GCA_913056385.1 uncultured Ectothiorhodospiraceae bacterium
GCCCCGCGGTCAAAGTGATACCAGAGCAGGAACCCGATCGAGGCCGAGATGATCAGCAGCACGAAAAAGCCCATGGAGCGGGTGCGCTGCGCGTTTTCGTAGTACAGGTAGATCAGCGCCGTCATAACCGCGAACAGCACGAACACTTCGTAGAGATTGCTGACCGGGATATAGCCGATCCCGCCCTCGTACAGATGCGTCTCGTGCCAGCGCACCAGCAGACCGATCAGGCCCGCCCCGGCGGCAATCCAGGTGAGCTTCGAGGCCACCCGGCCCGCGAAGTCATTGCCGGTGAACAGGGCCACGCCGTACACGACGGTAGCGGCCGGGAACAGGGCACTCATCCACATGATCGCCGACTGACTGGACAGCAGATACTTGAGGAAGAAGTCGGTCTGGGCGGCGCCCAGTTCCGGGTAGCGGGTGATGGCAAACAGGCTCGCCAGGCAGACCGTCGCCATGTACCAGCGAGAGGCGTGCCAGTGCCAGCCGATACCGATCATGGTCCCTGCCGTGAAGAACGTGATGACGACCTCGTAGACGTTCATCACATCCCAGAGCACCCAGTAGGTAGCGGCTGTTGCCAATGCCACCAGGGCAGCCCACGCCCAGTCGTCGCGACCCAGTCGCTGCCAGAGCGACGGCCGGCGCATTTCCCGGAGCATGTCTTCGCGTGAAGCAACCATTGCCCAATCCTCAGTCAGTTTGTTCTGTCGATCCGGTGTCGTCGGACGCGCCCTTCCGGTGCCGACCCGGCATATCGCCCGTTACCCCGAGCTGGTTCTCGACCGCGTCGGCAATCTCGCCGAACTCGGCCTCGAACTCCTCCGGCCGACGCTGATTGGTGCCGGCCATCAGAAGATCACTTCCGCCATCCTCCCGCGGCATCACCATCGCCCAGACGCGCCGATGGGACACATAGAAGAGCATGAAGATGCCAAGCACCAGCAGGGCCGACCCCGCATAGACGACGTTCTTGCCGGGCGCGCGGGTAATCTGCAGGCCCGTTGCCTGGCGATGATTGAAGTGGTCGATCTCGAAGATGATGGGTGAGCCGTATTCCGCAACGGCCGACACCGCATTCATGGCCTCCTCGAAAAAGGCACGCTGGTCCGCGTCCGGCTGGACCATGGACAGCGCAACACCCTGACGGGCGGCCAGCTCCTCGCGGTAGATCTCGAACATCGTGCGTTGCAGCACGGCGCGGGAGAACTCCAGCAGCATCTCGGGGCGGTTGGAGCCCGCCACCCGCTGCTCAAGCTGCGCATTGACCGCCCCGAAACCGCCATTGACCAGCGTGGCGATCATGTCGTGAGCGGTTCCCGCCACGCGGTTCCCGAGTTCAGGGTTGGCCACGCCCATCTGCGCCAGCAGCACATCGGCAGCGCGTTGCGCCGCCTGATCGACCCGCGCGCGATCATGCAGCGCCGCGTGGAAATTCATGAAGGTATCCATGGAGGCGTTGCCATCGGCGGGGATATGGAGGTACCGGAACGGCTCGGCGGCACTGTTGCGCATGCCGTGCAGGTAATACCAGCGGTCATCGATCTCCACCGGCGCCATGTAGGTGTGGAACTCGCGGGCCTGACCCGCCTCGTCGCGCATGGTGTAGTTGAACGAGGGGCCCACGTTACGGAATTCGTCTCGGGCACCCGTACGCTCTACCGCCCGCGGGTCGCGATCGACATTGAAGAACTGGAAATCGTCGATCTCCATGGTTCGCTGCAAGCCACCGAGCTGCAGACGCAGGTCCTCGAAGACGCGGCCGGTGATGGGCATGGCCTGGCCCGACCCATCCAGCAGATGGCCGGTGAGCTCAAGTGCTGTTCCACCGTCGGTGAACGAGGCCTGATAGATGGTATGCCCCCGGTGAGTGAGCGGATGGTTGACCGAAATGGTCTCCCGGATGGGCGCTTCCAGCTCCGGGTCGTGAATCACCAGATCACTCTCGTAGGAACTGGGCATGCCGTTGGGATAGTGGTCGATGCGGAAGTCTTCGAGGTAGATCTCGAAAGGAAGCTGCTGGACCACATAGCCATCGCGCACCTGCAGGAAGACCACGCCGCTGTTGGTCTCCTCCGGGATGGTCACATTGCCGCGAAACGAGCCACTCTCTGGCCCCAGCCAGCTCTCGGCGGGAACCTGTGAGACCGGCAGATCACGGGTTTCCACGGCAAGGCCGCCCATCATTTCCTGGATCTTGAGGTTGATGTTGCCATCGGCCAGGGCACCGAGCGCGATCACCACCACCGCGACATGCGTGAGTACATAGCCCATCCGCGTGGCACCGCCTTTCATCCCTGCCACGACGACCGTATCGCCGCGCGCCTCGCGACGGGTACGGAACCCGTAACCCTGCAGCGCCGTCTCGGCAACCGTCTCGATCGACTCGGCGTCCATGTCGGTCTGCCAGCGCCGATGCTGGGAGAGTGCCAGCAGGGACTTCTCCCGGACGTGGGTCCGATAGCGGGTGATCTCGCGCCAGACGCCCGGGATATGGCGGCTCACGCAGACGCCGGTGGAGAGCACGAGGAACCCGAGAATGGCCAGGAACCACCACGCCGAGTACACATCGTAGAGGTTCAGCAACCGGAAGACCTCGAACCAGAACGGCCCGAACTGGATCAGGTATTCGCTGTAGGGGTTGTTCTGGGGCAGAACGGTGCCAATGATCGACGCGATGCTCACCACCACCAGCAGGGTGATGGCCAGATTCATCGAGCCGAGGAACTCGAGCCAGATCGCACCAAGACTGCGGCGGTAGTGCCCGCGTTTCCGTGCCTGGCCGGTGGAGATTGTGGCTGCGCTCTGGGCCATTGAAGTGTCTATCGTCGCTGCCTGCTCATCAGGTTAACCCGAATGGGTTAATCAATTGACCACAACAGCGCGTGGAAATTCTTGCGCCGGATCAATCCTGCTCGAAGATCAACCGACGCCTGGTCCGCCGGTTACTCGGCGGCCAGCTCCGCCGGGTAGAGACCGCGCACGTAATTGGAAACCGCCTGGATTTCCTCGTCCGTCAGGTTGACGGCGATCTCGTTCATCACGGCAGCCTGCCCGTAACCCGAGCGCTCTCCTGACCGGTAGAGCATGAGCTGATCGGTCGTGTACTGAACCTTCTGACCACTCAGGCGGGGATAACCACTGCCCGGGACACCCATGCCGGCGGGTCCGTGGCAACTGACGCAGGCCGGCACACCCTTCTCGGCGATACCGCCCATGTAGATGCTGCGACCCGTGGTGAGCAGCTCTTCCGGGGTTTCACCGATTTCGGCTTCCAGGCCCTCGTAATAGACCGCGAGATCAGCCATGGTCTGCTCGTCCAGGCCGGCGGCCTGACCCAGCATGATCGCGTTGTTGCGCTCGCCGGACTTGTAGTACTGCAGCTGCTCGTAGAGGTAGTCGGCGTGCTGACCGGCCAGGTTCGGCCACTCCGGCGACATGCTATTCCCAGCCTGGCCATGGCAGGCAGCGCAGACCGCGGCCGAGGTCTCGCCCCGCATCGGATCGGCGTCCTCTAGCTGGGCCGTGGCGGAGAAACTGACCAGCAGGAATGCGGCGAGCGCGGGAAGCGTCTTGGCGATCATGATTACTGACAAACCTCGAGTACAATCGCAAGCGTTATACCAACGCCCCCTTCAGGGGTCAATTTCCACGCGAGGCCAAAGCCGTGTCAGTTGACTACCGTCAGGCTCAGTTCCTTCTATCAGCAACCGAGCCCGGCCAGCTCCCCGGGGACCGTGGCCACGAGGTGGCTTTTGCCGGTCGCTCCAACGCCGGCAAGTCCAGTGCGCTGAATGCCATCACTGACCAGAAACAACTGGCCCGAGTCAGCAAGACCCCTGGCCGGACTCAGCAGATCAACGTCTTCCCCATCGGCGCGCCGGATAGCGCGCAGCGCCTCATCGATCTGCCCGGCTACGGTTACGCAAAGGCCCCGCCCGCGCTCCGGGCTCATTGGCAGAAGGCGCTGCCGCAATATCTGGAGACAAGGGAGAGCCTTCGCGGCCTGGTGCTGATCACCGATATCCGCCACCCTCTTGGCCCTCTGGACGAGCAGATGCTGCTCTGGTGCGAGGCCGCCGGACTGCCCGTTCACATTCTCCTCAGCAAGGCCGACAAGCTCCGTCGCGGGCCCGCCGGCAACACCCTGCAGTCGGTTCGAGCCGCAGCGCCGCGCATCTGCCCGAGCGCCCGCGCACAGCTTTTCTCCGCGCAGACCCGGGATGGCGTGGAGGCCGCCCGTGCCCAGCTGGACGAGTGGCTTCAGGCATAAAAAACCCCGGAGTCCATGGGGTGTGGGCTCCGGGGACAGTGGACCCGGCCTTGGGGGCTCGGCCGGGCCTCGCTGGCCCGCTAGTAAGGGAGGGAGTAGCGGGCCGCGCCGGGCACTGGCGCACCTGATGGGACAGTCCACCGGGCGGGAAGTTCAGTGTGCGCTCTCCCAGTTTTCCCCCACGCCGATTTCCACCTCCAGGGGCACGTCCAGCTCGGCCGCTTGACTCATAAAGCCGCGGATTCGCTGGGCGACAGCGTCTTCCCCATCCACCGGAACCTCGAGCACCAGCTCGTCGTGCACCTGCATGACCAGCGCCACGCCGGGATGCTCGGTCGCAATCCAGTCGTCCACCGCGATCATGGCCCGCTTGATGATGTCCGCAGCCGTTCCCTGCATCGGCGCGTTGATCGCCGTCCGCTCGGCATACTGTCGCCGCTGGTTGTTGCGACTGTTGATTTCGGGCAGGTAGAGCCGCCGCCCGAAGACCGTCTCCACGTAGCCCTGCTCGCGGGCCCGTTGGCGGGTGCGATCCATGAATTCCCGAACCCCGGGATACCGCTCGAAGTAGCGATCGACATAGGCCTGGGCCTCGCCGCGCTCGATGCCGAGCTGGCGGGCCAGTCCCCAGGCCGACATGCCATAGATCAGGCCGAAGTTGATGGCCTTTGCCGCCCGTCGCTGGTCATCGGTGACGGCGTCCGCGGCGCTGCCGAAGACCTCGGCGGCCGTCGCCGAATGGATGTCGAGCCCGTCGGCGAATGCCCGACGCAAGCCGTCATCCCCGGACAGATGGGCCATGATGCGCAGCTCGACCTGGGAGTAGTCGGCGGCCATGAGCCGATGACCGGGCTCGGGAACAAAGGCGCGGCGGATACGCCGGCCCTCGGGGGTCCGCACCGGGATGTTCTGCAGATTCGGGTCGGATGAAGAGAGCCGGCCCGTCGCGGCCACCGCCTGATGGTAAGAGGTGTGGACCCGGCCCGTGCGCGGATTAATGAGCGTGGGCAGCTTTTCGGTGTAGGTCGAGCGCAGCTTGGATACGCCGCGATAGTCGAGAATCAGGCGCGGCAGCTCGTGCCCCTGGGCGGCAAGCTCCTCGAGGACCGATTCCGCGGTGGAAGGTGCACCCTTCGGCGTCTTGGCAAGGACCGGCAACCCCTGGCGCTCGTAGAGGATTTCCTGGATCTGCTTGGGAGAACCCAGGTTGAAGGGCCCGCCGGCACAGGCATGGGCCTCTTCCTCCAGTCGCTGCATGGTCTCGGCAAGCTCTCCGCTCTGGGTGCCGAGCAACGCCGCATCCACCCGGACACCGGTTCGCTCGATGCGCGAGAGGACCGGCAGCAGGGGCATCTCGATTTCTTCGTAGACCGATTTGGGGCCGGGTCGCCCGGCCAGCTCCGGCCAGAGCCGTTCGTGCAGGCGCAGGGTGACGTCGGCGTCCTCGGCGGCATAATCCACGGCCTGCTCCAGCGCGACCTGATCAAAGGTGATCTGTCGTGCCCCCTTGCCGGCCACCGCTTCATAGCCAATCGGCCGATAATTCAGGTACTTCTGCGCAAGCGAGTCCATATCATGCCGAGAGGCAGTGGCATCAAGGCAATACGACTCGAGCATCGTGTCGTGGACGACCCCGCGCAGCGTAATGCCATGATTGGCCAGAACACTCATGTCGTACTTCAGGTTCTGACCTACCTTGCGGACCCGCGGATCCTCCAGCAACGGCCGCAGCCGCTCCAGGGCCGCGTCCCGGTCGAGCTGCACCGGCTGGTCGGGGCCGGCATGGGCCAGCGGTAGATAGGCGGCCTCGCCGGACTCGATGGCAAATGAAACGCCCACGATGGCGGCGTTCATGTACTCGAGGCTGTCGGTCTCGAGATCAAAGGCGAAGAGCTCGGCCGCGGCAAGTCGCTCCAGCCAGGCGCCGAAAACCGCCTCGTCCTGGATACAGGCATAGTCCGCCTGCGGATTCTCCGGGTCATGACTGGTCGCGGCATCCATGACCGCAGGGTCACCGTTGCCCTCGTCGTCCGCCTCGACCTCCCGCAGCCAGGTATTGAACCCCAAGTGCCGGTAGAGCCGGGCGAGCTCATTGCGATCGGGCGGATCGAGGCGAATCTCCAGTGGCTTCAGTGGCAGGTCGACGTCGCAGTGGATCGTGGCGAGCTGACGCGAGAGATCAAGCTCCTCGAGATGGGCCCGAAGGCTCTCGCCGACCTTGCCGCCAATCGCGTCGGCATGGTCACGGATGCCGTGGATGGAGCCGTACTGATTGAGCCATTTGGCAGCCGTTTTCGGGCCGACTTTGGGCACACCGGGGATGTTGTCCGAGCTGTCACCCACCAGGGCGAGATAATCGATGATGCCCTCGGGTGGAACGCCGAATTTCTCCAGCACGCCGTCGCGATCGAGCGTGGTATTGGACATGGTGTTGAGCAGCGTCACACCGCCATTGACCAGCTGGGCCATATCCTTGTCGCCGGTGGAGATGAGCAGTGAAAGCCCGTCCCGGCGCCCGCGGACCGCCAGTGTGCCGATCACGTCGTCCGCCTCGACGCCGCCCACTTCGATGAGCGGCAGCCCCATGGCCCGCACGACGGCCTTGAGTGGATCAAGCTGGGCGGCCAGATCATCGGGCATGGGCGGCCGGTTCGCCTTGTACTCGGCGAACAGCTCATCCCGGAAGGTCTTTCCCGGCGCGTCGAAGACCACGCCCATATGGACCGGCCGGTAGTCCTGGATCAGCCGGCGAAGCATGCTGATGACGCCGTAAATGGCACCGGTGGGCTCCCCGGCGGGGTTGGTGAGTGGCGGCAGGGCGTGATAAGCGCGGTACAGGTAGGACGAGCCATCCACCAGCAGCAGGCGCTTGTCGGGATCGGTCATGGGGTCTTCCTCGCTGGCATTCCCCGCATGATAACCGCCGCCCGCGCGGCAGCGACAGCGCGCGCACAGTGCCATGGCCGTGCGAGACTATCGCCATCACCCGGCGGGAGAGCAACCATGGCGGAGCAGTCTGACCAGACACCTCAACGGCGGGCCGGGAACGGCGCGGCGGGCCTCGATCCGACTCTGATGACGCGGGAATCCTGGCGGATCTTCCAGATCATGGCCGAATTCGTCGAGGGCTTTGAGCGTCTCGCGCCGGTGGGCCCCTCGGTGAGCATTTTCGGCTCGGCACGGGTGGGTGCCGATGATCCCTCCTATAGAAACGCCGAGGCCACCGCCCGGCTGCTCTCCGACGCCGGCTTTTCCATCGTGAGCGGCGGGGGGCCGGGCATCATGGAAGCCGCCAACAAGGGCGCCTTCGAGGGCGCGTCGGCCAGCATCGGACTCAACATCGAGCTACCGCGGGAGCAGACGCCGAACGGATATCAGGAGATCGCACTGCACTTTCGGCACTTCTTCGCCCGCAAGGTCATGTTCGTGAAGTACGCCTCGGCCTATGTGGTGTTCCCGGGCGGCTTCGGCACGCTGGATGAGCTTGCCGAGATCCTCACCCTGGTGCAGACCGGCAAGACCCGCCGCATTCCGGTGATCCTCATGGGCTCGGACTACTGGCAGGGACTGGCGGATTGGCTGGAGCACAGCATGGTCGGGGCGGGAAATGCCGATCCCGGGGATCTATCGCTGTTCCAGGTGCTGGATGAGCCCCAGGCAGCGGTGGACGCGATCTTCGCCCACTACCGCGACCGGAATTTCGAGCCCTCGCCGCAGGAGCGGGAGGTCCTGCTCGACCTCTAGGCCCGCTCCAGGTTGGCGTAGGCGGCCACGAGCCATTTGGCGCCCACGTCATCGAAATTGACCTGGATCCGGGCATTGGGGCCGCTGCCCTCGCAGTCCAGCACCACACCCTCGCCGAAGCGGCTGTGCTGCACGCGCTCGCCGAGATTGAATTCCGCCTCGGGAATGACACCCTGGCCGAGCCCGGCGCCGGCCGCATCCGGGCCGGTCACCGAGAAGCGCGCCCGCACCTCGTCAATCAGGCCGGGCGGCAGTTCCCGGATGAAGCGCGAGGCAATCCCGAACTCGTCACGGCCATGCAGCCGCCGCCGCTCGGCATAGGTAATCAGCAGGCGCTGTCGGGCCCGGGTAATACCCACATAGGCGAGACGCCGCTCCTCTTCCAGCCGGCCGGGCTCCTCCACGGACATCCGATGCGGAAACAGCCCCTCCTCGAGCCCGGCGAGGAAAACCACCGGAAACTCCAGGCCCTTGGCCGAGTGCAGCGTCATGAGCTGGACGCAGTCCTCCCAGGCACCCGCCTGACCCTCGCCGGCCTCCAGCGCCGCATGGGCCAGGAAGGCCGTGGGCGTGTCCATGCCCTCCTCGATGGTGGCGTCCTGCTCAAAGCTGCGCGCCGCGGTGATGAGCTCGTCGAGGTTCTCGAGCTTGTCCTGGGCACGTTCCGAGCGATCCTTGCCGACATGACCGCGCAGTCCGCTGCGCTCCAGCACCGCCTCGAGCCGGTCGGCGAGGTCCAGGTCCGCGGTCCCGGCGGCCAGACCATCAATCAGTTCCACAAAGGCACGCAGGGAATTCGCGGCCCGGGCCGGCAGCACGCCGCGGCTTTCCACCAGGCCGCGCGCCGCCGCCCACAGGCTCACGTCCTGATCGCGGGCCGCCAGCCGGATGGCCTCCAGCGTACGGTTACCAATGCCCCGGGTGGGTGTGTTGATGATGCGCTCCAGCGCCGCGCTGTCATCGCGGTTGGCGATCAGGCGCAGGTAGGCCAGCGCATCCTTGATCTCCGCACGCTCGAAAAAGCGCAGCCCTCCGTAGACACGATAGGGGATGCGCCGGGCGAGCAGAGCCTCCTCGAAGGTCCGTGACTGGGCGTTGGATCGGTAGAGAATGGCGATATCACGCCGCTGCAGCCCGAGCTCCTCGACCATGGCCATGAGGCGTTCCACCACGAAACGGGCCTCGTCCTGTTCGTTGAAGGCTGCGTACAGCGCGATGGGCTCGCCCTGCTCCCCCTCGGTCCAGAGCTTCTTGCCCAGACGGTCGCTGTTCCGCGCGATCAGCGTGTTGGCGGCCTCGAGGATCGTGCTGGTGGATCGGTAGTTCTGCTCGAGACGCAGGACCCGGGTGTTGGAGTAGTCCTCACGGAAGCGCTGCAGGTTTTCCACCCGGGCGCCCCGCCAGCCATAGATGGACTGGTCGTCGTCGCCGACGATGAAGACATCGGACTCGGGGCCGGCCAGCAGCTTGAGCCATTCGTACTGGATGCCATTGGTGTCCTGGAACTCGTCCACCAGCACATGCCGGAAGCGTCGGCGATAGTGCCCGAGCAGTTCCAGGTGGTTCTGCAGCATCTCGACGGTGCGCAGCATCAGTTCGGCGAAATCGACGACGCCGGCACTGCGACAGGCCGCCTCGTAGGCGGCGTAGACCCGCGCCATCTGGCCGCTGTAGGGATCGCCGGTATCCAGGTCCTCGGGTCGCTCGCCAGCATCCTTGCGCGCGTTGATGAAGCCCTGGAGCTGACGAACCGGCCAGCGATTCTCGTCCACCTCCAGATCGCGCATGACCCGCTTGACCAGGCGTCTCTGATCCTCGCTGTCGAGTATCTGGAAGCCCTGCGGCAGTCCGGCCTCCTGCCAGTGCAGACGCAGGAGGCGATGGCTGAGGCCGTGGAAGGTGCCCACCCATATGCCGGAGCCGGACACGCCGAGCAGCTGCTCAATGCGGCCGCGCATCTCGGCCGCGGCCTTGTTGGTGAACGTCACGGCCAGCAGGTTCCAGGGCGTTGCACCTTCCACACGCACCAGCCAGGCCGCGCGGTGCGTCAGCACGCGGGTCTTGCCACTCCCTGCACCGGCCAGCACGAGAGCATGACCCAGCGGCGCGGTGACCGCCTCGCGCTGGGCCGGATTAAGTGGGTCGATCAGATCGGAGACGTCCATGGCGCCGGATTATATCAGCGCGCCCCCGCGCTAGGTGCCGGGCAGTGCCCTGACCGGTGGCAACGCTTGGATCAGCTCGGCCATGGCGCTGACCAACGGTTCCCGCGCACATCCCCGGCGCCGATAGATGGCGAGCTCGCGGACCGGTGGCTGACCGTCGAAGGGACGCACCACCAGCCCCTCGGTATGCGACCCCGCCGGCTCGACGGCCAGAGTCGGCAGCAGGGTAATGCCGGCGCCCGAGGCGACCATCTGACGCAGTGTCTCCAGGCTCGTGGCACGGAAGTCCTGCTGCTGCTGGGCACCGACCCGCGAACAGAAATCCAGCGCCTGATCGCGCATGCAGTGCCCCTCCTCAAGTAGCAGCATGGGCGCCGCATCCAGATCATCCCGCTTGATGGCAGTCTGGCCGGCCAGCGGATGATCGGCGGGCAATGCCACCTCGAAGGGTTCCTGGAACAGTGCTTGCGAGACCAGCCCCTCATCCGGGATCGGGGTGCCCATGATAGCGGCGTCGAGAGTGCCTTCCTGCAGCCGCTCGATGAGCCCGCGGGTACGCTCCTCGTGCAGGAGCAGGCGCAGCTTGGGATAGCTTGTCTGCAGCACCGGAAAGAGGTGCGGAATCAGATAGGGCCCCAGGGTTGGGATGATCCCCAGCCGGAGGTCCCCGCTCATGGGATCACCGGCGGAGCGGGCCACGTTGACCAGGTCATCCACTTCGTTGAGCACTTGGCGGGCACGTTCGGTCACCATTCGGCCAATGGGCGTCACGATCACGCGCTTGCTCGTCCGCTCCACCAGCTGGACGTTGAGATATTCCTCAAGCTTCTTGACCTGGGTGCTCAGCGTCGGCTGGCTGACAAAGCAGGCCGCCGCGGCGCGCCCAAAGTGTTGATGGTCCGCCACGGCAACGAGATAGCGCAGGTCGCGAAAATTGACGTGATTCATGGGCCGGTATCAGGGTCCTCGGCAAGTTCGGGCCAGCGGAGCAATGCAGAGGTTATTCTACCTTGTTGCCAGGGGCTCCGCCTGCCCGAATTGATACCCCGATGCCGGGTCGCCCGGTCAGCGTCCGGCCAGGCAGGAGACCAGGCGGTCCGTGAGTTGCCGGATCAGCGTCGGGTAGAAATCCGGTCCGATGGCGATCTCGCTGCCGAGGGGATCGAGGACACCGGTACGCGCCGAGGTGCCGTTCAGTACGGTATCGACCAGTGCCGGATTGAACTGCGGCTCGGCGAACACGCACTGCACGTCATGATGGCCGACAATCTCGCGGATCTCCGCGATATGCGCCGGGCTTGGATCGCTGGCATCGCTCAGGGAGATGGCCCCCACCGTGTTCATGTCGAAACGACGCTCATAGTACTGATAGGCGTCGTGGAAGACGATGAAGGCCTGCTCGTGCACGGGTGAAACCTCGCCCCGGACCTGCTCCATCAGCGCGTCGATCTCGGCCTGCCCCGCCTCCGCATTGCGGCGGTAGACCTGCGCATTGCGCGGATCTTCCTCGGCCAGGGTCTCGGCAATGACACCCAGCCAGTAGCGGGCATTCACCGGATCAAGCCAGGCATGCGGATCGATGCCTTCATGGGCATGATCTGCATGGTCATGGCCGTGCTCATGACCATGATCGTGGTGGTCGTCGTGACCGTGGTCGTCATGTTCACCGGCACCGTGATCGTGATCATCATGGCCCGGCGTTTCGGTCAGGACACGCTCCCGGAAGGCGTGTCGAAGCGTTCCCTGAGAATGCAGCAATGCCACCTGGCGCGCATCCGGCGCCAGATTGCCCAGCGCTCGGTCCAGCCAGGGCGTGAGCTCCTCACCCACCCAGAAAACCACATCGGCATTCTCCAGCGCGGCTGCCTCGGACGGCCGCATTGAATAGCTGTGGGGCGAAGCGCCCCGCTGGATCACCAGCCGCGGTTCGCCGACACCTTCCATGACACGACTGACAAGAGAATGCACCGGTGTGACATCGGTCGCGACAACAGGCACAGCCATTGCGGGGACTGAAAAACCCACCAGCAGAAACGTCAGGGCCAATCGCAGGCGGCGGATGGGCGCAGGTAGACGTTGATCGAGCATCGGTAACCTCCGGGACAGCGGGAACAACAATGTAATGTTATACTATAACATCATTAATCCGCTTTCCGAGAAACCCCCGGTATGGCACTGTCCGGTCCCATCATGGCGAATCCGCAGCATCCATTGATCGAGGCCACCGGCGTCAATGTCCACATCGGCGGTCGGCAGGTCCTCCAGGACATCGAGCTCAGCCTGTCGGCGGGCGAGATCGTGACCGTGGTCGGGCCCAACGGCTCGGGCAAATCGACGCTATTGCGTGCGCTCATCGGGGCGATCCCTGTCAGCAGTGGACGCGTCAGCCGGGGGCCGGGTCTGAGGGTGGGCTATGTGCCGCAACGCCTGCATATCGACCCGACCCTGCCACTCACCGTTGGACGATTTCTCAACCTGCCGCGACGCCATGGCCGACATGCCATTGATCAGGCACTGGCGCGGGCAGGCATTCCCGGGCGGGCAGGCGCCGCCATGTCGGCGCTCTCCGGCGGCCAGTTCCAGCGCGCTCTCATGGCCCGGGCCTTGCTTGACGAGCCGGATCTACTGATGCTCGATGAGGCGTCGCAAGGGCTCGACCAGACCGGTACCGCCGACTTCTATCGGCAACTCGAGGAAATCCGCGACCAGCTCGGCTGCGGCATCCTGATGGTCAGCCATGACCTTCACGTGGTGATGCGTGCCGCCGACCGGGTGATCTGTCTGAATCATCACATCTGCTGCCAGGGACATCCGGAGGCGGTCACGGCGGCCCCTGAATATCGAGCCCTGTTCGGCACCGACGACGAGGAGGCGCTGGCGATCTTCCGGCATGACCCCCACAAGCATCCTCATGATCATCCGCGGGAGGATAACCATGCTGGATGATTTCATGGTGCGTGCCGCGCTCGCAGGCCTGGGGGTGATGCTGGCCGCCGCGCCCCTCGGCTGCTTCGTGGTCTGGCGGCGGATGGCCTTCTTCGGGGCGGCAACGGCCCATGCTGCGGTGCTCGGCGTTGCCTTGTCGCTGGCCCTGTCGATGTCCGTTTTCGCCGGTGTGCTTGCCGTATCGCTGCTGATGGCCATCTCGGTCACCCTGCTGAGTCACCGCGGCTATGCAATGGACACCCTGCTCGGCGTCATGGCCCACTCATCCCTGGCTTTCGGACTGGTGGCCGTGTCATTCCTGTCCGATGTGCGGATCGACCTGATGGCCTACCTGTTCGGCGACATTCTCGCGGTGGGCCGTACTGACCTGGGCATCATCTGGAGCGGCTCGCTGCTTGTCCTTGGTCTTACGCTATGGCGCTGGCAGCCGCTGCTGCTGGCCACCGTGAGCGAGGAACTCGCCCATGCCGAAGGCTATGACCCGCGGCGCGAGAGCCTTGTCCTGACCGTGGCACTGGCGATCGTGGTGGCGGTGGCCATCAAGGTGGTGGGCGTTCTGCTGATCGCCGCGCTGCTGATCATCCCGGCGGCCACCGCCCGGCCATTCAGTGCCACTCCCGAGCGCATGGCGATCATTGCTGCCGGTCTTGGCATCGTGTCGGTACTCGGTGGGCTGTGGGGATCCTGGAACCTGGATACACCCACCGGCCCGACCATCGTTTGCGTGGCCGCCATCCTGTTCGCCCTGCTGAACACCATCGCCCGATTCGAAAGAGGCCGGTCGAGCGATTGACAGGCGCTGGCGGGGCTGGGAGCTTAGCGGGCAAGTCACGGGCCAGCGGACAGGGATTGCGACATGGACGACCAGGACATCGATGAGGCACTGGGCAATACGCTGTTCAGGACGGCGGCCGACCACTCCTTCAATGCCATCACGATTACCGAAGCGGCCGACGATGGCGGCGCCGGGCCGATCATCTACGTTAACGACGCGTTCACCGAGATGACGGGCTATGCCGCCAGTGAAGTGCTGGGCCGCAGCCCGGGCATGCTGCAGGGACCCAACACGGAGAAAGCCGTGCTGCAGCGGCTCGCCGACCAGATCCGGCGCGGCGAGATCTTTCACGGGGAAACGGTGAACTATCGCAAGGATGGGCACGAGTTCATCATCGAATGGAATGTCATCCCGGTTCGCCAGGACGGCCGAACCACCCATTACGTCGCGGTACAGCACGACGTGACCGGCGCAATCTGAAGCCGCCCTCCCGTTTCAGCCGCGGGCGCCACACAGCGCTCGGGCCAGATCGGCAATCAGATCCTCCGGTTCCTCCAGGCCGATCTGCAGTCGCACCAGCGGGCCCCTCCCAGCCCAGTCATCCACGCTGCGGTTGCCCTTCAGGCTGCAGGGCAGCGCGAGACTCTCGAATCCGCCCCAGGACGCCCCCCGACCGAACAGCGTCAAGCCGTCCACGAAGCGGCTCACCCGGTCCCGCCACGCGGGCGCCAGCTCGACACTGAAAAGCCCCGCCGCGCCATCGAACTGCGATGCCCACAGAGCATGATCCGGACTCGTCGGGAGCGGCGGATAGTGGACTTCGGCCACCTCGTCGCGTTGGGCCAGCCATTCCGCCACGGCCAGGGCGCGCCGGGCATGCGCGGGATAGCGGATATGCAGCGTGCGGGCGCCGCGTAGCACCAGTGCCGCATCATCGGCGGAGACGGCGAGGCCAAGGAGGATACTGGCCTCATGCAATACCTCATACGCCTTCGCGCTGGCCGTAACCGACCCCATCAGCACGTCGGAATGCCCGCCGAGGTACTTGGTGCCCGCCACGATGGACAGATCGGCACCATGTTCCAGCGGCCGATAGCAGAAGCCGGAGGCCCAGGTGTTGTCACAGGCGACAAGGATGTCGCCATGGCGACGGGCCGTCTCCGCAATGGCCGCGATATCCTGCAGCTCCATGGTCACCGAGCCGGGCGTCTCGGTGTAGATCATGCGAGTGGAGGGCTTGACCAGGCGCGCGAGATCGGGCTCGCGGGGGCTGTAGAAATCGAAACGGATACCACGCTCATGCAGGAAACGATCCAGTAGCTGGCGCACGGGCGAGTAGACCGTGTCCACCACGAGCAGATGATCGCCGGGGCGCAGAAAGGCCAGCAACACCGCGGCAATGGCCTCGAGTCCGGAGCTGTAGAGCTTCGTGCCATCACCGTTTTCGAGCTCGGTGATCAGTGTCTCGAGGGCGAACGTGGTGGGTGTCCCGCGGACGCCATAGGTAAAGGACTGTGCGCCCTCTGTACCGGGGCGCTGTGCCGCGGACATATCGGCCATGGAGGCAAAATCCACCGTGGAGGCCCGAACGAGCGGTGGATTGACGGGACGACGCCCGTCCGCATAGGGCGGCCGCGCCGAGTGCACGAGTCGGGTTCCACGTTTCATACCCCTATCATGGCAGGGCTGATCCCGGCGGCCAACGGCGTGTATGGTGACTCGCACCAGTCACGCAAGAGGAGCGGAACGATGGAAGTACTCTATACCACCACGGGATCGGCAACCGGCGGGCGTGACGGCCATGCCGCAACGGCCGACGGTTCGCTGGATGTCAAACTGACCGCACCCAAGGAGCTGGGCGGCCCGGGTGGAGAAGGCACGAACCCGGAGCAGCTTTTCGCCTGCGGCTATTCCGCCTGCTTCCTGGGGGCGATGCAGTTTGTCGGCGGCCAGGAGGGCATCAAGGTGCCCGCCGAAACCCGGGTGACTGCCACGGTCTCCCTGGGCAAGCGGGATGACGGCCAGGGGTTCGCCATCGGCGTTGATCTGTCCGTAGAGCTTCCGGGCGTCGAATCGGCCGATGCGGAAAAGCTGGTCGAGAAGGCCCATGTGGTCTGTCCGTATTCCTACGCCACGCAGGGCAATATCGACGTCACCACGACACTCGCTTAGGCCTTCCGCATCGCTTCAGCCACCGGGGAAAGGCCCCGGTGGCTGAAGCAGATCGCCATCAGGACAGCTGCTCGCCGGTCTGCCTGGCCGGCGTTACGCGTGTCGTCATCCAGGCGGGGCCATCCGGCTGCGCTGCCTTCTCCAGCCGCCACTGGAAGCGATAGAAGCCTCCATCCCGGGACAGGACCCTGACCCGGTAGACCGCCGTACGCCCGGTCCGGCGGATTTCGGTGATCTCGTATCCGAGGTGATTGATCAGCATGGCGTAACCCGGCCCCCGGAGCATGCGGGTAAAACGCGCCAGCGGGCCGGTAATCACGCGATTGCGGGGGTGGGCAAAGGCCCACACCTGTTCGATGCCGGCGTTTCTTTCGGGCCGATCGTTGTCGCTGAGCGCATTCAGCTGGATCGCAACGACTTCCCGCGCCGAGCGTTCCGGGCCGGGCTCGAGGACGCGATCGGTCGACGGGGCCTCCTGGGCCTTCGCCACCGACAGGACCAGGACAAGCATGAGCGCCATAAGGCACGAAGGATGACGGGCGGAAAAGGCACTGTTAATCGACATGGTCCCGGCCTCCCTGTCGGCCGGGCGGACCGGCCTGTTGCGGAGCGAGGACGATCCCCGCTATTTCAGAATCTGCCCTGCAGGGGTTAAGGTGCGGGACAATGCACCGCGGTGTCCAGTGTCGAGTGAAACATGATCAGCACAGAATCCACCGTGATGATCGAGCGCCCACCGGAGGCCATCTTCGCCTTCGTGGTGGAGGATTTCCTTGTCAACTACCCGCGCTGGTCCCCCGAGGTCAAGAGCCTGAAGCCTCTTAGCGAAGGGCCCCTCATGCCCGGCTGGAAAGCCCGCCAGATACGCGTGGACCAGGGCCGGCGAACCGCTACCGATTTCCAGGTGGTCAGTCTCGAGCGACCTCATCATGTTGCATTCCGGGGCCTGAAGGATCCGTATGGCATCGAGTTCCGCTTGCAGCCGCAGGCCCCGCAGCGGACGCAACTGGTCTTCTCCTTCGAACTGGGCCGACTCGGCCTTGCCTTCCGGCCGTTCGAAAAACTGATCCGGCATGCGGTACAGGGCGGTGTCGAGCGCGTCACGGGAAACCTCAAAATACTCATCGAAAAAGAAACCCCAGCGGATTGAGTCACAACAGGGCAAGCCAATGGAATTCCAGCCTGAGAAAGATCCCTGCATCATCCCCAGCGTTCTCACGCAGATCCTCGATACCTGCGTGAACGGCATCACCCTCTCCGACCCCGATCAGCCGGACAACCCGATCGTTTTCGCGAACCGGGTTTTCACCGAAATGACCGGGTACAGTCAGAACGAAATCATCGGTCGGAACTGTCGCTTCCTGCATGGCGATGACCGTGACCAGCCCGGCCTGCAGACCATTCGGGAAGCGCTGGAGCGCGGTTCACGCACCGAGGTCACGCTGCGCAACTACCGAAAAAGCGGTGAGCTTTTCCACAATCAGTTGACCATCCAGCCGCTGCACGACGAGCACGGGAAACTCCTTTACTACCTCGGCGTCCAATACGACATCAGCAAGCTGGTCACGGCCCGTGAAGAGGCGGAGCGCATGGCCATGCTGCTGGATCGAAGTGGAGACAGCTAGAGGAGACCCGCATGACACGACTCGAGGGAAAGGGAATCATCGTCACCGGTGGTGCCAGCGGTATCGGTGAAGCGACCGTTCGACGGATTATTGAAGAAGGCGGCCGTGCGGTGGTCGCTGATCTGGACCGCGAGCAGGGTGAGGCCCTCGCAGAGGAGCTGGGGGCCGACCGGGTTCAGTTCGTCGAGACCGACGTCACCGATACACAGTCCGTCGAGTCCCTTTTCAGGACAACGGCTGATTTCTGCGGCGTCGATGGCGTGTTCAACAATGCAGGTATCGGCGCGATCACGCCCAGTGCCGATTGCAGTGATGACGACTGGCAGAAAGTCATCGATATCAACCTGACCGGTGTGTTCAAGATCGCCCGCCAGGCGCTGCGCGTCATGCAGCAACAGGGGCACGGCAGTATCGTCAACTGCGCCTCGATCCTGGGTCATCTGGGCCAGTCGCAGACCCCCGCCTACAGTGCGGCCAAGGGCGGCGTGCTCAACTTCACCCGGACACTGGCGGTCGAGACCGCCCTGGATGGCATCCGGGTGAACAGCATCTCCCCGGGTTATATCCAGACGCCCATCCTCGACGTACTCGATGAGGAGTCCCTGGAAGGCCTGAAACAGCTGCATGCCATGAAACGCCTCGGCCGGCCCGAAGAGATCGCAGCGGCGACGGTGTTCCTCCTGAGCGACGAGGCCAGTTTCATTACTGGCGCGGATCTGCTGGTGGACGGGGGCTTCACGGCCGGCAAATCCTGACCGTGAAGCCGACACCGGTGGTGACGGCAATCCCTCAGTCCGGGAAATCCCCGGCCGTGATGACGCCGTCGCCATTGGCGTCCAGATCCACTAACCAGCCCTCGGCACCCGCCAGAAACTCTTCGCGCTGAACCACACCATCACCGTCGGCATCAGAGACGGAGCGACTCATGCCGTCGGTTATCCGCTGCATCAGTTCGCGCTCCTCCCCCTCGTAACCCGCGACATCGCCCTCACGGGCCTGATCAAAGGCCACATACTCGCTTTCGTCGAGGACGCCGTCGCCGTTGGCATCAAAACTGTCGAAGACCCGGGCGCGCATGGTCCGGAGCTCATCGAGGGTGGCCGTTCCGTTCCCGTTGAGATCCCAGACACCGAGGAAACGCTCACCCGGCGGCATTTGTGCCTCGGACGCCGAGGCCACTGCGGTGGTCGCCATTACGCTGACGGTCAGCGACAGTACAAAGAGTGCATTGCGCATTGAAACCCTCATTGATGTTGATTGCGGACACATTGGGATTTCGATTCGTTGGGCGCGCCGGCCGTTCCGGGCCGGAATTGACGAGACTCAATCCGACTGCACCGCCTCAAAGCCCGAGACGACGTCCAGCAACTCACTGGTAATGGCATCCTGACGCAGGCGTCGAAAGCGACCGGTCAACGACTCGACGCGATCATGGAGATTGGATTCGGCACGCTGCATGGCATTCAGTCGACTGGCGTGCTCACTGGTCTGCGAGCCGGCGCAGGCCCGGAAGAGGCGCACGAAAAGATACTCGCGGACCAGCGAGGACAGCAGGGCCGGCTCGGCCATGAATGCCCGTGGCAGCCGGGGGCTCGGCCATTCTCGACGCCCCATCCGTTGCAGGCGTTGCAGGGCCATCGGCAGCAGACGCTGGTCGGTTGGCCGGCTCTGCAGCTGTCGGCCCGGACGATTGTGAAAGACACGGACGGAACGGTGCGGACCGGTGGGTTGCCAGCGATCAATCCGCTGGACGATGGCCTGAACGGTCGCGGCGATCTCCTCGACGGTCGCCGGTAGCTCGAGCACTTCGTCCGCCTCGACACCATGGGCGCCGAGGACGGGTTCCAGCCGCACCCCGACCACGAGTATGCGCGGGCGGTCCGACGTCGCGGCATCCCTGTGCACCATGCGCTGGACAAAATGCCCGGCAACCTGCTCATTGAACCGCCCGCAAAGCCCGTGATCGCTGCCGAAGATCACCGCCACGCCGTGATCAGTCCCATCATCCGCGATGCCGATATCCGTCGGCCATCCCGAATGGTCCCGGAGCGCGGCGGCAAAGCCGAGCTCGATGGTGTTCTCGTACTGACGCAGCGCCTCCACGGCCTGCTCGTATTCGCGAATGCTGGACGCCGACAGCGCCTTCATCGTGCGCACGATGGACTGCAGATCGCCAAGGGAATCGAGCTGATGCCGGAGGGCCTCCTGGGTCTCCATCAGTCCGCCTCGCCGCCGCTGCGCCACTGCTCGGCCTGCTCCCGGAGGACGGTTTCGAGGCTCTCCCAGTCCTCCTCATCCAGCTTCTCGCCTGCCGCCATGCGCCCGGGCAGGTCATCGAGGCGTGGCGGCACATGCTGACGCAGGTGCTCGGCAAGATCCTGCACCGCATCCACGTCCACCGTGTCGAAGAGCCCGAGATTGGCCGCCTGCAGGGCAATGATCTGCTCCGGTACGCTCAGCGTTCGCAGCCGGCCCTGCTTGAGGATCTCGCGCACGCGCCGACCGCGGGTTATCTGCAGCCGGGTTTCCTCGTCAAGCCGGGTCGCGAAGCGCGAGAACGTCTCCAGCTCCTCGAACTGCGAGTAGGCCAGTCGCAGGTCGCCCGCCACCGCCCGATAGGCCGGCAGTTGGGTCTTACCGCCCACCCGGGAGACCGAGCGCCCCACGTCCACCGCCGGCATCAGGCCCTTGCGGAAAAGCCGGGGGGAGAGATAGATCTGGCCGTCGGTAATGGAAATCAGGTTGGTGGGGATGTAGGCGGAGATATCCTCGGCCTGGGTCTCGACGATGGGCAGAGCCGTCACCGAGCCGCCACCATGGCTGTCGCGCAGATGAGTCGCCCGCTCCAGCAGGCGCGAATGGACATAAAAAATGTCGCCGGGGTAGGCCTCGCGCCCCGGCGGACGGCGCAGCAGCAACGAGAGCTCCCGATAGGCACGGGCGTGGCGGGTAAGATCGTCGAGGACCAGCAGGACATCCCGCCCCTGGTCCCGGAAATACTCGGCCACCGTCATGGCCGCATAGGGTGTAATGTATTGAAGTCCTGGCGGGTCCTCGCCAGCGGCCACCATGACCACGGTCCGGTCCATCACGCCGGCATCACGCAGATCATCGATGACCCGGGCGACGGCGGTTCCGCGCTGACCGACCGCACAGTAGACGTTGATGACATCCGTATCGGCCTGATTCACAAGGCCCGCGACGGCAATGGCGGTCTTGCCGGTCTGGCGGTCACCGACAATCAGTTCACGCTGGCCACGACCGATGGGCACGAGCGCATCCACCGCCTTCAAGCCGGTCTGCAGCGGCGTCTCCACCGGCGCCCGGGCCATGATGGGGGGCGCCTCGCGCTCCACCGGCCAGCGCGTATCGGCGGTGATGGCGCCCTGGCCATCCCGTGCTGCCCCCGACGCATCAAGCACCCGGCCCAGCAACGCCTCGCCGACCGGCGTGTCCACCAGGCGATCCAGGGCGCGGACCTCCTGACCGGCGCTCAAGCGGGCGTCGTCGCCCAGCAGGATCACGCCCAGTTCGTCCTCATCCAGATCGAGCGCGATACCCAGTACGCCCCCGGGCAGGGCAACCAGGGATTCCGCCGCAACGCGGTGCAGTCCCCTGACCCGCGCCACGCCGTTGCCGACGGCGGTGATGATGCCGATATCCTCGTGCCCCGGCCGCGGCTCGATCCGCTCGAGGGCGTCACCGACCAGCCGCTGCAGATTGGATGGCAGGCTGCGAAGCGCTGTCATGTCACCGTCCTCTCCAGCAGATTGGCAAGCTGCCGGTCGACCATGTCCATGTAGCCGTCGATGGACCAGCCGATCCGCTGTCCCTCGCCCTCGATCGCGATTCCGCAGATGAGGGAGTCATCGGTCTCGACACGAAGTTCGGGCGCCCGGCCCAGCCGGTTTTCCAGCACCTCGGACAGACGTGACCGTGCCGATTCGCCGAGTTCGAAGCGACTGCGGACGAGCAGCCTGTCGTCCTCATCCAGCAGGGATTCGAGATCATCCCGACTGACGTCATCGCCGTTTTCCAGACGCTCGAGGAAGCGCTCGAGGACGAGCCTCTCCAGTGACTCGCCGGCGAGGTCGTCCAGCACCTGCCGGGCGATATCGGTGACCGATTCCACCACCTGACGGTACAGGGCGTGCTCGACCCGTTTCCGATCCGATGACAGTGCATCACGCCATTGCTGCCGCCGCTCCGCCACCTCGGCGCGGGCCTCGTCGACGAGTCGCTGCCGGGTCTCTTCCGCCTCCTGGCGCGCCGCCTCCAGCCGACGGTCACGCTCCGCGACCAGTGCCTGCTGGGCCTGCTCGTACTCCCCGGCGCGTGACTCGGCCTCCTCCTCCCGGGCACGGGCCCGCTCGAGTCGATCGCTGATGCCCTGCTCGCGACGGTCCATGACGCGAATGACCGGGTTGTAGAGAAAGCGCTTCAGCAAGAAGACCAGAATCAGGAAGTTGACCACCTGTGCGGCGACCGTCACCCAGTCAATATCCATGATCAGCCCCCGGCGGCGGCACCCAACTGATTCCAGAACGGATTGGCGAAGATCAGGATCATGGCCACCACAAAGCAGTAAATGGCCGTCGACTCGATCATGGCAAGGCCCACGAACAGGGTTCGCGTGATGGTGCCGGCCTCGTCGGGCTGCTGGGCAATGGCAGAGAGTGCCTGCGCCACGGCCCGGCCTTCCCCCAGGGCGGGGCCGATGGCGCCGATCGCGATCGTGATCCCCGCGGTAAAGATGGAAACCATCGCGATGAGCGCGGTGCTATCCATTGGCATTTTCCTCCGATTGGGTGGCCGATTCATGGCCATGGCGGACACTGCTCGCCGATGCGATATACACCATGGCCAGAATGGCAAAGATGTACGCCTGGATGACGCCGGTGATGAGCCCCAGCAACTGCATCAGCACGGGGAAGACGAACGGCGCCAGGCTGAGCAGAATGCCGGCGATCACCGTCCCGCTCATGATGTTGCCGTAAAGCCGCACCGCGAGGGCCACGGTGCGGGAGAGCTCGCTGATGATATTGAACGGCAGCATGAGCGGCGTCGGTCGCATGTACTGCCGCAGATAGGCCATCACGCCCTCGTGGGCGATACCGAACACCGGAACGGCCACGAAGACGCAGAGGGCAAGGGCCACCGTGGTGGACAGGGAACCGGTGGG
The DNA here is from genome assembly GCA_913056385.1 of uncultured Ectothiorhodospiraceae bacterium. Taxonomy (GTDB): domain Bacteria; phylum Pseudomonadota; class Gammaproteobacteria; order Nitrococcales; family Nitrococcaceae; genus Spiribacter. Next base: position 22,886 of record CAJXND010000007.1, read on the forward strand.
CGGAATCAGGCCGGGCACCAGATGCAGCAGATTGGAGACCAGAATGAAGATGAATAATGTCCCGACAAAGGGCAGGTAGCGGCCCGGCTGCTGGCGACTGACCGCGGCGATCTGATCGCGCAGCCCGCTGACAAGGACCTCGAGCAGGTTCTGCCAGCGGGAGATCTCGGTCGCATCCGAGATGCGGCGGGTGATCAGCCAGGCGCCCAGCGTGAGCATCGCCATGATGCCCCAGGTCACTGCAACCGTTGCATTGAGGGCCCAGAACCCGAGATCGAGCAGAATGATCTGGTCAGGACTGATCGTCATGCCGCCTCCCGGGATATCCGCCAACGGAGGACCGCCGTGCGCACAATCACGAAGCCCGCGACCGCGGCCAGTGCCTGCGGTGCGTTGCCGACATGGAGCATGCCGCCGAACACGGCACCAACCATTACCAGCCGGAGCAGGGTGCCGAGCAGCAGCCGGCGACCCGGATGCCGGGCATGCGCCAGGCTGCGTACGCTGCGCGCCAGCAACCACAGATACATCGCGGCCAGCAGCATCCCCGCCGCCAGACCGCTTGCCAGCGCCGGCCATGGCAGTGCCAGTCCTTCAGCCGTCATCCACGCGTTCCTCCCGGATCCAGCGCCAGGCCATCAGGCAACCGAGCGCCACACCAATCAGCATGAGCGTGATGGTCCATGACGGTTGGCCGGGGAAATGCCCATCCAGCCAGAGGCCGATGGCGGTACCGATCACGGTGGGGATGGCGATGGACCACCCGACCAGACCGAACATGCCCAGCCAGAACCAGACACCCTCGTCCCGCGCCCGCCGCGCGGCGAGACGGCGCCTGGCCCGCCGGGCAACCTGCGACTGCAGATCGCGCTCCCGTCGCGCGCGTTCGCTTTCCTCGGGGCGGCGGGTCATCCGGCCCAGCCCTCCATGTCCTGGAGGCGCCGCAGGGTTCCGGCCTCTAGCCGCGCCAGCGCGCTGCGGGTGAGGCGCTCGTCTTCGTCCCGGACGCGGAAACGCTCGGTCACCACGCTCATCAACGACTCCAGCGAGTCACCCAGCATGGCCTGCGGTGTCGAGACCCGTACCTCGTCGCCGCATTTCACCAGCGTGCCGCCATCCACCGCCGCATATCCGGACGAGCCGTAGCAGAGAATACCGGTTGCCAGCATCGCCACCCCGTCGATATGGCGCGGCAGCACACCAAAGCTGCCCGCAGGGGATTCCGCCACCAGCCGGGTGGTCTCGGTATCCAGCAGGATGCCGGTGGGCAGGAATATCCGTAGGTGCAGGCTTGCCGCGGTCATCGCTCCGCGACCTCGTCGATCCCGCCGATCATGTAGAAGGCGCGCTCCCCATGGTCGGCGAATTCATCGTCGAGGATCCGTTCACAGCCCGAGAGCGTATCGTCCAGACCGACGCTGCGGCCCTGCATCCCGGTGAACTGTTCCGTGGTGAAGAATGGCTGGGTCAGAAACCGCTCCAGCCGCCGGGCCCGACTGACCGTGGCACGGTCATCGGCGGAGAGCTCCTCGAGGCCCAGCATGGCAATGATGTCCTTCAATTCCTCGTATTCGGAGAGGGTCCGGCGTACCGTCCGGGCGATCTCGTCATGGCGACGGCCCACCACGTCGGCGGAGAGCATTTTCGAGTCGGAGGCGAGCGGATCCACCGCCGGATACAGCCCCTGGCTGGCGCGGTTTCGGGAGAGCACCAGCGATGCCGAGAGATGCGAGAACGTGTGCGTGGCGGAGGGATCGGTCATGTCATCCGCTGGCACATAGACCGCCTGAACGGAGGTAATGGAGGCACTGCGCGAACTCGCGATGCGCTCCTCGAGCTGTGCCAGCTCGGTCGCCAGCGTGGGCTGATAGCCCACCCGCGAGGGGATACGCCCCATCAGACCGGAGACCTCCATGCCCGACTGGACGAACCGGAAAATATTGTCGATGAGCAATAGCACGCTCTGCTGCTCGACATCGCGGAAGTGCTCGGCCACGGTGAGGGCCGAATGACCGACACGAAAACGCGCGCCGGGTGGCTCGTTCATCTGGCCGAACAGCATGACGGTCTGCTCGAGCACCCCCGCATCACGCATCTGGCGGTAGAGCTCCTCGGCCTCGCGGCTGCGCTCACCGATGCCGCAGAACAGACTGACCCCCTCATAGTCGCGCACCATGTTATTGATCAACTCGGTGATGAGTACCGTCTTGCCCACGCCGGCACCGCCGAACAGGCCGGCCTTGCCACCCAGCTCCAGGGGCGAGAGCAGATCGACCGCCTTGATGCCGGTGGTGAAAATCTCGGTGCGGGTCACCCGGTCTTCGAGGGGAAGCGGGTCACGATGAATGGGCGCGAGGGGCGCGGAACCCAGGGATTCGCCGCCGTCGACCGGCCGGCCGAAACAGTTGAGCATCCGACCCAGGAGCTGGCGGCCCACCGGCGTCTGCAGCCCGGCGCCGGTTGCCCGGACGCGATCGCCGCGGGCCAGCCCGCGCGTGGTGGTGAGCGCGATGCAACGGGCGCAGTGTACGCCCACGTGGCGCTGCACCTCGAGGACGATTCGGTCGTCCTCACCGGCAGTCAGTGCGTCAAGACGCTCCGGGAGCACGTCGACAAACCGGACATCCACGACGCTCCCGTGGACGCCGATGACTTCTCCGGTCAGCGATTGATCCGACGCTTGTGCTGCCTCCATGCAGGCCTCCGAATCATCTTCGTGGCACTGCCTTGTCGGACACGGAAAGCAGTGGAAAAATCCAGTGCCGGGGTTATTCCACCGTGACAGACTTGGCCAGGTTGCGCGGCTGATCCACGTCGGTGCCCTTGAGCACGGCCACGTGATAGGCCAGCAGCTGCAGCGGGACCGTGTAGAGCAGCGGTGCGACCGCCTCGTCCACCGGCGGTAGCGTAATGACCTGACAGTCGGCGTCGGCGGCCGGCGCCGCCGCGGCATCGGCGAACACATGGAGCCGCCCGCCACGCGCCCGGACCTCCTGGAGATTGGACTTGAGCTTTTCCACCAGGTCGTCGTTGGGGGCCACCGTCACCACCGGCATCTCGGCATCCACCAGGGCCAGCGGGCCATGCTTGAGTTCGCCCGCCGGATAGGCCTCGGCATGGATGTAGGAGATCTCCTTGAGCTTGAGCGCACCCTCCATGGCAATCGGATACTGGGTGCCGCGCCCCAGAAACAGACTGTGATGCTTGTCGACGAACTGCTCTGCCATCGCCTCGATCGCGGGCTCGAGCGCCAGCACATCCTCGATCTGCCGGGGCAGGCTGCGGAGAGCGGTCACCAGTCGAGCTTCCTCGGCGGCTCGCAGCCCATGCATCCGGCCGGTGGCAATGACCGTGAGCAGCAGGGCGGTGAGCTGCGTGGTGAATGCCTTGGTGGAGGCAACGCCGATTTCCGGTCCGGCGCGGGTCATCATGACCAGATCGGACTCGCGCACCAGGGAGCTCTCCGGCACGTTGCAGATGGCGAGGGTGGCCAGGTAACCCATGGTCCGGGCTTCGCGCAGCGCGGCCAGCGTATCCGCGGTCTCGCCGGACTGGGACAGGGTCACGAACACCGTGTCCCGGGGCACCACGTGGCGCCGGTAGCGGAATTCGCTGGCCACCTCCACATCGCAGGGGAGGCCGGCGATGGCCTCGAACCAGTAGCGTGCCACCAGCCCCGCGTGATGGCTCGTCCCGCAGGCAACAATCTGGATGCGCCGGGCTTCGCCCAGTATCCGCGTGGCCTCGGGACCCAATGCCTCCGGCAGGACCCGCTCCTCGGCGACACGGCCCTCGAGTGTTTCGGCCACCGCCCGGGGCTGTTCGTGGATCTCCTTGGCCATGAAGTGCCGGAATGTGCCGCGCTCGGCGGCATCGGCGGTAAGCTCGGTGGTTCGCACCGGCCGCTCGACGGGCTTGCCCTCGGCATCAAGGATACGGACACCCTCCCGGGTCAGCTCGGCGACATCCCCCTCATCGAGATAGATGAAGTCCCGGGTCACCGGTAGCAGGGCGGCGACATCCGAAGCGATGAAGTGCTCGCCGATACCCACTCCCACCACCAGGGGACTGCCCCGACGCGCGGCGATCAGGCGGTCGGGATCCCGCCGCGAAATCACGCCCAGCGCATAGGCACCATCCAGACCGGCGATCACCGAACGAGTCGCCGCCAGCAGGTCATCCCCGGCCTCGAGCCGCTCATGGACGGCATTCACCACGGCCTCGGTATCGGTCTCGGAGGCAAACCGGTAACCTTCGCCGGTCAGCCTTTGCCGCAATGCCTCGTGATTCTCGATGATGCCGTTGTGAACGATGGCGACCTCATCCCGGGCCACATGGGGATGGGCGTTGGCCTCGGTGGGTGCGCCGTGAGTGGCCCAGCGCGTGTGGGCAATCCCGACGGAACCGCGGTAGGGCCGGGCGGACTGCGCCTCCTCGAGTGCACCAACCTTGCCGACCGCACGATGGCGATGGAGGGCGCCGCCGGCATCCATCACTGCCAGGCCCGCGGAGTCGTAACCCCGGTATTCAAGCCGCCGCAACCCCTCGAGCAGGATGGCCGAGACATCGCGCTCGGCCACCGCCCCTACGATTCCACACATGCAGGGTTCCCCCTTTATCGACTCAGTCCCGTTCCTCGGACCGCCAGCCCGGGATCTGGCGCACGCGCCCCGTCTCCACCGTCAGGGTATCAGCGGGTATGTCTTCCCGCACGGTGGTCCCGGCGCCAATGGTTACACCCTCGCCCACGGCAAGGGGTGCCACCAGGGCCGTGTTCGATCCAATGAATACCCGGTCGCCAATGCGGGTGCGGTGCTTCTTCCGGCCATCGTAGTTGCAGGTGATGGTCCCCGCCCCCACATTGACTTCAGCACCTAACTCGCTGTCTCCGATATAGGAGAGATGGTTGATTTTGCTATCGGGGCCGACCCATGCCTGCTTGGTCTCGACAAAATTGCCCACCCGGGCACGGTCAGCCAGCGCGGTTCCCGGCCGGAGCCGGGCAAACGGGCCCACGCGACAGCCGTGGCCGATCTCACTGCCTTCTATGTCACAGTGGGCGAGCACGCGGGTACCCGACTGGATGTGACAGTCGCAGAGACGGGTGAAAGGGCCGACATGCACATCGTCGCCCAGCGTGACCGTTCCTTCGATCAAGACGCTGGCATCGATGAAGCAGTCCTGTCCGACGCTCAGCTCCCCACGCAGGTCGAACCGCGCCGGATCCGCCAGCCCGAGGCCTTGCTCACGCATCAGGGCGACTGCCTGACGGTGCTGGCCGGCACGCTCGACCGCCGCCAGCTGGGCGCGGTCATTGACGCCCTGGACCTCCCAGGGATCCACGCAGAAAAGCGGATGGACGGGCCAACCATCCCGGCGGGCCATGCTGATGCAGTCGGTAAGATAGTACTCGCCCTGGGCATTGCCGGCGTCCAGTGCGTCGAGCCAGCGCCGGAGCGGTTCAGCGGGCAGGCACATCACGCCGGTATTGACCTCGTTGATACGACGCTGTGCATCACTGGCGTCCTTTTCCTCGACAACAGCCTCCACCGCACCGTCCTCACTGCGCAGTACCCGCCCGTAGCCGGTGGGATCCGGCAATGCCACAGTGAGCAGTGACAGGGTGTCGTTCGCCGCCGATACCAGTGCTTTCAGGGTTACCGGCGTTATCAGGGGGACATCGGCGCACAACACCAGGACCTGGTGATGGTCGGGAATGGCGGGCAGGGCCTGGGCAACGGCATGTCCGGTGCCCAGCTGTTCGGCCTGCCGGGCCCACTCGAGAGGACGATCGGCGAATGCCGCGCGCACGGCGTCACCGCCGTGACCGTAGACCACATGGATGGACTCTGGCTGCAACGCAGCCGCCGCATCCAGAACATGAGCGAGCATGGGTCGTCCTGCCACCGTCTGGAGGACCTTCGGACGTGTGGAGCGCATGCGTTTGCCCTCGCCGGCGGCAAGGACAACGATACTGAGCGGTTGGCTGGACATGGAGCTCCTTCGCAGCAGCACGGGGCTGCCCGAACGGGATCAGCCCCGGTTAGCGGTCTTGCGCAGCTTCTGGATGGTGCGCAGCTGGGCCGCGGCCTCGACAAGCTCGGCCTGTGCGCGGGCGTAGTCGATTTCACCCGTGCGGTCGGCGAGCGCCTCTTCAGCGCGGCGACGCGCCTGCTCCGCCGCGGCTTCGTCGATATCGTGCGCCCGGGTGGCGGCGTCGGCAAGCACAGTCACCACATGTGGCTGTACCTCCATGGTTCCGCCGGACACATAGTAGTGCTCCTCGGTACCGAATTCGTCCCGAACGGTGACTTCGCCGGGCTGCAGCTGGACGAGCATCGGGACATGCCGGGCATAGATACCGACCTCGCCCTCGGTGGCCCGCGCCAGAATGAACGACGCCGTCCCGGAGTGGATCGACTCCTCGGCACTCACGATGTCGATATGCATTGTCAGGGCCATCGGGGCATCCCCTTAAAGATTGCGGGCCTTCTCGACGGCCTCGTCGATGCTGCCAACCATGTAGAACGCCTGCTCGGGCAGGTCATCGTGCTCGCCGTCGACAATGGCCCGGAAACCGCGGATCGTCTCCTTGAGAGACACGTACTTACCCGGAGAGCCGGTAAATACCTCGGCCACAAAGAACGGCTGCGACAGGAACCGCTGGATCTTTCTCGCGCGAGTCACGGTGAGCTTGTCCTCTTCGGAGAGCTCGTCCATGCCGAGAATGGCGATGATGTCCTGCAGCTCCTTGTAGCGCTGTAGCACCTGCTGAATGTCCTGAGCCGTGTCGTAGTGCTCCTGACCCACGACCTGCGGGTCGAGCTGACGAGACGTGGAGTCGAGCGGGTCAACCGCCGGGTAGATACCCAGCTCGGCGATGGAGCGCGCCAGCACGACCGTGGCATCCAGATGGGCGAAGGTGGTCGCCGGCGAGGGGTCGGTCAGGTCATCGGCCGGAACGTAGACGGCCTGGATCGACGTGATCGAGCCCTTGCTGGTCGAAGTAATGCGCTCCTGCAGGACACCCATCTCCTCCGCCAGTGTGGGCTGATAGCCCACGGCGGAAGGCATGCGGCCCAGCAATGCCGATACCTCGACGCCCGCCAGGGTGTAGCGGTAGATGTTGTCGATGAACATCAGCACATCACGGCCTTCATCACGGAAGAATTCGGCCATGGTCAGGCCAGTCAGCGCGACTCGCAGGCGGTTGCCGGGCGGCTCGTTCATCTGGCCGTAGACCAGGGCCACCTTGTCGAGCACGTCCGACTCCTTCATCTCGTGATAGAAGTCGTTACCCTCACGGGTCCGCTCACCGACACCCGCGAATACCGAATATCCGGAATGCTCGATGGCGATGTTGCGGATCAGCTCCATCATGTTGACGGTCTTGCCGACACCGGCGCCGCCGAACAGGCCGACCTTACCCCCCTTGGCGAAGGGGCAGAGCAGGTCAATGACCTTGATCCCGGTCTCGAGGAGTTCCGTGGAGCCGGCCTGCTCCTCATAGGACGGTGCCTTGCGATGGATGGGCCAACGCTGCTCAGCGCCGACGTCACCCTCATCATCCACGGGCTCGCCGAGGACATTCATGATGCGGCCGAGTGTCTTCTCACCCACCGGGACCGAGATCGGTGCACCGGTGTTGGTGACATCAACACCGCGCTGCAGGCCGTCGGTGGTGCCCATGGCAATGGCGCGAACGACTCCGTCGCCGGTCTGCTGCTGGACCTCAAGCACCAGATCCTTGGTCTTGACCTCGAGCGCGTCATAGACCTTGGGAACGGAATCGCGGGGGAACTCGATGTCCACCACGGCACCGATGATCTGGACGACCTTTCCTGAACTCATAGCGCGGTTCCTCTTCGCGAAAGCGTTGTATTCGGTTTTGGTTGGCCGTCCACGCTAGACGGCCTCGGCGCCGGCCACGATCTCGGAGAGCTCCGTGGTGATCGCCGCCTGTCGAGCCTTGTTATAGGCCAGATTGAGGTCGTCGATCAGCTTGCCGGCGTTGTCGGAGGCGGCCTTCATCGCCACCATGCGTGCTGCCTGCTCACAGGCGATGTTTTCGACCACGGACTGGTAGACCAGCGACTCGACATAGCGCTCGAGCAGAAGATCCAGAGCCTCGGGGGCCGAGGGTTCGTAGACGTAGTCCCAGCTGTGCGCGCGATCCCGGATTGTTTCCGATTCGGTCGGCGGGAGCGGCAGGATCTGTTCGGTGGTCGGGGTCTGGGTCATCGTATTCACGAAGCGGTTGTAGCAGATGACCACCCGGTCCAGTTCGCCCTCCGCGTACTGATCCATCATCACCTTGATGGTGCCGATGAGATCCTGCAGGTGCGGGGTGTCGCCGAGCTGGGAGACCTCGGCAACAATCGGGGCCGACAGCCGGCTGAAGAACTGGATGGCCTTCGAGCCCACCGTGCACAGCCGAGCCTCCTGGCCGGCTTTCTCGTGATCCCGGAGTTCCCGGATGACAGCCCGGAACAGGTTATTGTTCAGACCACCGCAGAGTCCCCGGTCACTGGAGACGATGATGTATCCGACCCGGGACACTTCGTCATGGCGAACCAGGAACGGATGCTGGTATTCCGGGTTGGCCTGGGCCAGATGGCCGATCACCTGCCGCATCTTCTCGGCATAGGGCAGGGCGGCCTGCATGCGCTGCTGGGCACCACGCATCTTTGAAGCCGCAACCATTTCCATGGCCGTCGTGATCTTCTGCGTGTTGTTCACACTCTTGATCTGAGTGCGAATTTCCTTTGCGCCGGACATGCCGTTCCTACCCTAAGTTGCCTTTACCAGGTACCCGTGGCCACGAAGTCATCCAGGGCCTTCTTGAGATGGGCCTGAATGTCATCGCTGTAATCGCCGGTGTCGTTAATCTGCTTGACGAGATCCGCGTAGTTGTTGGCCATGTACTGATGCAGCGCGGCCTCGAAATCACCGACTTTCTTCAGCTCGAGCTCATCGAGATAGCCCTCGTTGAGGGCATACAGCGAGATCGCCATGAAGGCCACGGACAGGGGCGAGTACTGACCCTGCTTGAGCACTTCCATGGCGCGCTGACCACGCTCGAGCTGCTTGCGCGTGGACTCGTCGAGATCCGATGCGAACTGGGCGAATGCCGCCAGCTCGCGATACTGCGCCAGCGCAAGCCGAATGCCACCACCCAGCTTCTTGATGATCTTGGTCTGTGCCGAACCACCGACACGCGACACCGACAGGCCGGCGTTGATCGCCGGGCGTACGCCCGCGTTGAACAGATCGGTTTCCAGGTAGATCTGCCCGTCCGTGATCGAGATCACGTTGGTTGGCACGAAGGCCGAGACGTCACCCGCCTGGGTTTCGATGATCGGCAGCGCCGTCAGCGAACCGGTCTTGCCCTTGACCTCACCGTTTGTAAGCCGCTCGACCTCTGCCTCGTTGATGCGCGCGGCGCGCTCCAGCAGCCGTGAGTGGAGATAGAAGACATCGCCCGGGAATGCTTCGCGCCCCGGCGGCCGGCGCAGAAGCAGCGACACCTGGCGGTAGGCCACGGCCTGCTTGGACAGATCATCGAAGATGATTAGCGCGTCTTCGCCACGGTCACGGAAGTATTCACCCATGGTGCAGCCCGCATAGGGCGCGATGAACTGCAGGGCAGCCGACTCCGCGGCGGAGGCGGCGACAACAATGGTGTGCTCGAGCGCACCATATTCCTCGAGCTTGCGCACCACGTTGGCGATGGATGAGGCCTTCTGGCCCACCGCCACATAGATGCACTTAATGCCCGTGCCCTTCTGATTGATGATCGCGTCGATGGCGACAGCGGTCTTGCCGGTCTGCCGGTCGCCGATGATGAGCTCACGCTGACCGCGGCCCACCGGCACCATGGAGTCGATGGCCTTGAGGCCTGTCTGCACCGGCTGATCCACCGACTGGCGGGCAATGACGCCCGGCGCCACCTTTTCAACCGGCGCCGTCGCCTCGGTCTTGATCACACCCTTGCCATCAATCGGCTCACCAAGGGCGTTCACGACGCGCCCGAGCAGACCCTCGCCGATTGGCACCTCGAGAATGCGACCGGTGGTCCGGACCGCATCCCCCTCGCTGAGGTGGGAATAATCGCCGAGCACCACGGCGCCAACCGAATCGCGCTCCAGGTTGAGCGCCATCCCGAAGGTGTCGCCGGGGAACTCCAGCATCTCGCCCTGCATGACGTCACTGAGACCGTGAATACGCACGATACCGTCGGTGACGCTGACCACGGTGCCCTCGTTCCGGGCCTCCGCCACCGCTTCGAAGTTCTCGATGCGCTGTTTGATCAGGTCGCTGATTTCCGTGGGATTGAGTTGCATCTAATCTGTCCTCTTAGCGGCTAAGGGCGCCGGTCAGCCGGGCCAGCCGGCCGCGCACCGAACCATCGATGACCAGGTCGCCGGCGCGGACTACCGCACCGCCGATGAGCGATTCGTCGAGCCGGGTCTCCAGACTCACCTCGCGATCAAGCCTTTCCGAGAGGGCCCGGGCCAGCCGATCCCGCACCGCATCGTCTACGGGCTGCGCCGCGATAAGCTCGGCGCGCAGCGTCTTTTCATGCTCGGCACGAAAAAGATCGAACTGATGGCGGATTTCCGGAAGCAGCGTGATCCGGTCGCGTTCGACCAGCAGGCGGATGAAATTCCGCTGCTGGAGGTCAAGCGCGTCCCCGCAGACCTCCAGAATCAGGCCGGCCTTGCGCTCGTCGTCAACGCGCGGATTGCCGAGCACGGCATCCACTCGCTCGTCGGCGACAACCGTCGCGGCGAGCGCCAGGCCATCTGCCCAGCCCGCCAGCGCATCTGCCTCTCGAGCCAACTCGAATGCGGCCTCGGCATAGGGACGGGCAACGGTGGTTTCCTGCGCCATATTCCTACTGCCTCAGACCTGGTCGGCCAGCTCGTCGAGCATCTGCTGGTGAACCCTGGCGTCCACCTCGCGCTCGAGAATGCGGCTCGCGCCGAGAATCGCCAGCTCCGAGACATCGCGGCGGAGTTCCGCCCGAGCCTGAGTGACCTCCTGCTGGATACGGGCCTCGGCCGACGCCTTTTCGCGATCGGCCACGACACGAGCCTCCTGGCGCGCCTCGTCGACGATATTGGCCCCCTGGCGATTGGCTTTCTCGATGATGTCCGCGGCCTGGGCCTTGGCCTCGCGAATATGCTCGGCCGCCCGCTCCTTGGCGAGTTCCAGCTCGTGCTGACTGCGCTCGGCGGAAGCCAGACCGTCCGCGATACGCTTCTCGCGTTCACTCATGGCCTGCTTGATGGGCGGCCAGACGAACTTCATGGTGAGCAGAATGAACACCAGGAAGGTGATCATCTGTCCGAATAGCGTTGCGTTAATGCCCACGGTCTACTCTCCGATGACTGCCGGTTGGCAGAATGTCGCTTCGTCCGATTGGTTCAGCCCAGCGCGCCGAGCAGCGGGTTGGCGAACATCAGAAGCGCCGCGAAGGCCACGCCGATAATGGACAGGGCGTCGAGCAGACCGGCGACGATGAACATGCGGACCTGCAGCACACCGGCCACCTCGGGCTGGCGGGCGATGCCTTCGAGAAACTTGCCGCCCAGCAGGCCGAAGCCGATGCTGGTACCGACAGCCGCGAAGGCGAAGATCAGTCCGATGGTAATGGCGGTAAATGCCTGGACCTGGGCGATAGCTTCCATGGTTCCTCCAATCAGGGGTCGTTTAAAGGTTGATTACGCTCGACCGACCGGCTTCATGCCGACCGATCAGTGTTCCTCATAAGCCAGGCTCAGATACACGATCGTGAGCACCATGAATATGAATGCCTGCAGAGGGATCACCAGAATATGGAATACCGCCCAGGCAACACCCGGCATCCACTGCGCCCAGACAGGCAGCAGGGCGATGAGAATGAAGATGATTTCAGCCGCGTACAGATTGCCGAACAGTCGCATGCCGAGCGAGACCGGCTTCGCAATGAGCTCGACAATGTTGAGCATCAGGTTGGCCGGCCAGAGCAGCGGATGCGAGCCGAACGGATGGCAGAAGAGCTCCTTGCCGAAACCCTTCGCACCTTTGCCCTTGACGCTGTAGATGATGATCAGGATCAGCACGGTGAAGGACATGCCGAAGGTGGCATTCATGTCCGCGGAGGGCAGTATCCGGACATATTCGACGCCGAACAGCTTCATGATCTCCGGGAAGAGATCCACCGGAATGAGGTCCATCAGGTTCCAGAGCAGAACCCACACGAAAATGGTCAGCGCCAGCGGGGCAACAAAATCCTTGGGGCCGTGGAAGCTCTCAGTGACCTGGTTATCGATAAATTCGACACAGGTTTCTATGAAGGTTTGCAGGCCGCTTGGCGCGTCGGTGCTCGCCTTGCGGGCAACGGAATAGAAGACGCCAAAGAAGACCAGGCCCAGCACCCAGGAGACGACCAACGTGTCGATGTGGAACGTCCAGAAACCGTCTCCGACCGCGAGATGCTCGAGGTGATGGACGACGTATTCCGTTGCTGAACCGCTTGCCATATCCGTTTTTATCCCATGCCGTCCGCGTTCAGTCGATATCGCCCAGTAACACCAGGCCATAGGCGGCCAGGGTCAGGGCCAGCGTGATCACCAGCGCGCCCGCTTCCTCCCGGAAGGCATAGACGGCGGCAAATATCAGCACCGTCCCGAGCAGCAGCTTCATCATCTGGGCGCGGTAGAAGGCCCCCAGTATGGCTCTGGGTTCGCGCTCCGCCGCACTTCTGAGCGACCAGCGCATTGCGACGTAGAACGTCATGAACACGCTGATGCCAGTCCCGGACACTGCCGCGAGGCCTGCCTGAACCCCGCTCGTCAATGTCCAGACTCCCGCTGCAGCCAGCCCGATGGCCATCTGCAGCCAGATCACCCGTCGAGCCACGCTTACGAGCGTCATGATGCCGTGACAGGTATCCGCAAAATTGCGCGGAGTATAATGAAGTCAGCCATAAGCTTCAACGGATATGCTCAAGAATACCGTCCAGCTCATCGAGGCTATTGTATCGAATCACGAGCCGACCCTTGCCCCGCTGGCCATGCTCGATGCGGACATTCGCCCCGAGGCGATCCGCGAGATCCGCCTGGAGCCGCCGGATGTTGGGATCAACCGTCTGCGTGTCGGCCGCCCCACCTGCGCCTTCAAGCATCTGCCGAACCAGCGCCTCGGTCTGCCGGACCGTGAGGCCGCGGGCGACGACCCGGGCCGCCGCCTCCGCCTGGGCGGCCGGCTCCAGTGCCAGCAGCGCACGGCCATGGCCCATTTCCAGCTCACCGCTGGCGATGTGGGTTTTCACCGCGGGGGCCAGCTCGAGCAGACGCAGCAGGTTGGAGACACCCACCCGGGACCGGCCGACCGCATCGGCAACGGCCTGATGGGTCATGCCGAATTCCTCGGTCAACCGCTTCAATGCGCTGGCCTCTTCGAGCGGGTTGAGATCCTCCCGCTGGATATTCTCGATCAGGGCAACCGCGACAGCCATTTCGTCGGGGATGTCGCGGACAATGGCGGGGATCTGTTCAAGCTCCGCCAGCTGCGCGGCCCGCCAGCGACGTTCGCCGGCAACGATTTCATAGCGCTCACCACCCGGGAGGGGCCGCACCACAATCGGCTGGACCACCCCTTGCGAGCGGATTGAGCGCGCCAACTCCTGGAGCGCTGCCGGATCGAACTCCCGTCGCGGCTGATAGCGACCGCTCTCCAGCTGCTCCAGCGGCAGATCGCGCAGCCCGTCGGCCTTCGCCTCGGGGGCTTCGCCGCCCGCTTCGCCCAGCAGGGCATCGAGACCGCGCCCGAGTCCCCTGCGTCGATTGCTCATTTCACCCCTCCTGCATCAGCGCGCGCGCCCTGCTGCCTGCGCAGCAACTCCGATGCCAGCGCGAGATAGGCCACGGCACCCCGTGATGCCCGATCATACTGCAGAACCGGGAGCCCGTGACTGGGCGCTTCGGCAAGGCGCACATTGCGCGGAATCTGGGTTCTGTAGACCTGACCCGGGAAGTGCGCCAGCAGCTGTGCACCGACCTGGTTGGAGAGATTGTTGCGCCCGTCGAACATCGTGCGCACCAGGCCCTCGATCTGAAGGGCCGGATTCACGGTCTGCTGGACCCGGTGAATGGTATTGAGCAAGGCAGTCAACCCCTCGAGGGCGTAGTACTCGCACTGGATCGGGATGAGCACCCGATCCGCGGCCACGAAGGCGTTGATCGTCAGCAGGTTCAGTGATGGCGGGCAATCGATGAGGATGTGGTCGTAGTCCGCCCGGAGGGTGGACAGCGCCTCCTGCAGTCGCTTTTCGCGTCCCTCGCCCGCCTCCATGAGGCCGATCTCGGCGGCCGTGAGGTCGCCATTGGCCGGTAGCACGTCGAAACCGCCGCCGGTCCGGACATAGCGGACCGCCTCCGGCGTCGCCTCGCCCATCAGCAACTCGTAATTGCTCGCTTCGACGGTGTCCTTTTCGATCCCCGCGCCCACCGTGGCGTTGCCCTGCGGGTCAAGGTCGACGAGGAGAACACGGCGGCCGTTACTGACCAGCGACGCGGCCAGATTCACGCAGGTGGTGGTCTTGCCGACTCCCCCCTTCTGGTTGGCGACGGCCAGTGTCTGGGTCATGGATTCATCCTGTGACGGGTTTCTGCCCCTTCATGATGAGCAAATGTCGCTCTGCATCAAGTCCGGGAACAACAAGCGGCTGCCATTGGCATGATACGCCGGCTTGCGCGAGCGCCGCCAATTCCTCCGTCTCCCGCCGGCCTTTCATGGCCAGGGCCTCGCCCCGGGGCGCCAGCAGCCGGACCACGCCGTCCCAGAAGCCCGCTGCATCCGTGAATGCACGACAGATCACCCCGTTAAAGGGCTCGGCGACCGTGAAGGACTCCAGACGCCCGGGCGCGATCACGACATTGCCCAGGCCGAGCTCGAGGCAGGCCTGGCGGATGAAACGCACCTTCTTGCCGTTGCACTCCAGCAGGGTCACGGATCGATCCGGCTGCGCCAGGGCAATGGGAATACCCGGCAGGCCGGCACCGGTGCCGACATCCAGCAGGCGACCGGAGGGCAGCCATGGCAGCACCGAGAGACTGTCGAGGAGATGGCGCGGGACCATCTCACCCGGGTCACGAACCGCGGAAAGGTTATAGACCCGATTCCAGCGGGCCAGCAGGTCGCGGTAGGCGAGCAGGGCGGGCGCTATCGCATCATCCATGCCCAGCGCATCCATTCCGCGGCGCAGTACATCCTCGCCGATCTGCATGGTGTCGCCCACTCAGGCGCTCCGGCGGGTATCACCCCGGCGCAGATGGACCAGCAGCAGTGATACCGCCGCCGGGGTCATCCCCGGGATGCGTGCTGCCTGGCCCAGGGTCGCGGGGCGATGGGTCGAGAGCTTCTCGCTGACTTCCGCCGACAGGCCTGCCACTGCCCGGTAATCCATGTCCGCCGGCAACGAGAGATGCTCATGGCGCATCTGTTTCTCGACCTGATCGGCCTGACGCTTGAGATAGCCCGCATACCGGGCCCCGATCTCCACCTGCTGGCATACCGGCGTTTCGCTCACACCCGGTCCGGCACCGGGCAGTGTCATCAGGGTCCGGTAGTCGACCTCGGGCCGCTTCAGCAGCGTCATGAGCGTCTGCTCGCGGCGCAGGGGCTTGCCGAGGATGCCGGCACCGGCGTCCGCACCCAGGTCATCGGGGCGGATCAGGGTCTTCTCCAACCGTTGGCTCTCCGCCTCGATCGCCTCCCGATAGGCCTCGAAAGCGTGCCATTCGGCATCGCCGATCAGCCTGTAGTCACGAGCCACCGGCATCAGCCGCAGGTCGGCGTTGTCCTCGCGAAGCTGCAGCCGGTACTCGGCCCGGGAGGTGAACATTCTGTAGGGCTCGCTGGTCCCCCGGGTGGTCAGATCATCCACCAGCACGCCGAGGTAGGCCTCGTGCCGCTGCGGTACCCACGGCGCCATGCCCCGCACACGGGCGGCCGCGTTGATGCCCGCGAGCAAGCCCTGGGCCCCGGCCTCCTCGTAGCCCGTCGTACCATTGATCTGCCCCGCGAGGAGCAGACCGGGCAGATGCAGGCTCTCGAGGCCGGGATGCAGATCGCGGGGGTCGAGGTAGTCATACTCGATGGCATAGCCCGGCCGCGTCACATGGGCATTCTCCAGCCCGTGGATGGTGCGCACCATGGCGATCTGGACATCGAAAGGCAGGCTGGTGGAGATACCGTTGGGGTAGACCTCACGGGTATCCAGCCCTTCCGGTTCCAGAAAAATCTGATGGCCCTCACGCTCGCCAAACCGAACCACCTTGTCCTCGATGGAGGGGCAGTAACGTGGACCCACGCCGTCGATCCCGCCGCTGTACATCGGTGAGCGATCCAGCGCACCCCGAATGATGTCGTGGCTGGCGGGGTTGGTATAGGTGACATGGCAGGAGACCTGGCGCGGGTGTTCGTCGCCGCGGCTCCAGCGCGAGAAATATGGCGCCGGTTCATCGCCCGGCTGGGCGTCCAGCCGGGCAAAATCGATGCTGCGCGCATCAATGCGCGGCGGCGTGCCGGTCTTCAGGCGCCCGACCCGCAACGGCAGTTCCCGAAGGCGCTCTGCAAGGGCGATGGAGGGCGCATCACCCGCACGACCTCCGCTGCGATTGTGATCGCCGATGTGGATACGCCCGCCAAGGAAGGTGCCCACGGTCAGGACCACCGCGCCGGCACGAAGCCTCAGGCCCATACCGGTGACAACACCGCAAACCTCTCCCTGCTCCACAATCAGATCCTGCACCGTGTCCTGAAAAAGGCACAGCAGGGGCGTCTCATCGAGCAGGCTGCGCACCGCCTGGCGGTACAGCGCACGATCGGCCTGGGCGCGCGTTGCACGCACCGCCGGTCCCTTGCGCTGGTTGAGTACGCGGAACTGGATCCCCGCGCGGTCAATGGCGCGGCCCATCACGCCCCCCATGGCATCGATCTCGCGCACGAGATGGCCCTTGCCGATACCGCCGATGGCCGGGTTGCAGCTCATCTGGCCGATGGTATCCAGGCTCTGCGTCAGCAGCAGTGTCCGCGCACCCATGCGGGCAGCCGCACGGGCTGCTTCGGTACCGGCATGGCCGCCGCCGACCACGATGACATCATGCGTTTGATTCAGATCCATGATTCCAACAGATAGTGATTGCCAGAAGGGCGATGATATCGTCCCCGGCTCCCGGGCCAAAATCGGATGGTTCAGCCATGATCCTTGCTTTCAGCTCCGTTGACGGGCATCTGGTACCGGCATCGGCCGGATCTTTTGAAGCGGCCATCTGGCTGGATGTCCACAACCCGGACGAGCATGAACGCGCGATCGTCGAAGCGATGATGCCGAGCCGGGTGCCCGCCCGCGAGGAAGTCGAGCAGATAGAGCCCTCCACACGCTGTTTCATCGACGATGCAGGTATTCATCTGCGATCCCTGTACATGGAACGGATACCCGAGGGGCCCACACGCCGGATGACCTCCGTGGCCTGCATCATTGGCGAGGATCGGCTGGTGACGGTCCGCTACGGAGCCAATGCGGAGATTCACCACCTGCAACAGCAGGCGGCGGATCGGCAGATCGCCATCACCTCCACAACGGACCTGGCGATCCTTCTGTTCGAGGAGAAGGTGGAGACGCATGCCGACCTTGTCGAGGCGATGCATTGCGAGGTGGCGGCATTGCGCACCGAAATCCACGAGTCGGACAAGAAGGACTGGGACGAAGTGCTGCGGCGTCTTGGCGGGCTGGATGACGAGAATGGCAAAATGCGGCTCTGCATGCTCGACACCAGCCTGGGCCTGGCTTTTCTCCTGCGACATCTGGCCGGACAGGTGCAACAGCAGACGTCACTCCACGGCATCCAGCAGGACGTCGACGCACTGACCTCGCACGTGGCCTATCAGTCCGAGGACATTCAGTTTCTCATGGACTCCACCCGCGGCTTCATCGGTGTTCGGCAGAACCAGATCAACAAGGGCTTCTCGATCGCGGCGGTCATGTTTCTGCCGCCCACGTTGATCGCCGGCATTTACGGCATGAATTTTCGCTTCATGCCGGGTCTGGACTCGCCCTTGGGCTACCCGCTGGCAATCGCGGCAATGGTGGCCGCCGGGCTCGGGCCGCTGTGGTTTTTCCGCCGCCGGGGCTGGCTCTGAGCGCACGGGTATCAGCGCCATCACTTGCCGATGCAGAAGGTGGAGAAGATTTCCCCCAGCAGATCTTCGGTTGTCACCGTCCCGGTGATTTCGCCCAGGTGCTCCTGCGCCTGACGCAGGGATTCCGCCACGAGTTCCTCGCCCATTCCCTCGACGGCTGCCGTCCTGGCCTCGGTGAGCGAGATCTCCGCTCGATCCAGAGATTGCAGATGGCGCCGCCGGGCAATGAAAACCGCTTCCCCGTCAGCAGGATCCAGATGCCCGCGGATATGGCTGCGGAGCCTGTCCACTCCGGCGCCGGTGAGGGCGGAGACCGCCATCGCCTCGCCATCCGGTCCCGCCGGGCGCTGCGTGAGGTCGATCTTGTTGATCACGCGGGTCACCGGGATATCGGCCGGCAACTCCCGCTCAATGGATTCCATGTCGCCCTGAGCGCCCGGATCCCCGTCAGCACTATCCTCCATGACCAGCAGGATGCGGTCGGCATCGGCCATGGCCCGTCGCGCCCGTCTGACACCCTCCTGCTCAACGAGGTCGCCCCCGTCGCGCAGCCCGGCGGTATCCAGGACCTGTAGCGGCATGCCGTCGATATGTAGATAGGCATGCAGCACATCGCGGGTCGTCCCGGCGAGCTCCGTCACGATCGCGGCATCGCGGCCGGCCAGTGCATTGAGCAGGCTGGACTTGCCGGCATTGGGTCGGCCAGCGATGACCAGCGTCAACCCCTCCTGGAGCTGCTGGCCCTGGGACGCCCGGCGCCGGGTCTCGGCCAGATCGGCATCAAGCGCCTCGATCTGCCGGTTCAGGTCGTCCAGGGCCAGGCCCTCCAATGGTTCCTCGGCGAAATCAATTCCGGCCTCGAGATGGACGCGCAGCGCCGTCAGACGATCGACAAGCTGGTCGATGGTGCGGGCAAACTCACCCTGCAGGGACCGAACCGCGGCCCGGGCCGCGGCTTCGCTACCGGCCTCGATCAGATCAGCGATGGCCTCGGCCCGGGTCAGGTCCAGGCGGCCATTGAGAAAGGCCCGCTGGCTGAATTCACCGGGTTCGGCGAGTCTCGCACCCAGCCCGAGCAGGCGCTGGAGCAGCCGATCCATGACAACTGGCCCGCCATGCCCCTGGAACTCGGCGACATCCTCGCCGGTAAACGATCGCGGCCCCGGAAACCAGAGCATCAACCCCTCATCCAGGGTCTCTCCATCGGGGCCGCGGAAGCGCCGCCAGGTCGCTTCGCGGGCCGGCGGCAGGGGGCCCGCCACCGCTTCGGCAATCTCCGCGGTCCCGGGCCCCGAGAGGCGGATCACCCCGATACCGCCGCGACCGGGTGGCGTCGCGACGGCACAGATGGTTGCCTCAGGCATTCGCCTTCTTGTCGCCGGCCTCAATGCGCCGGGTGATGATCCACTGCTGCAGGATCGAGAGGCTATTGTTGGTCACCCAGTAGAGCACCAGACCCGCCGGGAAGAACATGAAGAAGACCGTGAAAATGAAGGGCAGCCCCATCATGATCTTCTGCTGTATGGGATCCATCGGTGCCGGATTGAGCTTCTGCTGGAGGAACATCGTCGCCCCCATCAGCAACGGCAACACGAAATACGGATCACGCACGGACAGATCCTTGATCCACAGTATCCATGGCGCCTGACGCAGTTCGACACTCTCCAGCAGCACCCAGTAGAGGGCGATGAAGACGGGAATCTGAATGAGTATCGGGAGACAGCCGCCGAGCGGATTGACCTTTTCCTTTTTGTAGAGCTGCATCAGCTCCTGATTCATCTGCTGCTTGTCATCGCCGTAACGCTCGCGGAGCTTCTGCATTTCCGGCTGCAGCTTGCGCATCCGCGCCATGGAGCGATAACTGGTCTCGGAGAGCTTGTAGAAGACCAGCTTGATGCCCAGCGTCAGGAGAATGATCGACCACCCCCAGTTGCCAACCACGTCGTGGATCCAGCTCAGGGCGATGAAAAGGGGCTTGGAGATAATGGTTAGCCAGCCATAATCGACTGTCAGATCCAGTCCCGGTGCCACCTGTGCGAGCCTGTCCTGCTCCTTGGGACCCACGAACAGGCGGTTCTCGAAACGCCCGGTCCCACCCGCGGCAACAGTCTGCCAGGGCGAACTCTGGCCAAGGACATACGCCCCGTCATCCACCCGGCTGTAGTACCGAAGGTTCTCCTCGCGCGACGGGACCCAGGCCGCAAGGAAGTAATGCTGGATCATCGCCAGCCAGCCGTCGGTAATATCCCGGGAGAGATTTTCATCCTCCATGTCACCGAAACTGACCTTCTCGTACTTCTCCGAAGGGCTGTAGATCACGCCACCGGTGTAACTCGCCGCCCCGAGAAACCCCGGCCCTTCGGTCTGCGGCGTGCGACGGAGCTGGCTGTACTGGTAGGCACGCCAATCACTGGCGGAGGCATTTTCCACTTCCTGGACCACCCGCACGACATAGCTGTCACGCTCGAACACGTAACGCCGGGTCACCGTGACGCCGTCCGGACTCTGCCAGCGAATCGGCACTTCCAGTACCTCCTGGCCCGCATCAAGCGTGTACTGCTCGGCGGCCGCCTGCCAGCGGGCGTTATGATCGGGCGCCTCGCCATCGTCGGCCACCAGCCCGCTCTCGGCGACGAAGAGCGGATCCGCGGGTCGCAGGAGGCGGAACAACGCCGGATCATCCTCGGAGACGGTGTATTGGCGCAGGCGGGCCTCGCGAATGTTCCCGCCCTGCAGGGGAATAGCGATCTCGAACAGGTCGGTCTGCACGTTGACGACTTCGGCGTCCGCAAAAGCGCTGGCTTCCGCGCCACCACCCGGTTCGCGCTCCGGTGCGGCGGCCTGCGGCGTGGTATCCGTTGTCGGCGCGGTGCCGGTTGCGGGCGGCGCGCTCTCTGCCGGGGCCTCGGCAGCGGTCTGGGTGGCCGGCGCCGGGCCATAATCCTGCTGCCAGGTCGTCCAGATGAGCAGCATGACCAGAGCCAGGGCGACCAGCAGGAAAAGGCGTTGGTTATCCATCATCGGTGGCGACTCACGGTTTCGCTCCCCGGTACCGGGTCGAGCCCGCCGGGATGAAGGGGATGACAGCGCAGGATGCGCCGGACGGCGTAATACCCGCCCCGAAGCGCGCCGTGGCGCTCGACGGCCTCGATGGCATAGCACGAGCAGGTGGGGTGAAAACGACAACAAGGCCCGAATAACGGACTGATGCAATAGCGGTAGGCGCGTAGGAGGGCGATCAGGATGCTTCGCATGAGCGGGATATCCGTTGCCAGAGTCTGTCGAGCGCGGCCGCCAGTTTAGCGTTTTCCGTATGACAGGCGATGGGCCGCACCATGACGACCACATCAACGGCCGGCAGGCCGGGCTGCTGCTGACGGAATGTTTCTCGAATCAGCCGCTTGAGTCGATTCCTGTCAATCGCCCGGGGAGCGGCCCGCCGGGATACCGCCAGCCCCAGCCGAGCGTTCGATACACTGCCATTGGCGACCAGAATCGTGAAATAGCGATCTGCATAACGCTGTGCGTTAGCGAATACGGCACGGAATTCCGCCGACCGGGTCAGCCGGGCGGCGCGCGGAAAGCCGTGGCCGCTCGCTGCCGACTCCGCCAAGATTACGGAGTCAGTCGGGCGCGCCCCTTGGCACGGCGCCGGGCAAGCACCTTGCGGCCATTGCGTGTAGCCATGCGGGCACGGAAGCCGTGATTGCGCTTGCGCTTGAGCACACTGGGTTGAAACGTCCGTTTCATGACGTAGCCGCCTTGTCGATTAGTCAAAAGATAAACAGCCGGCAAGCGTACTGCGGTCATTATCCGGGTGTCAATTGAACGGCGCAGGTGCGAATCGGTCCGGCTGGTACCCTGTCCGGGCAGGCGATAGACTCGGGCGTTGCCTTTGAGGGCTACGCTACGTGGTCCGTGCCTGTCCCCGACCTGGAGGAACCGCACCCTTGGCCGAATTACTCTGGAAGGGCTGTCTGCAACGCCTGGAGAGGGAAATCCCGGATCAACAGCTGAACACCTGGATCCGTCCCCTTCAGGCTGAGGAAAAGGGCGATCAGCTGCGGCTCTTTGCACCCAACCGCTTTGTGCTCGACTGGGTCCGCGAGCATTTCTCCGAGCGCATTGAAGAGCTGCTCGCAAGCCAGCGCCCGGATGCCCCGCCAAAGCTCGTGCTGGAGATCGGTGTGCACTCCGCCTCGCCCCGGACCCCGGCCAGCGAGGAGCGGGAGTCGCGGGCGAAGACCAGTGCGCCGGCCTCAACGCCCCACAGTGCCAATCTCAATCGCGACTTTACCTTCGATACGTTTGTCGAAGGCAAATCCAATCAGCTGGCCCGGGCGGCGAGCCTTCAGGTCGTGGATAACCCGGGTGAGGCCTATAACCCGCTGTTTATCTATGGCGGGGTCGGACTGGGAAAAACGCATCTGATGCATGCCGTTGGCAACGCGCTGCTCGCCTCGCGCCCGAGCGCGAGAGTGCTCTACCTGCACTCCGAGCGGTTTGTTGCCGACATGATCAAGGCGTTGCAACACAACGCCATCAACGAGTTCAAACGTCACTACCGCGGCGTGGATGCCCTGCTGATAGACGATATCCAGTTCTTCGCCGGCAAAGAACGCTCCCAAGAGGAGTTCTTCCATACTTTCAACGCGCTTCTTGAAGGCCATCAACAGGTGGTCATGAGCTGCGACCGTTATCCCAAGGAAATCAACGGGCTGGAGGAGCGGCTGAAATCCCGCTTCGGCTGGGGCCTGACGATTGCCATCGAACCGCCGGAACTCGAGACACGGGTGGCGATTCTGTTGAGCAAGGCCGACCAGGCGGGTATCGACATGCCACCCGAGGTGGCGTTCTTCATCGCCAAACGGATCCGTTCCAACATTCGTGAACTCGAAGGGGCGCTCCGCCGGGTCATGGCCAACGCCCATTTCACCGGCGCTGCGATAACCGTGGATTTTGCCAAAGCCGCCTTGAGAGACCTCCTGGCGGTGCAGGACAAGCTCGTCACTACCGAGAATATCCAGAAAACCGTCGCCGAGTATTACAAGGTCCGCGTCTCCGATCTGCTTTCAAAGCGCCGGAGTCGATCGATCACTCGGCCCCGTCAAATGGCAATGGCGCTCGCCAAGGAGCTGACCAGCCACAGCCTCCCGGAAATCGGTGACGCCTTTGGTGGACGTGATCACACCACGGTGCTTCATGCGTGCCGCAAGGTTCGAGAACTACGCGAGTCGGACATCCGATTCGATGAGGACTATCACAACCTGTCGAGAACCCTGTCATCATGATGTGGATAACCCGTGGGCAAAGAAGTGGAGCAATTTCATCCACAGGTTATGCAGCGTCCATCCGCCGGAAAAGCGGCACTCATCAACAGCATGTGAATTACAAAAAGCGTCTTGATAACAGTGACTTGAGTTGGTTATCCAGCGATCTGCGCCGCCCTTGTCAC
Source organism: uncultured Ectothiorhodospiraceae bacterium (assembly GCA_913056385.1). GTDB lineage: Bacteria > Pseudomonadota > Gammaproteobacteria > Nitrococcales > Nitrococcaceae > Spiribacter. Next base: position 46,533 of record CAJXND010000007.1, read on the forward strand.
TATAACTGTCTTTAATACACACTCTAGTAAGAACAGAACAATGGGGCAGGCCATGGAATTCGAGATCGAACGGGATGCACTACTCCGCCCACTCCAGGCAGTGATCGGTGTGGTGGAAAGACGCCAGACCCTGCCGATTCTGGCCAATATCCTGATCGACAAGACAGCGGATAGTGTCTCGTTGACCGCGACCGACCTTGAGGTGGAGCTGAAAGCGGAGATGCCGCTTGAGGGCGGTCAGCCCGGTCGAACGACGATTCCGGCTCGAAAGCTCATGGACATCGTACGCAATCTGCCGGATGACGCGACGGTCCATCTGTCACAGGAACAGGAACGCGTCATCCTCAGGGCGGGACCGAGTCGATTCTCGTTGGCGACCCTTCCGGCAGACGACTTCCCCACGGCGGATGACGTTGAGGCTTCGCATCGCGTGACGCTGCCGCAGTCGCAGGTACGATGGCTGATTGAGAAAACGCACTTCGCGATGGCATTACAGGACGTGCGCTACTATCTGAATGGCCTTCTTCTTGAGCTGGAACCCAATCATCTGCGTGCCGTCGCTACGGACGGCCATCGATTGGCGCTGGCCGAGCTCTCCCCGGAACTTGATCTTGCGGAAGCGACCCAGGTGATCGTGCCACGCAAAGGTGTACAGGAGATGCTGCGATTGCTGGACGACACCGAGGAGCAGGTCGAAGTCGTTCTCGGAACCGGCCATGTGCAGGTCTCCCTGCCGGATATCCGGTTCACGTCGAAGCTGATCGATGGCCGCTTCCCCGATTACCAACGGGTGATCCCGGACGAGGATGGCCCATGCGCAGTGGTTGATCGCGAGACGCTGCGCAAGGCGCTGGTGCGTGCCTCCATTCTTTCGAACGAGAAATATCGAGGGGTTCGCTTCGGTTTCGAGGCCGACCAACTTCGGATTCAGTCCAACAATCCGGAGCAGGAAGAGGCCCAGGAGGAGGTCCCCGCCCGTTTCAACGGTGAGCCGGCGGAGATCGGTTTCAACGCGAGTTACATGCTGGACGCGCTGGGGGCCATTGATGAACCGACGGTGCATTTGCATGTACGAGATGCCAACAGCAGTGCGCTGATTCTGGGCGAAAAGAACCGGGACGCCCGCTACGTTGTCATGCCCATGCGGCTGTAGGGATGACTGAGTCGGCGGAGACCAGCGGACTACTACAACTTGGCTGGCAGTCGTTCAGACATCTCGAGACAGCATCCATCGAACCCGGTGCCGGTATTAATGTCATCCACGGGCGGAATGCGGCCGGCAAGACCTCACTGATTGAGGCGATTCATTTCCTCGCGCGCTCCAAGAGCTTCCTGACCCATCGGGCGTCCCGCGTTATACAGACCGGTGCATCTGAAGCCACGGTCTGGGGGAAGGTGGACGCGAATCGCAGTGTTCATCGACTCGGGGTTCGGCACGGGAATGGTGAGACGCGTGTCCGACTGAACGGTCGGGATGTCACCGTGCTGTCCGAGGCCGCTTGGCTCATACCGCTTCAGGTGCTCAATACCGAAGCGCAGCGCCTTCTGACGGATGGTCCGGCTGCCCGGCGTGCGTTCCTGAACTGGGGGGTGTTCCACGTGGAACACCAATACAGGGATGACTGGCGACGCTACCAGCGGGCGCTGAAGCAGCGGAATGCGGCTTTACGCCATGGAGATCGACGGTTGGCCGCGGCATGGGAACCGGATATGGCCGCCGCCGGCGAAGCGGTTGATCGCCGGCGTCGCCGTTTTATGGATGATCTGGTTCCGCAGGCGTTGGCGATGGCAGGTGAGTGGTTGCCCGGGGTCCATCTGGACTGGCAGTTTCGGGCGGGGTGGCGAACCGGCTACCCGTTTGCCGACGTGCTCGCGGGGGCGCGGGAACGTGAGCTTGCCCAAGGGTTCGGGCTTTATGGCCCGCACCGGGCTGACATCCGGTTCACCACCGATGGCATTGATGCGTCCAGTCATCTCAGTCGTGGGCAGCAGAAACTGCTGGTTGCTGCCCTCAAAATGGCCTTGATTGAATACTGGGGGAGAACGTCGAGTCAGCGCCCGGTGCTGCTTATTGACGATCTACCCGCCGAACTGGATGCTCCGCATCGGCGGGATCTGATGCAACGTCTGCAGCTGAGTACGGCACAAATTTTCGTGACGGCCATCGATGCGGATCAGCTGCCAGCCATTCACGAGGCGGCATGGTTCCACGTGGAACATGGGCGGATCAGCCAAGGGAGACGGGAGGTCTGACCAAGTCTTGCTTGCCAAGATCGGGTATAATTAAGCGCTTGACTGAAAAGGTAATCCCATGAGCGCACAGACCGAATACGATTCCTCCCAGATCAAGGTACTTCGTGGACTGGATGCTGTCCGTAAGCGTCCCGGCATGTACATCGGTGATACCGATGATGGTACCGGTCTCCACCACATGGTTTTCGAGGTGGTGGATAACGCCGTGGACGAGGCGCTCGGAGGTTACTGCTCGGAAATCGAGGTGATCCTCCATGGCGATCATTCAGTATCAGTCGAGGACAACGGTCGGGGCATCCCTGTGGATATTCACCCCGAAGAAGGTCGTTCCGCCGCCGAGGTCATCATGACGGTCCTGCATGCCGGCGGGAAGTTTGATAACAGTTCCTACAAGGTCTCCGGCGGACTGCACGGGGTGGGCGTTTCCGTCGTCAATGCCCTTTCGGATCATCTGCGGCTTGTCGTTAACAAGAACGGCAAGGTGCATATGCAGGAATACCAGGGCGGTGAGCCGGTCGCACCGCTCAAGGTCGCGGGTGAGACGGATGCGACCGGGACCCGTATTACGTTCCACCCGAGTGCGGACATCTTCACGAACATCGATTTCAACTACGACATCCTCGCGAAGCGCTTCCGCGAGCTTTCGTTCCTCAACCCGGGGGTGCGGATCGTTCTCAAGGACGAACGAAGCGACAAGGAGGATGCATTCGAGTATGCCGGTGGTATTCGAGCCTTCGTCGAGCACCTCAACAAGAACAAAACCCCATTGCACCCCTCGGTGTTCTACCTCAGCACACAGCGTGAGGATATCGTGGTGGAAGTCGCCATGCAGTGGAGTGATTCCTACCAGGAGGCAATCTTCTGTTTCACCAATAACATCCCCCAGAAGGATGGTGGCAGTCACATGTCCGGCTTTCGCGCCGCCCTCACACGGACGCTGAACCATTACATGGAAAGAGAGGGGTACACGAAAAAGCTCAAGGTGGCGCCCAGTGGGGATGATATTCGCGAGGGCCTGACCGCGGTCGTATCGGTTAAGGTCCCGGACCCGAAGTTTTCGTCCCAGACCAAGGAAAAGCTGGTCTCCTCGGAGGTAAAGGGTGTCGTGGAATCCACCCTCTCCGAGGCGCTCAACGCGTTTCTCTATGAGAACCCGAACGACGCAAAGGCCATCGTCGAGAAGGTGGTGGATGCGTCCCGGGCCCGCGAAGCGGCGCGTAAAGCCCGCGAAATGACGCGTCGCAAAGGTGCGCTTGATGTGGCGGGTCTACCCGGAAAACTCGCCGACTGCCAGGAAAAGGATCCCAGCCTCTCCGAGCTGTACCTGGTGGAGGGTGACTCCGCCGGTGGCTCAGCGAAACAGGGCCGGGACCGGCGGACGCAGGCGATCCTTCCCCTCAAGGGCAAGATTCTCAACGTCGAGAAGGCGCGCTTTGACAAGATGCTCTCATCTGCCGAGGTGGGCACTCTGATCACTGCCCTGGGCTGCGGGATTGGCCGGGAGGAGTTCGATCCGGACAAGCTGCGTTACCACCGCATCATTATCATGACGGATGCCGACGTGGATGGTTCCCATATCCGGACGCTCCTGCTCACTTTTTTCTATCGACAGATGGCAGAGCTCGTGGAGCGGGGCCACGTGTATATCGCTCAGCCGCCGCTCTACAAGGTTCGCCGCGGCAAGCAGGAGCACTACGTCAAGGATGAGCGTGAGCTCACGAATTACCTGCTCCAGCTGTCACTCTCCGGTTCCAGTCTCCTGCCATCTGCCGATACGCCGGTGATCGGTCCGGAGGCGCTGGAGAAGCTGATCCGCCAGTATCTGGACACGATGGAGATGATCGATCACTTGGGGCGTCGCTCGGATCCGGTCATCCTGCGCGCCATGGTCGATCTGCCGCCGCTCAACGAGGATCAGCTTCGCGATGGAGCCGTTCTGGAGAGCTGGTTTGACGAGCTTGGCGAGCGCATCAACCAGGGCCTTCCTACCGGGACGGAATATCGCGTGAAGGTCCAGACCGGACCGGATGGCGGTTTCCAGGAAGCAGTCATCACCAAGCGAATGCATGGAATCCTCTATCCCTATACTTTTCCTGCACCGTTCTTTCTGTCTCGCGAATACGAAAGCATCCGGCGTCTGGCGGAATCACTGCAGACACTGATTGGTGAGGGCGCCGAGATACGGCGTGGCGAACGCAGTGCGCCGGCGTCTGATTTCCGGGCGGCGGTGGAGTGGTTAATGGAGGAGGGTAAACGGGGCCTGTCCGTGCAGCGATACAAGGGTCTCGGCGAGATGAATCCCGATCAGCTCTGGGAGACCACCATGGACCCGGAAACCCGTCGCCTGCTCCAGGTACGGATCGAGGATGTAGTCGGTGCCGACGACATATTCACCACGCTGATGGGTGATCATGTCGAGCCGCGCCGGGAGTTCATCGAGAAAAACGCTCTGCAGGTCAGTAACCTGGACGTATAAGGGCTCTATCGAGTGGCCGGGGGCGCTCGGCCGATCCGATCCATGGCATTCTCGATCCATTCCGCCGTCTCGTTGATTACCTGTGCAGGGCTTTTCCCCTGGGTGGGGATGGGTGGCCCGATCTCCACGTAAATCGTTCCGGGCTTCATGCGAAGCCCCCGTCGCGGCCAGTGCTCGCCGGCATTGTGGGCAACAGGCGTGACAGGCACGCCTGCTCTACAGGCCAGCAATGCACCCCCCTGCTGATATCGACCGCTTTGGCCGGGGGGTACCCGGGTTCCTTCGGGGAAAACCACGATCCAGCGCCCGGACGCGATCTTTTTGCGACCCTGATCAATGACCTGGCGAAGCGCTTCGCGACCGGCGCCGCGGTCTATAGCGATTGGGTCCAGCCGTGCAAGCCCCCAGCCGAACACCGGGATTCTCAGCAGCTCCCGTTTTACCACCCAGCTCTGCGGATAGAACAGGGGGAGTAGATTGAGGGTCTCCCAAGCACTCTGGTGTTTGGCCAGGACCACCCCCGGATGCGTGGGGATATTATCCAGGCCATTGAATTCAATACGAATTCCACTAATGTAGCGGACCATGAACGCCACGATGCTACACCAGCGCGTGATCCACCAGTAGCGCCAGCGAAGGGGCAGCGGAAAGCTCGGCAGACTCACCAGCGCCCAGATGATCACCGTCACGACCAAGCCGGCATGAAAGAGCAGACCGCGCACCAGACTGCCCGATGAGACGTTTTTGGTCTGGCTCACACTCATGCCGCCGGCTCCGGCGAATTCATGTCCCGCAACAGTTTTTCAGCGGCCGACGCAAGGTCATCGTAGACTGCTGGCCTGTCGGTGAGCGATACCTCGGTCGCCCGCCCATTACCGGTTCGCACGAGCCAGGCCTCAACACCGGCGCGTCGGGCCGCTTCCAGGTCACGCCGGCTGTCTCCAATGAACAGGGCCGCATCCGCCGCGCAATTCAATTCCTCCAGGGCCTGCTGAATCAGGCCCGGCGCCGGCTTCCGGCAGTTGCACCGGGCTTCGGGTACGTGAGGACAGAAAAAAATGCCCGAGAGTTGGCCACCGGCCGCGATAATGGCCTCGCGCATGCGTCCATGGATCCGCTCCAGCGTTTCCCCGGAGAGCATCCCGCGGCCCACGGCTGACTGGTTAGTGCAGACGGCAACCCGGATCCCGGCATGCGTCAGTTTTGCGATGGCCTCCAGGCTGCCGGGAATGGGATTCCACTCATCCACGTCGAGGATGTAATCCGTCGAGTCGACGTTGATCACGCCATCCCGGTCGAGCAGCAGGCACCGCAGGCGCACTGTCTAGGCTGACTCCGGGAGTGCCGATACGTCGGCAATGGCCAGGAACAATGCCTGAAGCCGTCGCAGCAGAGCGAGGCGGTTGGCCTGAAGATCGGGTTCATCGGCCATGACCATGACTTCATCGAAGAATCGGTCCACCGGCTCCCGCAGTTCGGCCAGCTGGGCGAGGGCCTCGCTGTAGGCGCCGGCCTCGATCAGCCTCTGCACCGGTGATACGCGCGCCTCGACCGCCTGATGGAGCTGTCGCTCAGCATCGTCGATCAGCCGGCCCTCATCCACGTCACGTGCCGGTTCATCCCCCACCTTCCGCAGGATATTGCGAATCCGCTTGTTGGCCGCGGCAAGGCTGCCAGCCGCGGGTAGCCGCGCGAAGTCCTGACAGGCCCGCAGACGCCGATCGAAATCGAGCGGTTCGATATCCTCCAGGTCCAGGACCGACCGCACCGCCTCGAATAACTCCGCCCCGTAGCCGGCCTCCTGGTAGAGGCCACGCAGCCGCTCGAGGCTGAATTCAACCAGCGATTCGACCTGGGTCGTTGCGTCGAGCCCATCGGGCTGGCGCTCGGCGGCGTCGCGGAAAAGCGAGGCCAGATTGATGGCATGCTCCCCCTCGATAAGGCTCCGCAGCAGCCCGACGGCGGCCCGACGCAATGCGAAGGGATCCTTGGCACCCGTCGGCGCCTTGCCAATGGCGAAGATGCCGCTCAGCGTATCGGCACGTTCTGCAACGGCCACAAGACGGCCCAGGGGTGATGCCGCCACGGCATCACCTGCATATCGGGGCTGGTAGATCTCGTCCAGGGCGACGGCCACGGCATCGCGCTCCATGTCCTCGTGCGCGTAGTAACGGCCCATGACGCCCTGGAGATCAGGGAATTCGTCGACCATCTGCGTCAGCAGATCGGTCTTGGCCAGTCTGGCCGCCCGTGCCGCATCCGTGCTATTCGTCTCAAAGCGATCCGCATAGGCGGCCGCCAGCCCGGCAACACGCTCTGTTTTGTCGGCCAGGCTGCCGAGGTCCTTCTGGAACACCACGTTCGCGAGGTCGGGCAAACGTGATTCCAGTGTCCGAGCGCGATCCTGATCCCAGAAGAAGGCGGCGTCCGCCAGGCGCGGTCGGATCACGCGCTCGTTGCCGGCGATCACACGGGCCGGATCACGGCTATCGATGTTGGCCACTGTGATGAACCTTGGTAGCAGGCTGCCATTGGCGTCGCGCACCGGGAAATAGCGTTGATGGCCCTGCATGCTCGAGATCAAGGCCTCGGGCGGTACCCGCAGGAAACGCTCATCGAAGCTGCCGGACAGGACAACCGGCCACTCCACCAGCGCGGTGACTTCGTCCAGCAATGCCGCCTCGATCACCGCATGGCCCCCGATCTTCTCGCCCTCTGCGCGCACCGCCTCGTGGATACGATCCCGTCGCTCGACTCGGTCCACGAGGACGTGCGCCGCACGCAGTGCCGATCGGTAATCCGTCGCTTCGTCGAGGGATACGGGGGCCGGATGATGAAAGCGATGTCCCCGGCTTTGCCGGCCACTTTCAACCCCGAACACGGTCGCCGGTACGACCGCATCATCCAGCAGGAGAACCACCCAGTGGACCGGCCGCACGAACTCTGCCGTTTCGTCTCCCCAGCGCATGCGCTTGGGAATCGGGAGCCCGGCCATCGCCTGTTCGATGATCGCCGGCAGCAGTGCCTCCACGGGCCGACCCGGCTCGGTTCCACGATGGACCAGCCAGGCACCGTCGTTATTCTCGTGGCGTACCAGGGCGTCCAGTTCGACACCACAGGAACGGGCGAAACCCTCTGCGGCCCGTGTCGGATTGCCCTGCTCGTCGAATGCAACGGCAACAGCAGGGCCCCGGCGTTCAAAATCGCGGTCGGGCTGCCGCCGCGCAATGGCGTCCACTTCCACCGCCAGCCGTCGCGGGGCTCCGAGCGCCGAGACGGCACTGTATGTAATGCCGGCACGATCGAGGCCAGCGGCCACCGCAGCGGCCAGCGCATCACTCAATTGGTCCAGTGCGCCGGGCGGCAACTCCTCGGTGCCGAGCTCGAACAGCAGCGAGGCGCGGTCCGCCGTCATGCCACGCTCCTGTCGCCGTCGGTGGACCGGCAGAGCGGGAAGCCGAGCGCCTCCCGGGCATCGTAATAAGCCTGTGCGGACGCCCGCGCCATGTTGCGCACTCGCAGGATGTAGCCCTGGCGTTCCGTGACCGAGATAGCGTGACGCGCATCAAGCAGGTTGAACGTATGCGAGGCCTTCATCGTCATTTCGTAGGCCGGCAACGCGAGACCCTGCTCCACGAGACGCAGCGCTTCGCGTTCGCAGGTGTCGAACCAGCCGAACAGGCTTTCCACGTTGGCTTCCTCGAAGTTGTAGCGAGACTGCTCTCGCTCATTCTGCAGATAGACATCGCCGTAGGTGACCGGACCGTCGACGCCCTCGGTCCAGACGAGATCGAAGACGCTTTCCACCTCCTGCAAGTACATCGCGATTCGCTCGAGGCCGTAGGTGATCTCGCCCATCACCGGCCGGCAATCCAGTCCTCCGGCCTGCTGGAAGTAGGTGAACTG
>CAJXND010000008.1 GCA_913056385.1 uncultured Ectothiorhodospiraceae bacterium
GCCGACAAAAATGATTGCTACTCATGACTGTCAACAGAAAATCATTTCGATCAATTAACTGCATCCGTTCATGAGTTCAAAATGGATTATTTACGGCCTCCTGGCAATTGCATTGGTCATCGTGATGAACCTAATCGGGCCGTTTAAAGGAACGGTTAATTCTGATTTTCCGGCCGATGCGATCGGCCAGCGCGCTTACGTGCGCATCGGCCACTCACCCGAGCCATTGGGCATCCAAATCTACCGGGTGATTCGCGATATCTTCCTCGAGCGGTTCATGATCTGATGTCGGCGCTCTCGCTCGGCTCCAGTCGTTATCCGCAGCGCCTCGAATGGCAGGAGCGGCCATGGCTGGATCGACTATGGGATAGCACGGAGACGCGGCTGCATCGCCGACTGGCGGTGGCGGTCTGGCGGCAGCGCTGGTTCGTGCGTCGGGTATCTGCGGCGCAGCGGCAGCTCGAGGGGCTCGACGATACGCAGCGTCACGAGGCCCTTCGTGCACTGCGCCGCGAACTCCATGCCCGGGGGCCGGGCGATGCCCTCCTTGCCCATGCCTTTGCCCATGTCCGCCTCGCCGCAACCGCGGTCCTCGGGCTTGCGCACTATCCGGTGCAGATCCGGGGAGGGTATCTGCTGGCGCGGGGTTGTCTTGTCGAAATGGATACCGGCGAGGGGAAGACGCTGACCGCCACACTCCCCGCTGCGGCCATGGCACTCGCGGGCTATCGGGTACAGGTCGTCACCGTCAACGACTACCTGGCGGGCCGGGATGCCGCGCAGATGGGGCCGCTCTATGCGAGGCTCGGCCTTGACTGCTCGGTGGTGCGGGAGAGCGATGACGACGCCGCTCATCGGGCCGGTTTCGGCGCTGATGTGTGCTACTGCACGGGCAAGACGCTCGCCTTCGACTATCTCAAGGATCGCATGGAGCTGGGTGACCGGCTGCAGCCGCTGCGCATGGATCTGGACAGCTACACCGGGCGCTGGCAGCAGTCGGTGCGACTGCCCGGGCTGCAGTTCGCGCTGGTGGATGAAGCCGACAGCATCATGATCGACGAGGCGCGCACGCCGCTGATCATCGCCGCGGATGGCCCGGACGGGGATATCGACATGCTGGCGCGCTCGCTCGAATACGCCCGGGCGCTGGAGCGTGATGCCGACTTCCTCGATACCGAGGACAGTATCGGCTACGAAGTTACCGGGCAGGGGCGAAAGCGGCTCGATGCCTGGACACAGGGGCTGTCCGGTCCCTGGGGGAACCGCGCGCAGCGCGAGTATGCCGTGTGTCGCGCGTTGCAGGCGCTCTACCATTTCCGGCGTGATGTGCACTATATCGTTGCCGACGGGACGGTGATGATCGTCGATGAACAGACCGGTCGGGTCATGCCCGATCGGAGCTGGGAAGCGGGTATGCATCAGCTCATCGAGCTCAAGGAGGGGCTCGCCACCACCGCCGAGCGTCGCACCCTCGCGCGCATCAGCTATCAATTGTTCTTCCAGCGCTTTCTGCAGCTCTCGGGAATGTCGGGGACCTGTCGGGAAGTCGCGCGTGAGCTCATGGGCCACTACCGTGTGCCGGTGGTGCGGGTGCCACCGCACCGACGGGCGCGGCGTCGTTGCCTTGGCTGGCAGGTATGCACGACCCTTGACGCCAAATGGCAGCAGGTCAGCAGACGCTGCCAGGCCCTGCAGCAGGAGGGGCGGGCGGTGCTGGTCGGAACGCGTAGCATTGAGGCCGCCGAGCAGCTGGCGGCGGCCCTTGATGACGCCGGCGTCGGCTATCATCTGTTGCATGCCCGCCAGGATGCCGAGGAGGCCGAGGTGATCGCCCGCGCCGGTCGGGCCGGTCAGGTCACGATTGCCACGAACATGGCCGGACGGGGCACGGACATCGCGCTGGAGCCTGGCGTGCGCGATCTGGGTGGATTGCATGTGATTCTCACCGAGGGCCATGAGAGTCGCCGCATTGACCGTCAGTTGATCGGGCGCGCGGCGCGTCAGGGCGAGCCGGGCAGCTGGGAGGCGGTCCTCTCGCTTGAGGACGAGCTGCTGCAGCACAGCACGTTCGCCCGCATGCTCGCGCCGCATGGCGCACGGGACAGGCGCAGACTCTCATGGCCTGTCGGGCGTCTCGCCCGCTGGCTTTACCGTTATGCGCAGCGACGGGTTGAGCGCCGGCACCGGCGAATTCGGGCACAATTACTGCGGGCGGAGTATCAGTTGCGGCGCTCCCTCTCGTTCACCGGTCGCATGGAGTAGGGAATGAATCATCGCTTGATCATGGGCCTGAGCGTTCTGATGCTGCTGCCGTTTTCCGCGCACGCACAGGTGAACAGCTGCCTGCTCGAGCCATCGAGCGATGTCGAGGTGGGGACGCCGGCCGGCGGCTATCTCGTCGAGGTGGCGGTGGGGCGCTCGGATACGGTCGCGCGCGGAGATCTGCTGGCCCGCCTGAACGACGGTATCGAGCGTGCCGAGATCGGCGTCCAGGAGACTCGTACGGCCTTTGCGAACCGTCATCTCGAGCGCACACGCGAGCTCGGCAGTCAGCAGATGATGTCGGATCAGGAAATCGACGAGATCCGCACCGACTACGAACTGGCCCGGGGCGAACTGGTGCGGGCCCGTGAGGAGCTGGCGCTGCGCTCGATTCGGAGCCCCATCGATGGTGTCGTGGTCGAGCGGTTCTTCGGCGAGGGCGACCTGGTGCAGGCGGAGCCTGTCTTCCGGTTGATGGCCCTCGATCCGCTGCATGTCGAGGTCGTGCTGCCGGTATCCGACTTCGGGACGCTGGAGCGGGGTTCCCGTGAGGTGCTCTGGCTGCCCGAGATCGATCGGACCGTGCTGGCGACGGTGGTCAATATCGATCGGGTGATCGACCCGCGTAGCAGCACCTTCCGGGTGCGGCTCGAACTGCCCAACCCGGATCTGGAAATCCCTTCGGGGCTGCGCTGCGAGTTCGTCGGGGATGAGTGAGTGCCGAAACCCATGAATTATCGTATTATCCCGAGGCGGGTTGCCACGTCGGCAGCGATGGGTATCGGGAATCGATTATTTCAATGACGCCTCGGAGGGGCGAGAGACCATGGCAGAGCTTCTTTTCTACAACGAGCCGGTGGCACTGAACCGGGAACAGCACAAAAACATGAAGGTGAACCCCCCCGGGGATTTTTCCTTCACCCGTGAAACCAATTCCGTGGTTCTGGCCGGTATCGAGTTTGCCGATGCCTCGCGCCACTACCCGATCGTATTCACGCGCAATGGCGATCAGGTCATTCCGGTTGCCGTGCTCGGCATGCGCGATCGCGAGAACCTGTTCGTGGATGCCGATGGGCAGTGGGAGTCGGGTTATGTGCCGGCGTTCGTGCGGCGCTATCCGTTCGTGCTCGCCAACCGTCCGGATGATCAGGATCAGTTCCTGGTCTGTGTCGATCAGTCCACCCTCAATGAAGAAGAGGGCAATGAGCTGTTCGATGCCGAGGGTCAGGAGACGGAATACCTGCAGAATGCCACCCGCTTCATGCGCGAGTATCACCAGCGCTTCCTGCAGACCCTCGAGTTCGGCCGCAAGCTCGACGAGCTGGGGCTGCTGACCGAGATGAATGCCCGGGTCTCCCGGCAGGATGAATCCGCCGTGGTGCTCGGCCAGTTCCTGAGCGTCAACGAGCAGGCACTGATGCAGCTGACCACCGCGCATGTCGACGAGCTCTTCCGGGCCGGCTACATGGGCTGGATCTATGCCCATCTCATCTCGCTCGGGCTGTTCCCGCAGCTCGCCCGCCGAATGGGCGATCTCGAGGCCGCCGCCTGACGGCAGCGCCCTCTGCCGGGTGTCCGCACGGGCACCCGGTAATCTGCAGCCGGCCTTGACGGATGGGGCCGTGCTGCCTATTATCCGCTGCGTCGTTTAGACAGCGTCCCCATCGTCTAGCCGGCCTAGGACACCACCCTTTCAAGGTGGCGACACGGGTTCGAATCCCGTTGGGGACGCCACTTCTCTCCAGACTGCCCCGAAAGCCCGATTCACACTCCTGTCATATAGCCGGTCAATACTCCCGAAAAGACCGACAGGAGAGTCGAAATGGCTGCACAGGCAAGCCCGCTGACAGAGACGCTGCGCGGTGCCGAGTTCCACCGGATCATCAGTGACGAGAGCCGCCTCAGGGCGCTGACTTGTCTATATGAGGCCGGCGAGCTTGAGGCCGAGGAATTGATCGATGCGCTGAGTCAGGACCCGATGCAGGTCCGCGAAGCGCTGGGCGAGCTGACCGCCTGCGGTGTGCTGTCGGAGCGGCGGGAGCGGTTCCGGGTCCATTATCGGCTGGCCGACGGCCTGCCGGCCTGGGTGGGTATCGCCCTGGGGGCGGCCCGTGACTGGGGGGTGGCCGCGGCCCGCTGAGCAGGGCCGCGATCCCTCGACCAGAGCAGCTTAAACGCCCGGCAGCCCCGACAGTGCCATGGACTGCTCCGCGGCGCTCGCCTGCTCCTCCTTGAGGTTCCCCGCCAGGTAGTCCGTGTAGGCCTGCATGTCGAAATGGCCGTGGCCACAGAGATTGAACAGCAGGGCCTTTGACTCGCCGGACTCCCGGCAGGCGACGGCTTCATCGATCGTCGCCTTGACGGCGTGATTCGCCTCCGGCGCCGGGATGATGCCCTCGGCCCGGGCAAATTCCAGGCCCGCGGCAAAGCACTCGAGCTGGCCATAGGCGCGCGGATGGATGTAGCCGAGCTCTGTCAGGTGACTGATCTGCGGCGCCATCCCGTGATAGCGCAGCCCGCCCGCGTGGAAGCCAGGCGGCATGAACCCCGAGCCCAGGGTGTGCATCTTGGTCAGTGGCGTGAGGTGGCCGGTATCGCCCCAGTCGTAGGCGAACCTCCCCTTGGTGAGGGTGGGGCAGGAGGCCGGCTCCACGGCGATGAACTCGGTTGCCGGCCCGCCCCGCAGACGCTCGCCGAGGAACGGAAAGGCGATGCCGGCAAAGTTGGAACCGCCGCCCGTGCAGCCGATGACCTTGTCCGGGTAGTCGTCCACCATCTCCAATTGGCGCATGGTCTCCAGACCCGCCACGGTCTGATGCAGCAGCACGTGGTTGAGCACGCTGCCCAGCGCGTACTTGGTGTCCTCCCGCTGCGCCGCCAGCTCCACGGCCTCGCTGATGGCGATGCCGAGGCTGCCGGTGGCGTCCGGATGTTCGGCCAGTACCGCGCGCCCGGCCTCGGTGGTGTTGCTGGGGCTGGCGATGCAGCTGGCCCCGAAGCTCTCCATGAAGGCCCGACGGTAGGGTTTCTGGTTGAAACTGACCTTGACCATGAAGACCTCGATGGCGAGGTCGAACATGGCACCGGCGAGCGCCAGCGATGAGCCCCACTGACCGGCGCCGGTCTCGGTGGTGATGCGCTTCACGCCCTCCGCCTTGTTGTAGAACGCCTGCGGGATGGCGGTATTCGGCTTATGGCTGCCGGCCGGACTGACCCCCTCGTACTTGTAGTAGATCCGCGCCGGGGTGCCGAGGGCCTTCTCCAGGCGCCGGGCCCGGTAGAGCGGTGACGGGCGCCACTGGCGGTAGGCATCGCGCACCGGCTCCGGAATCTCGATCTCCCGCTCCGTGCTCATCTCCTGTTCGATCACCGCCATGGGGAAGAGCGGTGCCAGGTCATCCGGCCCGACGGGCTCGAAGGTGCCCGGATGCAGCACCGGGGCCATGGGCTCGGGCAGATCGGCATTGATGTTGTACCAGTGCCGCGGGATCTCGGTTTCCGGCAGAACGGTTTTCACGCGCTCGCTCATCTCGATGGTGCCTCTCGTGGAGAATCTGACAGGGACGAAACCATATCACTGCCGGGCGGGTCGGCGCCTCATCGGCGATGTCTCAGGGGCCGTCGACCAGCGCCCTGGCGAGTCCGTTATGACGTTCCACCATGGCACCCAGATCATGACCCAGTAACTCGCCTCCCTGGACCCGGGGCGTCCCGTTGACCACCACCAGGTCGGCCCGTGGGGGCGGGCATAGCGCGAGCGCTGCGAGCGGGTCATGGATGGCGCCCCCGGCCATCTCCAGGGCATCGAGACGAAACCCGGCAATATCGGCGGCCATGCCGGGAGCCAGTCGGCCGATGTCCGGACGGCCGAGGACGTCGGCGCCCCCCATGGTCGCCAGCACCAGCGCCTGCTCGGCGCTCATCGCCGCCGCGCCCTGATCGACGCGCTGCAGGAGCATCGCCTGCCGTGTCTCGGCGAGCAGGTTGCCGCCGTCGTTCGACGCCGCGCCATCCACGCCGATGCCCACCGGCACGCCCCGGGCCAGCATCGAGCGGATCGGTGCAATCCCGTTGCCGAGACGCATGTTCGAGCAGGGGCAATGGGCGACGCCGGCTCCGCTGATCCCCAGTCGCACGATTTCCGGTGCCGAGAGCGTAATCATATGGGCAAACCAGGCGTCATCGGCGAGCCACCCCAATGACTCGATATGACCCAGCGGCGTCTGCTCCAGGTTCTCCAGGCACCAGGCATGTTCATCCTGTCCCTCGGCGAGATGCGTGTGCAGCCGGACACCGTGCTCGCGGGCGACCGCCGCGGTGTCGCGCATGAAGGCATCACTCACCGAGTAGGGCGAGCAGGGCGCGAGCACCACCTGCAGCAGGCTACCGGGGGCCGGATCATGGTAACGGGCGATCGCCCGTTCACTGTCAGCGAGGACATCGGCCTCGTTTTCGGCCACTTCGTCCGGGGTGAGGCCGCCCCGGGAGGTGCCGATGGTCACCGAACCCCGCGAGACGTGGAAACGCATGCCCATGGCCTGCATGGCCTCGACCTGATCATCCACCGAGCAGCCATTCGGCCAGAGGTAGTTATGGTCCATGGTGGTGGTGCAGCCACTGAGCAGCAGCTCCGCGGCGCGAATCTGCGTTGCGCTTCGCAGGGCCTCGGGCGTCGCCCGCGACCAGATCGGGTTGTGGATCCTCAGCCATTCGCCCAGTCCGGCATCCTGCGCACCGGGCAGTGCCCGGGTCAGGCATTCCAGGCAGTGGTCGTGGGTGTTGACCAGGCCGGGCGTGAGGACCAGACCGCGGGCATCGATACGCGTGAGACCGTCGGTTGCAATCTCGTCCGCCGGTCCCATCTCCGTGATGAAGCCGTCGCGGATGATCAGGCTGCCGTCCTTCAGCCGCGGTGTATCGGCCCCGGGATTGATGATCCAGTTCGCGTTGACGATGGCGCAGTCATGCATGGCTTGGCCCTGTGACGTGGTTCGCGACCGAGCATGGCACAACCCCGGGGTGCTCTTGAATCCATGGGGCGGCGCCTCCATTTCGTCATGAGACGCGTCGGGATATCCCGAGTGCATGGAGGAATGAATGGCGAACGACGAGACAACGATCGAGCAAGAGCCGGCAGTCGAGCCCTCCCGCAGCCTGGTCATTCCCAGGCTCCCGGATGACGCGCTGATCCTGTTGCCGGTCCGCAACATGGTGCTGTTCCCCAATATGCTCGTTCCGGTCGGGGTCGGCCGGGCGAAATCCATCCTGGCCGCCCGCCAGGCGGTCCAGCATGAGCAGCCGATGGGCGTGTTGCTGCAGCGGGATGCCTCGGTGGAGGATCCTGGTGCGGAAGACCTGCACACGGTCGGTGCGGTGGCGAACGTGATGCGTTTCGTGAACGGCCGTGAGGGCCACCACCACCTGGTGCTCCAGGGCATCGAGCGTTTTCGGGTCACCGAATTCCTGGAGGGGTACCCCTTTCTGGTCGGCCGTGTGGAGCGGATCGCCGAGCACCAGCCCGAAGGCCCGGAAATCGATGCGCGGATGCTGGCACTGCGTGACAAGGCACTGGAGGCACTGGAGTTGCTGCCCCAGGCGCCGCAGGAACTCGCCGGGGCACTCACCAGCATCAAGGAGCCGGGCGTCCTGGCCGATTCCGTGGCCGGTTATCTCGATCTGGGCAGCGAGGAGCGCCAGGAGCTGCTGGAGACCTTCGACATCGAGACCCGACTTGAGCGGATACTGTCGCTGGTGGACTACCGGGTAGAGGTCCTCAAGCTCTCGCAGAAGATCAGCGAGCGCACCCATGAGACGATGTCCGAGCGCCAGCGTGAGGCGCTTCTGCGCGAGCAGTTGCGCTCGATCCAGGAAGAGCTGGGCGAGAGCGACGAGAAAGGCGAGGAAATCCGTGAACTCGAGCAGCGCATCGACGAAGCGCAGATGCCCGAGGAGGTGGACAAGCAGGCCCGCAAGGAACTCCGGCGGCTTGAGCGCATGCCGGAAGGGGCCGGCGAGTATTCCATGCTGCGCACCTACCTCGACTGGCTGCTCGAGCTGCCCTGGTCGCTGGAGCGGAACGAGGATATCGACATCGATCGGGCGCGGGAGATACTGGATGCGGACCACTACGGCCTGGAGCCGGTCAAGCGTCGCATCCTTGAGCATCTCGCGGTCCGCAAGCTCAACCCCGAGGGGCGTAGCCCGATTCTCTGCTTCGTGGGTCCGCCGGGTGTTGGCAAGACCTCACTGGGCCAGAGTATTGCCCGCGCCACGGGGCGTGATTTCATGCGCGCGAGCCTCGGCGGTGTCCACGACGAGGCGGAGATTCGCGGCCATCGCCGCACCTATCTCGGTGCGCTGCCGGGCAAGATCATCCAGAGCATCCACAAGGCGGGTTCCCGCAACCCGGTGCTGATGCTTGACGAGATGGACAAGCTCGGCGGCGGCATTCAGGGCGATCCGTCGGCGGCACTACTGGAGGTCCTCGACCCGGCGCAGAACGGGACGTTCCAGGACAACTACCTGGGTGTGCCGTTTGATCTGACGGGGGTCTTCTTCATCGCGACTGCCAACGTGCCCGACCAGATCCCCGGGCCGTTGCGCGATCGCATGGAGATGATCGAAATCCCCGGTTACACGCAGGAGGAAAAGGTCGAGATCGCCCGTCGCTATCTGCTGGACCGTCAGCGCGAGGGGGCCGGGTTGACCGCCGAACAACTCGCGGTCACCGATGCGGCCATCCATCGGATCGTCGCTGAGTACACCCGCGAGGCCGGGTGCCGTCAGCTCGAGCGCGAGCTGGGTGCCGTCGCCCGCCATTTTGCCGTGCGCATCGCGGACGGCAGCCTGGAGAAGGCTCGCGTCGATGCCGGGGATCTTGTGGATATCCTCGGCGCGCCCCGGTTCGAGGGTGAGGTGGCGATGCGCACCAGCGTGCCCGGGGTTGCCACCGGCCTGGCCTGGACGCCGGTGGGCGGCGATATCCTCTTCATCGAGGCCAATCGCTCCCAGGGCAGTGGACGGCTGGTCCTCACCGGTCAGCTCGGCGATGTGATGAAGGAAAGCGCACAGACGGCGCTCAGCCTGATCAAGGCCCGTGCGGACCAGCTCGATCTCGATATCAGCTCGCTGCAGTCCGATGATGTGCATGTCCACGTCCCCGCCGGCGCCATCCCCAAGGATGGCCCCAGTGCCGGTGTGGCGATGTACAGCGCGCTGGTGTCGCTGCTGACCGGCCGCTGCATTCGCGAGGATGTCGCGATGACCGGCGAGATTACGTTGCGTGGGCTGGTGCTGCCGGTGGGGGGCATCAAGGAGAAGGTCCTGGCGGCCCGCCGGGCGGGCATTCACACGGTGCTGTTGCCGGCTCGTAACCGCAAGGATTACGAGGACATTCCCGAGTCGGCGCGCGGGGACATGACCTTCCACTGGATCGAGCATGTGGAGGAGGCCACGGAGATCGCATTGCGGGCCGCTGAGACCGATACAGCGGCAGCGACCGGCTAGATCCGCAATCGATGTGCCGGATCATCAGGGGCTAGGTCAGGACCTCGGACTCAGGCATTGCCGGGCCGCCAGGAAAGCGGCTGGAGCGGCATCGGGCGGTAGTGTTCCGCCGGTGTCTGCACCGCGTGCCATGATCCCGCCCGCGGTGTGGCGGTGACCGCATGCCGGTTCATGGGCACATGCCCCTGCGCCTCGGCTGGCGTCGCCGGCAGCCAGCCAGGCGCGGTCAGGCTTGTCAGCTGCAGGAACACCGGGAAGAGCAATGGACCGGCCAGTGCGGGCAGGAGCCAGGGCAGCAGGGCGGGCGCACCCGTCGTGACCAACAGGGCCACGGCGGCGGTGGCCAGCGCAATCGGCCAGCCCAGTTGCCACGCCTGGCCCGCTTCGATCTGGCGCCGGCCGCGCACCCCGGTGTCCCAGCCGGCAGGTCGCCCCGTCAGCAGCCGCAGAATAAACCCGCTGTAGAGCACCATCATCAGCGGCGAGCGCAGGACGCCGAAGCCAAGCTCCAGCAGGCCACCACGCAGCAGGGCCATTCGACGCCCGGCGCCCTCCCGGCTTGCCGCGGTCACCAGAATGCCCAGCAGGCGTGGGCCGAACAGGACCACCAGGCTGAGCCCGAGCAGCGGGATCAGGGGTTGCGCCGGCGAGCTCGCAGCAGCGACCCAGCGACCGGCATCCGGCGAGAGGACGGCGTCAAGCACGCCGGCGGCAATCATCAGCAGCCAGAGCGGCGCGTTGACATAGGCCAGTCCACCGAGCAGGAAATTGAGTCGCGTGACCGGTCGCCAGCCACGCCCCCGCAACAGGCGAAGATGCTGCAGATTCCCCTGGCACCAGCGACGTTCACGCTTGAGATCGTCCACGAAGTTCCCCGGCATGCCCTCAAAACTGCCGCCGATCTCCGGCAGCACATAGACGCCGCGGCCGTGACGCCGCATCAGTCCGGCCTCGACGTAGTCATGGCTCATGATGTCCCCGCCCAGTGGGGGCTTGCCGGGGAGCTTCGACAGTCCGCAGCAGGCCTGGAAATCAGCAATGCGGACAATCGCGTTATGCCCCCAGTAATTGGTGCTGTTGCCCTGCCAGAAGGCCAGGCCATTGGCGATGTGGCGGGCATGCAGGCTGGCCGCCAGCTGCTGGAACCGGCCCAGGATCGTACGCTGGCCAACCGGCAGTGGAACCGTCTGCAGTATGCCGGCCTGCGGATTGGCCTGCATGCGTCGCACCAGCGCGAGAATGGCCTCGCCGGTCATGCGGCTGTCGGCGTCGAGTACGATCATGTACTCATAGTGCGCGCCCCAGCGCTCGCAGAAATCCCGGATATTGCCGGGTTTGCGGCCGGTATTGTCCGGACGGGCGCGGTAGAAGAGGCGCAGCCCGTTGCCAAAGCGGGCCCGCAGTCGCGCTACCGCATCCCGCTCCCGCGCCCGCTGGGCGGGATCGCTGCTGTCGCTCAGCAGAAAGCAGTCGAAGTAACCGCTCTCGCCGGTCTCCTGGAGGGAGCGCCAGGTAGCGGTCAGACAGTGCACCACGCCGGGCATGTCTTCGTTGTAGGCGGGCATGACCAGTGCGGTACGGGCCAGTGGCGGTGCATCGGCGGAATCCGGCCCGCGCCGACTCAACGTGACCGGGTGCCTGCCGGCGAGGCGCAGTAGAATGCCCGCAATCATGGTCCAGAAAGCCACGCACGACGTGGTGAAGGTGATGGCGAACAGCATGAGAACCGCCCACTCCAGCGGCTGCACGCCCCCGGGTGCGAGTAGCCGCCAGAAGGCATGGATCCCCGCGGCGGCGGTCGCCCACACCAGCATCGTCAGGACCAGTCGGCGCACTGTCAGTCCCGGCTGCGTGAGATGCCAGCTTGAGTGGGTCATAGGCGGTCTCGATGGCTGTCGGAGAGCATTCCCTGCAGAGCGTCGACAGTGGCCGGCGGGTGAAGTTGCATATGGACGAGGGCGCAGGCGCCCGATGGGGAACGATTGATGAAACAGGCTGTTCCGGCGCTGCTGGTCGTGCTGACGATCAATCTACTGCTGGTGGTCCCGGAATGGTGGATGCCCTACACCGGGTTCCCGTACCCATGGCTGGCTGCCGAGACGCTGGTCATTGTCGGCCTGCTCCTGATGCTGCCGGCCGGGTTGGCCCGCTGGATCGGTCCGCCGCTGGCTGCGTTGCTGCTGGTCTCGGTCGCTCTGGCACTCTCCGATCTGGGGACGGGCCTTGCGCTGGGGCGGCCCATGAATCTGCTCATCGACCTGCCGCTCGCCGCGTCGGTGGAGCATCTGCTGCGTGGCGCCATCGGCGGGCCGCTGGCCTGGCTGACGCTTGGCGCGGGGGGCTTGGTCATTATTGCTCTGATGGTTGGGCTGACGCGCGGTCTGCGGTATCTGGCATCGCCGGGTCTCGCCCTGCCCCTGCGTCTTCTCGGGGTCGCGCTGGTCGGCATGGGCCTCCTGTTGAATCATTTTCGCGATGCCTGGCCGATCGGCCTCGCCGTCGATTCGCCGGCGGTGATTCGCTTCACCGATCAGGCCGAGCGTATGCACCGAACGGCCCGTGAACGCGAGGCCTTTGCCGGTGCGCTGGCCGTCTCCGGGGACCCCGTTGATCGATCCATGGCCCGTCTCGAAGGCCGCGACGTCATCCTGGCCTTTATCGAGTCCTATGGGGCGACCATGCTGCGCGATGCCCGTTATCGCGACACGGGCCGGGAGGCCCTCGAGGATCTCTCGGCTTCCCTGGAGGCTGCGGGCCTGAGTGCCGTGACCACGACCCTGCGCTCCCCCGTTCAGGGCGGGCAGTCCTGGCTCGCCCATGGCAGCGTGCTCAGCGGCCGGTGGATCAGCAACCAGATCCGCTACGACCTTTTTCTTGATGCCTCGGGGCCGTCACTGATCCGTGATTTCGATGCGGCGGGATACGAGACGGCGGCGCTGATGCCCGCGATCACCGACCCCTGGCCGGCGGGGCGGCAATGGGGCTATGACCAGATCCATGATCACGCCCGCATCGACTACGCCGGGCCGGCGCTCAACTGGGTCACGATGCCCGATCAGTACACCTGGCACTATTTCCAGACCGCCATACGCGAGACCGCCCACGCCCCGCTGTTCGCCGAACTGGCGCTCATCAGCAGCCATGCCCCATGGACGCCCATCCTTCCCATCGTGGACTGGGACGCCGTTGCGGACGGATCGGTCTTCCAGCGCTGGGCCGATGCGGGGCCCTCGCCGGGCAACGTCTGGAGCGACGGTGACCGGGTGAGGCGGCACTACGCTCGCGCCGTGGATTACGCCCTGCGCACGGCGGGCGAGTGGGCCGCGAGGGATCTGGGCGACGGCGTGCTGATCCTGCTGGGTGATCATCAGCCGGCACCGCTGATTACCGGTGAGGAGGCATCGCGGGAGGTGCCAGTGCATGTCATCGCGCGGGATGAGTCGTTGCTGATGGCGTTCCGTCGGCTGGGGTTCCGATCCGGCGTCATGCCCCCGGCGCAGGGCATCGGGACGTTGGCCGATCTGCGCGGCTACCTGCTCGCCGTTTTTGATGGTGGGCAAGAAAACCCCGCATCGGAGCCTGCGCCGGTCAAGGGCACTGTGGCACCATCACGCCATTGATGGAAGGAGTCCCGGGGATGGAAGGCAATCGCGTGCTCGTGGTCGGTGGTGGAATGGTCGGTGCGGCGCTGGCCGTTGATCTTGGCCGCCGGGGGATTCCGGTGCGCGTGCTGGAGTCCCGTCCACCCTCACGTCCTGCCGGCGAGGAACCCCCACGGCTGCGGGTCTCCGCCCTCAACCGCCGGTCCATCGAATATCTCGAGGCCATTGGCGCCTGGCCTGCCCTGGATAGCGAGCGCCTCGCGGATTTCGATGAGGTCATGACCTGGGATATCGCCGGCGGCGGGCGCCTGCATTTCACGGCGGACGAGCTGGGGCTGGACCGGCTTGGTCTGTTCATTGAGAACGACCATCTACAGGCGGCCCTGCTCGAGACGGCCGCATCGCTGTCAGCGGTTCAGCTTGATGCCCCGGCGGGTGCGCTGGATATCCAGCCGGGCCCCAATGGCCCGCGCCTGACCCTGGAGGGCGAGGGGGCACTGGAGCCGGCCTTGGCGGTTGCCGCGGACGGAGCGGCCTCGCGGCTGCGTGACACCGCCGGCATACCGGTGTGGGAGGGCGACTACGGTCAGCATGCGGTCGTGGCCACCGTCCGGCCTCGGCCGACGGCGCGTCGGCAGACCTGGCAGCGATTCACGCCCGAGGGTCCGCAGGCGCTGCTCCCCCTTGCCAATGGCAATGCCTCGCTGGTCTGGTACGTGCGGCCGGCCCGTGCCCGTGAGCTGCTTGCCATGACCGAGGCAGACTTCGTGCAGGCAGTGGAGACGGCATTTCCGGTGGAGCTCGGGCTCATTGACACCCTGCATGCCCGGGGGAGCTTCCCGATTCGCCGGATGCATGCGCGTCGCTACTGGCAGGGTAACGTGGTGCTTGTGGGCGACTCGGCCCATGTCATTCATCCCCTGGCCGGCCAGGGAGTGAACCTCGGTCTGCGGGATGCCCGGCTGCTGGCCGTGCAGATTGCCGAGGCGCACCGTCGGGCATTGCCCCTCGCACATCCCCCGCTGCTGGCCGCCTACGAACGCTCAAGACGGCCGGATAACCAGCTCATGCAATCCACGATGACGGCCTTTCATATCGGTTTCACGACACCGATCGGGCCACTCGCGCCGATCCGCGGCTGGGGCATGCAGTTGGCCGACCATGGCGGCTGGGTCAAGCGGCGCGTCCTGCGCTATGCCCTCGAGGGGCGCTAGCGGCGGTCGGATGATCTTGTGCTTCAGCCGCCCGCTGGCAGTCGTGTCACCAGCTCGCCGGCCAGCGCACAGGCCGCGACCACGGCCCAGGCCGGCAGACGGAGCAGGGCCAGCGCGCCGAGGGCGAGCAGGGCAATGAGTCCGTCCACCGGGTCGCCGATCCCCTTGACCAGGATGGGGTCCCAGAGCACCGCCGCGATCAGGCCGACAACGGCGGCATTAACGCCGAGCAGCGCCTGCCGGACCCGCTGGAAGCGACCGAGCGCGTTCCAGAACGGCAGGAGTCCGGCCACCAGCAGCATGCCCGGCAGGAAGATCATCAGGATCGCCAGCAGACCCGCCCACAGGGCCTGGTCCGGCATGATCTGTGCGCCCAGGTAGCCGCCGAACGCAAAGATGGGACCGGGGATGGCCTGCGCGGCGCCATAGCCGGCCAGGAAGCGATCGCCATCGATGAGCCCGGGCGCCACCAGGCCGGTTTCAAGCAGCGGCAGGACGACATGACCGCCACCGAATACCAGCGCGCCACTGCGATAGAGCACACCCCAGAGGGCCGGCATGCCCGTGAGGGGGAGCGAGAGCGCCAGCAGTGCGGCGACGAAAATCCCGAGGGCGACCAGGCCCTGGCGGCGGCTGATGTCGACATTCAGGGTGCCGGCGGTCGTGGTCGGCGCGCCAAGGAACAACAGCGCGGCGAGCCCGCCAAGCGCGATCATCGCCACCTGGCCGCCGACGCCCGGGAGCAGGCTCGCCCCCAGTGTGGCCGCCACGGCGATGGCAATACGCGGTGGATCGGGGCAGAGCTGACATGCCATCCCGTAGAGGGCGTTCGCGACCACCGCCACGGCGGCAAGCTTGAGGCCCTGCAGCCAGCCGGCGCCGGCGAATCCGTCCAGGGTGGTGACGCCCATGCCGATCGCGATCATGATCAGCGCCGAGGGCAGTGTGAAAGCCACCCATGCCGTGATGCCGCCGATCAGGCCCCCTCGATGGATGCCGATGGCAAACCCGGTCTGGCTACTTGATGGCCCGGGGAGCATCTGACAGAGGGCGAGTGTCTGCGCATAGGCCTCGTCGCTCAGCCATTGCCGCTCCTCCACGAACCAGCGCCGGAAATAGCCAAGATGCGCCACCGGCCCGCCGAAGGCGATCAGCCCCAAACGCAGGAATGTCCAGAAAATCTCTCCGATCCGGGGCATGGATCCTCCCGATTGGCTCGCTCACGACAGGGTGAACTGTTAATATTTCACTGCGGTGGCGCTGGTCCCCCCGCGACGATAAACCGCAAATCCCGTCAGGCCCGGAAGGGAGCAGCGGTAGCGGTGGACTCGGGCGCCGGGGTGTGGCTGGCGCCCCGCCTTTTCCTCTCCTTTACCTGCGGACGCCGGTGATATACTTCCCCGATGAGCTACCAGGTCCTTGCCCGGAAATGGCGCCCCCGTCGCTTTGACGAAATGGTCGGTCAGGGGCATGTCCTGCGTGCGCTGGCCAACGGTCTGGCCAATGGCCGTCTGCACCACGCCTACCTGTTCACGGGGACCCGTGGCGTCGGCAAGACGACGGTGGCACGTATCCTCGCCAAGTGCCTGAACTGTGAAGCGAATGGTGTCACGGACCATCCCTGTGGGGAATGTGCCGCCTGCACCGAGATCGATTCCGGCCGCTTCGTTGATCTGATCGAGGTCGATGCCGCTTCACGGACCAAGGTCGAGGATACCCGCGAGCTCCTGGACAACGTGCAGTACGCCCCGACCCGGGGACGTTTCAAGATCTACCTCATCGACGAGGTCCACATGCTTTCGGCGCACAGCTTCAACGCGTTGCTGAAAACGCTCGAGGAGCCGCCGGAGCACGTCAAGTTCCTTCTCGCCACCACCGATCCCCAGCGTCTGCCGGTGACGGTGCTGTCACGCTGCCTGCAGTTCAACCTCAAGCCGCTGCTGCCGAAGATGATCGGCGGGCAGCTTGAGCGCATCGCCGCGGCCGAGGGCATTGAGGCCGAGGCCTCGGCGGTTGCCCGGCTCTCCCGGGCGGCCGATGGCAGCATGCGTGATGCGCTCAGCCTCACGGATCAGGCGCTGGCTTTTGGTGCTGGCCGGCTCCTGGATGCCGAGGTCCGCGACATGCTGGGCAGCATCGAGCAGGATTTCATGGTCGAGCTGCTGGAGCGTCTCGCTGCCTCGGACGGCCCGGGTCTGCTAGAGACCGTGTCACGCATGGCGGAGGGCGCCCCGGATTTCGGGGAGGCGCTCGCGGAACTGCTGGCCATGCTGCACCAGCTCAGCCTCGCCCAGACCGTCCCGGCGGTTTTCGATCACGACGGCCCCGCGGCCGAGCGGCTGGCGGCACTGGCCGAGCAACTGGATCCGGCCTGGGTGCAGCTGCTCTACCACATTGCCCTGCAGGGCCGGCGTGACCTGCCATTGGCCCCGGACCCGCGCGCCGGCTTCGAGATGGTCATGCTGCGCATGCTGGCGTTCGAGCCCGAGCCGGCGGATGCGGGTGGTGGATCCGGTGGGCCGACGCCCTCACCGGCACCGGCGCCATCGAAGCCATTGCCATCACCGGCGCCGGCCGCGATGCCGGCGAGTGATGCCACCGGGCCCGCAACCGGCTCGGCGACGGATCGCCCGCACACCGCGCCTGCCGCCGAAACAGACTGGCACCGACTGGCTGCCGAACTCTCGCTGTCCGGCATGGCGCAGGCGCTGGCTGACCATTGCGACTGGGTCGGCCGGGAGGGTGGCCGTGTCACCCTGCAGATTGATGAGGGGCATCGACACCTCGTCAATGACAACGTGACCGCCCGCCTCGCCGAGGCGCTGTCCGCGTATTTCGGCGAGCCCGTTGGCGTGCATATCGAGATGGGCGAAGTCGACGCCGAGACGCCGGCCGCCGCGGCCGAGCGTCGTGAGGCCGAGAAACAGGCGGAGGCCAGGGCGGCCATCGAGTCGGATCCGAATATTGCGGCACTCAGGGCAACCTTTGATGCCGAAGTCATCAGCGAATCCATTCGTCCACGCGACTAGGAGCAGATCATGAAAGGTGGACTCGGCAACATGATGAAACAGGCCCAGCGCATGCAGGAGGAAATGCAGAAGGCGCAGGCCGAGCTCGCGGAGATGGAAGTGACGGGCCAGGCCGGTGGCGGTATGGTCACTGTGGTCATGACCGGACGTCACGAGGTTCGTCGCGTGACCATCGACGAGAGCGTCTACGATGATCGCGAAATGGTCGAAGACCTTGTGGCCGCGGCGTGCAATGACGCCGTCCAGAAGCTCGAGCAGGTCACCCAGGAGCGGATGGGAAGCGTTACCGAAGGGCTTAATCTGCCTCCCGGCATGAAGATGCCCTTCTAGGCGACACCAGCCATGGCATACTCCCGCTCAGTCCAGTCGCTCATGGAAGCGCTGCGCTGCCTTCCGGGCGTGGGTCCGAAGTCGGCCCAGCGGATGACCTTCGCGCTGCTGCAGCATGATCGGGACGGGGCGCGGCGCCTGGCACGCGCCCTCGAAACGGCGGCGGACACGGTGGGCGAGTGCGGGCGCTGTCGAAATCTGACGGAGGACGATCTCTGTCCGCTATGTGCCAGCGACCGGCGCGATGCGGCAGTGCTCTGCGTGGTCGAGAATCCCTCCGATGTCCAGGCGCTTGAGGACGCCACGGATTACGCCGGTCAGTACTTCGTGCTCAAGGGGCGGCTGTCGCCACTCGATGGCATCGGCCCCGGCGAGCTCGGGCTCGAGGTGCTTGAAGCCCGGTTTGCCGATGGCGAAGTTCGGGAGATCATCCTGGCGGTCAGCCCCACGGTGGAAGGCGAGGCAACCGCGCAGTACATCGCCGGCATGGCGGCCGATGCCGATATCCGCGTCTCGCGGATTGCTCACGGCGTGCCGCTGGGTGGCGATCTGGACTATGTCGACGCCGGCACCCTCTCCCATGCCTTTGCCGGACGAGCCCGTTACGGTTGAGATTCAGCCCGATTTCTCCTCCCCTCAGCCGTTGCCCGGTTGACCCGCCAGATATCGATACCTCAGGGTATTGAAGGGAACAACGACGATAATTCGGTGAATCCGGCGCTGCCATGTGCCGTAACCGGCACACCTCGCCCTTTCCATGCAGCAGATACAGGACCGGGGTGCCGCGCCGCCGGAACACCGCCATCCGTCATGCAAGGAGCACAGGGCATGTTCAAGAAAATCCTCGTCCCGGTGGACCTGGCGCATCTGGAGGCAATCGAGCGCTCGCTCGCCGCCAGCGCCGACCTGGCGCGGCACTACGGCGCCGAAGTCCACTACCTGGGTGTCACTACGTCGACGCCGGGCACCGTGGCGCGCACCCCCGAGGAATACGCGCAGAAACTCGAAGCATTCGCTCAGGAGCAGGCGACGGTTCATGGTCAGGCGGTGCACTCACGGTGCATCAATTCACCCGATCCTGTTGCCGATCTCGACCGGACCATTCTGAAATCCATCGACGAGGTCGGAGCCGACCTGGTGGTCATGGCGACGCATCTGCCCAAGCATCTCGATGCGGTCATTCCTGCGCACGGCGATCGCATTGCCTCGCATACCGATATTTCCGTATTCCTGGTGCGCCCAGCCTGAGCGGGCGCCTCGAACCCGAGTAAGGGAGCAGTCCTCGTGACGAACGACAATACCAACGACAACACCACTGACAGTAACGAGTCGGCCGGCGTGCCGGCGCCGGAAGGACCGGCCAACCTCATCGACACCGATTACGTGATCGGTCAGGACAACATCGCTGCCACCAAATTCGGCGTCGATGTTGACCTGCACGGCAAGGTCTTTACTTTCTCGGCGCTGGTGATCCTGGCCTTCGTCATCATCACGCTGGCGTTGCAGGACCAGGTGGGTCCCGTGTTCGAGGGCCTTCGCGCCTGGCTGACCAGTAACATTTCCTGGTTCTTCCTCGCCGGCGCCAATGTCTTTGTCCTGGTGTCCGTCGGCCTGATCTTCACGCCGTTGGGCAAGGTCCGGCTCGGCGGCCAGCATGCCAAGCCGGATTTCAGTTACGCTGGCTGGTTCGCGATGCTGTTCGCCGCCGGCATGGGCATCGGGCTCATGTACTTCGGGGTCTCCGAACCGCTGGCCCATTTCAACAGTGCCATCGGCGGGACCAGCGTCGAGAACGGAGTGCGGACGGACTGGGCGCCCCTCGGGGCGGCCGGCGGCAACGAGAGCGGCGCCATCTCCCTCGCCATGGCGGCCACGATCTTCCACTGGGGGCTGCACCCGTGGGCCATCTATGCCGTGGTGGCGCTATCGCTGGCGCTGTTCTCGTTCAACAAGGGCCTGCCATTGACGATGCGCTCGGTGTTCTATCCGATCCTGGGT
This sequence comes from uncultured Ectothiorhodospiraceae bacterium, assembly GCA_913056385.1. Lineage (GTDB taxonomy): Bacteria > Pseudomonadota > Gammaproteobacteria > Nitrococcales > Nitrococcaceae > Spiribacter. The sequence continues at coordinate 19,942 of CAJXND010000008.1, forward strand.
GAGCGCGTCTGGGGCTGGCCGGGGCATGTCATCGACATCCTCGCCGTATTCGCCACGCTGTTCGGGCTGGCGACCTCGCTCGGTCTGGGGGCGCAGCAGGCGACCGCGGGTCTGTCCTATCTCTTTGGCATTCCGGGCGATGAGGTGACCATGGTGCTGTTGATTGTCGGCATCACGGCCGTCGCGCTGGGCTCGGTCACGTTGGGCGTGGACAAGGGCGTGCAGCGCCTCTCGCAGCTGAACATGATCGTGGCGGCGCTGCTGTTGCTGTTCGTGATCATTTTCGGGCCGACGCTGTTCATCGTCACGGGATTCTTCCAGTTCCTGGCCTCCTACGTCGCCGACCTGCCGGCTCTCTCCAATCCCTTCGGTCGCGAGGACGCCAACTTCAGCCAGGGCTGGACCGCGTTCTACTGGGCCTGGTGGATCTCCTGGTCGCCTTTTGTGGGCATGTTCATTGCCCGGGTCAGCCGCGGTCGTACCGTGCGCGAGTTCCTCATCGCCGTGTTGATCATCCCGACGCTGATCTCGGTGCTGTGGATGACGGCCCTGGGCGGCACGGCCATCGATCAGGTGGTCAACCTGGGGCTGGAGAACGTGGCCGGGGCCAACGGCGATCTGCAGCTCTTCGAGATGCTGGGTAACCTGCCGCTGGGGTTCATCACCTCGATCATTGCGATATTCCTGGTGATCGTGTTCTTCGTGACCTCGTCGGACTCCGGGTCGCTGGTCATCGATGCCATTACCGCCGGCGGCAAGGTCAACGCACCCAAGCCGCAGCGGATGTTCTGGGCCATTATCGAGGGCGCCATCGCGATTGCGCTGCTGCTCGGTGGGGGGCTGTCCGCCCTCCAGGCAATGGCGGTGTCGGCTGGCTTCCCCTTCACGATCGTGCTCTTGATCGCATGCTATGCCATCATCAAGGGACTGATGTCGGAGCCGCGAGGGGCCTAGACCCAGAGGTCGCCGACGGCTGTCGAGCTTCTGTAGTGGTGCTGTATCTGCGCCTGCAGCAGCTCGGCGGTCCCCGTTGCGTCGATGACGGCCTGGTGGCCCTCATAGGCGGGCAGGTGATAGCGGGCCCGGCTGTCGTTCAGTCGAATGGAGGTCGGCGCCTTGCCCAGCAGACGCCGCAGACCCATGCGCCAGCGCTGTCGGTAACGTCTGGCCTCGATGGCCATGGTATCGATTACCGGAAAGCGGAACGTCCCCAGTCCGCGCTGGTGCACCGCGCGTTCCAGAAAGCCGCGCTCGATGGGGTGGTAGTGGACCACGGGCAATCGGCCCGCAAGCGCATCCAGCAAGTCCGGCAGAATCTCGGCAAAATCCGGCGCCTGTTCGGTGTCTGCATGGGTGATGTGGTGATAGGCGACGGATTCGCCGGAGAAGCCCCGCGGCGGCCGGAGGATCCAGTAACGCCGCCGGGCGATGTTGATCGCGTTCAGGTCAAAAGGCACCAACCCGATACTGAGAATCGCATGCCGCCGTGGATCGAGCCCGCTGGTCTCGAGGTCGAGGGCAACCAGCGGTGTCTGGCCAACGGGTTGGCCGGCATCGGCCGGAAAACGCTCATAGAATGCCCGCAGAACCGGTGTCTCCGCCCGGCGCGCCTGGTCCTGGAGCCATCCGGACCAGCCGCCGCCAAGTGGGCCGTCCTTTGCCCCCATCAACCGGCCCGACCGGCCCTGACGCCGCCGGCCGGCATCGGGTAGCGGAAGCGGAGGAACTTCTGGGCCTGGCTCAGTGCCCTGAACGCTTCCTTGATATCCGCACGTTCCTTGGCGGGCACGTTCTCCGGCTCGATGTTGTTATCCGGCTCCTGTTCCTGCTCGATATCGATGGCCTGATGCCGCAGACGGGTCATGCTGAGTATCTCCAGTGCGTAGCTCAGCCGGTCGGTGACGCCCGGTCCCAGCAGCTGGGTCTCCGCGATATCGCTGAGCCGCTCGAACGAGTTCTGGGCGCGTGACCCGCAGGCAAGTGCATGGATCCGGATCAGGTCGGTGAGGGGAGCCGTGCCGCGGCGTTTGACGTTGATCGAGTTGTTCTGACGGCCGTCCTTCTCCATCACGAAGTCGCGGAAGAAACCGATGGGCGGCGTCCGGTTGAGGGCATTCCGGGACATGGCCGCGAGAAACGCCCTGCTTCGCCCGGCCTCCGTGGCGACCAGCTCCTGGAGCGCCTCGATGAAACGCTCCTCGCCGTGAACATTATCCAGGTCGAAGAAGATATTGCTGTGCAGAAGTCGCTCTGGATTGGGCTGCTCGATCCAGCTGCGGAAGTAGTGCTTCCACACCGCCAGTGGCTGTCGCCAGCGCGAGTTGGTGGCCATGATGCCGCCCTTGCAGTAGCCGTAGCCGCAGGCATCAAGGCCGTCACTGACCCGCTGGGCCAGGGTCTGGAAATAGTCGTCATGGCGCTGGGGATCGAACCGGTCATCGAGGACCAGGGCATTGTCCTGATCGGTGACCAGCGTCTGCTCACTGCGTGCCATGGAACCCATGGCCATGAAGGCGTAGGGCACCGGCGCCGGTCCCAATTCCGCCTCGGCCAACTCCAGCAATCGACGCACGAAGCTCCGGCCGATGGACGACAGGGCCGTGCTGACGGTGCGTGAGTCGGCGCCGTCGCGGATCATGCGCACGGCAGAGGTCCGGACGTCCGGGAGCAGCGTGGCGAGTCCGGCGGGGGTGTCCTGGCTGAATATGCTGTCAATCAGATACAGACTGCTCTGAGTCTCATAGCGCACCACATCCTCGAGCCGGATGAGCCCGATCGGCCGGCGCCGATGCACCACCGCCAGGTGGTGCACGTTGTGTCGCAGCATGGTGAGCATGGCTTCCTGCACGGTTTCGTCCGATTGCACCGCCACCAGACGGTCGCTGACGATCTCGCCCACCGGCGTATCGGCGGACAGTCCGGCAGCCACGACCCGGGCCCGGAAATCGGCGTCGGTCAGGATGCCGCGTACCTGCCATAACGCGCCCTCCGCATCAGCATAGGTGTAGCGCGGATCATCGCCGCTTGCCTCGACAACCAGCAATGCCGCCGCCGGCTCGTCGGCCAGGCGCAGCGCCGCCTCGCGAGCGGTCTCACTGGATTCGGCGATCAGGGGAGCGCGGGTGACGAGCTTGCGGACCCGCGTGGTCATCAGGTCGTTGCCGCGGCGCTGCGTTTCCACGGCGGCCTCCAGCCGCGGGCGACCCAGCTCGACGAAATCGGCGAAGTCATCGTCCGCCTCGCAGAGGTGGTCGAAAACCGCCACCGGAATGGCATAGATGAGGGTGTCTTCGATGGCGACGGCGGGATAGTGCACACGGCGCCCGCGTAGCAGGCCGTAGTGACCGAAGATGCTGCCCTCGCCCAGCCGGTCGAAGAGGTCGCCGGTACGGCGGTAGACCTCAACCGCCCCGCTGCGTACATAGCACAGCGACTCGATGGACTGGTTGGCCGCGAGGATCTGGCTGCCTGCCCGGTAGTAGCTGATCTCTATGTTCTCTGCGACCTCATCCAGCAACTCATCGGAGAGTGCGTCGAAGGGCGGATAGGCCCCCAGATGACGGCGGATTTCCAGCAGCTCCGGGTCCATCGCGGCAGTCTCTCTCTAGGCGTTGGTCTTGCCGAGCATCGGCTCCAGTCTGTCCTCGAGTGCCTTGCGCTGCTCCGGCGAGCGGGCCCGGATCCCCTCGGCCACCACATCCTCGGTGAGGTGCGGCGCAAAGGTTTCGATAAAGGCCAGCATGTAGCGACGCATGTAGGCATTGCGCCGGAATCCGATGCGCGTCGTACTCGGCTCGAAGAGGTGGTTCGCATCCAGCGCCACCAGACCCTCGTCGCGCCGGGCGTCGAAGGCCATGCTGGCCATGATGCCTACGCCGAGGCCGAGTTGAACATAGGTCTTGATGACCTCCGAGTCGGTGGCGGTGAATACCACATCAGGAGACAGCCCGTGGTCGGCAAATGCCTCATCAAGCCGTGAGCGCCCGGTGAAGCCGAACACATAGGTGACGATCGGGTATTCCGCGATGGCTTCCAGTGTCAGCGGCGTGCGCTCGCAGAGCGGGTGGCCCTCGGGGACGACGATGCTCCGGTTCCAGCGATAGCAGGGGAGCATGACCAGGTCTTCGTAGAGTTCAAGTGCCTCGGTGGCAATGGCAAAGTCCACCTCGCCGGCGGTGGCCATCTCGGCGATCTGCACGGGGGTGCCCTGGTGGAAGTGCAGACTCACCCGCGGATAGCGACGGCGGAAATCCTGTACGGCGTCAGGCAGGGCGTGGCGAGCCTGGGTATGGGTGGTAGCAATCGCCAGGCTGCCGGATCGGTCATCGCCGTACTCCTCGGCGATGGCGTTGATATTGCGGGTTTCCGCCAGCATTCGTTCGGCCACGGTCATGACCTCTTCGCCGGCGCGGGTGAGCCCTGTGAAATGTTTCCCGCTGCGCTCGAAGATCGGCACGCCAAGCTCATCCTCGAGCAGGCGAATCTGTTTACTGACCCCGGGTTGCGACGTATAGAGCGCATCGGCGGCGGCCGATACGTTGAGCCCACGGCGCTTGACCTCAACGATATAGCGCAGCTGACTGAGCTTCATGGGTATTATTCCAAAATGCAGCAGATTAGCCGTGTGTTATAGCGTCTGACTATCTGTGCTTCAAGCGGTAACACTTTTCCCAGACTGGTGTCGGTCGCGCGGCAAAAGAAAAGCCCCGACCTGCCGTTGAGGCAGGCCGGGGCTTTCGGGAGGCGTTGTCCGGCCTTGTCCTAGCGCTCGCCGGCGAAGGCGCTCAGCAGCTGGAGCAGGCTCAGGAACAGGTTGTAGATGGTCACGTACAGGGTGATCGTCGCCATGATGTAGTTGGTCTCCCCGCCATGGATGATCTCACTGGTCTGGTAGAGGATCAGCGCGCTCATCAGCACGACAAAGGCGGCGCTGACCGCCAGCGAGAGTGCGGGGATGGAGAAGAGAATCGCGACGATGGAGCCCGCGAAGGCCACCAGCACGCCGGCGAAGATGAACCCGCGCATGAAGCTGAAATCACGCTGACTGGTTAGCGCATAGGCGGACAGCCCGAGGAAGATGACGCCGGTGCCGCCCAGGGCCATCATCACCAGTTCTGCACCGTTGCTGAAGGCGCCGAGATACAGGCTGATGATCGGCCCCAGCGTATACCCCATGAATCCGGTGAGCGCGAAAACGCTTGCCAGTCCCCAGACGCTGTTGCGCAGGGAGGTGGTCAGAAAAAGGAGACCGAAATACCCGCCCAGTACCAGCAGCCAGTGCATGGGTGGCGCGCTGGTTGCCATGGCCACGCCGGCCATGGTGGCGCTGAACAGCAGCGTCATCGCCAGAAGCGCATAGGTATTGCGCAGCACCTTGTTGGTGGCGAGTACCGAACCACCCGTCGTGCTGCGGCCTGCCGTGACTGCGCGAAAATCCTGAGCCATCGTTGTCTACCTCCGTCGGTGTTCGGGCACGAGCATGTGCAACATGCCATTAGATGGGGGCGGTGTCACGTTGGTTCAATGGCATGACGTTTTCATGAAACAACGGCGTCCGGCTTGCAGCCTTCCGGGAAAAGCCTTACTGTCCGCCACCCTGATTCTTTGGGCGTAATCAAGTGAATATCGTCTGTCTCGACCTCGAAGGGGTGCTCGTCCCCGAAATCTGGATTGACTTCGCCGACCTCACCGGCATCGAGGCGCTGCGTGCCACCACACGCGATATCGCCGATTACGATGAGCTTATGCGGATGCGCGTCGATACCCTGGCCCGGCACGGGCTCGGGTTGCCGGATATCCAGGCGGTGATTGATCGCATGGCACCACTGCCCGGTGCCAAGGCATTCCTGGACCGGCTGCGCGAGCACTATCAGGTCATCATTCTCTCGGATACGTTCTATGAATTCGCCCGCCCGCTGATGCGCCAGCTCGATTGGCCGACGCTGTTCTGCCACACGCTGGAGACAGCGGCGGACGGGAAGATCAGCGGTTACCGCCTGCGCATGGCGGACCACAAGCGGGCCGCGGTGACGGCACTGCGTGAACTCAACTTCAGCGTGGTGGCCGCGGGCGACTCCTACAACGACACAGCGATGCTGGGGGCCGCCCACCAGGGGATTCTGTTCCGGGCGCCCGAGAATGTGATCCGCGAATTCCCCCGTTTCCCGGTGACCAACGAGTACGAACAGCTCAGCGACGCCATCGCGGAGGGCTTCGCTCGGTCATGATCGACCGGCCGGTTCGCGTGGCGATCCTCGCGGATACCCACGGGTTTCTCGACAGCCGCGTGGCTGAACAGGTCAGCCACTGCGATATTGCGCTCCATGCCGGTGATGTCGGCGGGGCTGATATCCTCTTCGCCCTGCATCCGCGCGAGGAGGTGATCGCCATCCGCGGCAACAATGATGACGCCGCCCACTGGCCGGAAACCGAGCTCGATACGCTGGAGAAGCTGCCCCGCGAGGCCTCCGTGGAGCTGCCGGGTGGGCGCGTCAAGCTCATCCATGGCGATGATGGCGGGAGTCTCGAACAGCGGCATCGCCGATACCGTCGCGACTTCGCCGACTATCGCGCCGTGGTGTATGGCCACAGCCATCAGCAGCTCACCGAACAATCGGTAACGCCATGGATGCTCAATCCCGGCGCCGCGGGCCGCACCCGCACCTACGGCGGGCCGGGCTGCCTGATCCTGACCTGCGAAGGGCACGACTGGCATCTCGAGGCGCTGCGGTTCGAACCGCGCAACACCCGTCGCCGCCGACGCCGGCCCGACACTCGCTCAGTGGACGACGCCCACGACCCGGATGACTGAACGCCGACGTCGCCGCCGCGGCAACCGCCGCGGTCAACGCCCGGAAGGCACTCCCGATCGCTCGCGGGAGCGCGCTCGCGCTGCCCGCGAGGCCATCACGCTGCATCCGGATTTCAACCTGGACCTGCCGGTCCTCGAGCATGCCGAGGAGATCCAGGCCGCCGTGCGCGATCACCAGGTGGTGGTGATCTGCGGCGAGACCGGGTCAGGCAAGAGTACCCAGCTACCGAAGCTCATGCTGGCGCTCGGACGCGGGATCGACGGCGTGATCGGGCATACCCAGCCGCGACGCATTGCCGCCCGCAGCCTTGCCAGCCGGGTGGCGGAAGAGTGTGGCACCGAACTTGGTGCGGGGGTGGGTTACCGGGTCCGTTTCAGTGACCGTAGCGGACCGCAGACGCGGGTCAAGCTGCTGACCGATGGCATGCTGCTCGCCGAGACCCAGGCCGACGAGATGCTGCGGGGCTATGACACCCTGATCATTGACGAGGCCCATGAGCGCAGCCTCAACATCGATTTTCTGCTGGGCTACCTCAAGCGGCTGCTGCCCCGACGACCGGATCTGCGGGTGATCATCACCTCGGCGACCATCGACCCGGCACGGTTTGCCGAGCATTTCGGCGATGCGCCGGTCATCGAGGTCTCGGGGCGCACCTGGCCGGTGGAAGTCCGTTATCGGCCGCTGGTCGAGCAGTCGGAGGACGAGCGCGAGCGCAGTCTCAGGCAGGCGGTACTGGAGGCAGTGGATGAGCTCGCCGGCCTGGGCCGCGGCGATGTGCTGGTGTTCCTGCCGGGGGAGCGGGAGATCCGTCAGTGCGCCGAGGCGCTGCGCAAGCACCACCCGCTCCATACCGAGATCCTGCCGCTGTATGGTCGACTCTCCGCCGCCGAGCAGCAGCGTGTCTTCGCCGCTCATCGCGGCCGTCGCATCGTCCTCGCGACCAACGTCGCCGAGACGTCGCTGACCGTGCCCGGTATCCGTTACGTGGTGGATAGCGGTCTGGCGCGGATCAGCCGCTACAGCTACCGCACCAAGGTGCAGCGGCTGCCGGTGGAACCGGTGGCCCAGTCCAGCGCCGATCAACGCGCCGGGCGCTGTGGCCGCGAGGGTCCGGGCGTCTGCATCCGGCTTTATGACCAGGCCGACTACGAGTCGCGACCGCGCTTTACCGACCCCGAGATCCTGCGGACCAACCTCGCCTCGGTCATCCTGCAGATGAAGCACCTGCGGCTGGGGGCCATCGAGGACTTTCCGTTCATCGAGCCGCCGGACCCGAGGTTCGTCAAGGATGGCCTGAAGCTGCTGGACGAGCTTGGCGCGCTCAACCGGCGTCAGGACCTCTCCCGGCTCGGCCGGCAGCTGGCCCGCCTGCCGGTGGACCCGCGGATTGCCCGGATACTGCTCGCCGGTGAACGCGAGGGCGCCCTCCGGGAGCTGCTGGTCCTCGCCGCCGCGCTGTCCATCCAGGATCCCCGCGAGCGCCCCATGGATCATCGTGAAGCGGCGGACAACGCACAGTCCCGGTGGCAGGATCGGCAATCGGACTTCGCCGGGCTGCTCCGGCTCTGGGACGAGTACCGGGAGCAGGCACATCATCTGAGCCGGCGCAAACTGCAGGCCTGGTGTCATGATCATTTCCTCTCGCATGTGCGGATGCGCGAATGGGCCGACGTGCACGGGCAGCTCCATGGGCTGGTCCGCGACATGGGGCTCGCCGAGAACGAGCGACCGGCGAAGCCCATCGCCATTCATCGGGCGCTGCTGAGCGGGTTTCTGTCCAATATCGCCCGTCGCGACGAGGGCGAGGAGTATGTCGGCCCGCGGGGGCTCAAGCTCGCCATCCATCCCGGCTCCGGCGTCGCCAGGAAACGTCCCCGCTGGATCATGGCTGCCGAGCTCGTGGAGACCCGCCGGGTGTTTGCCCGCACGGCGGCCGAGGTCCGGCCGGAGTGGATCGAACCGCTGGCCCGGCATCTGGTCAAGCACCGCTATCACGATCCCTGGTGGGATGCGCAGAAGGGCAAGGTCTTCGGCCGCGAGGACGTGACCCTCTATGGCCTGCCCATCGTCAGTGGCCGCAAGGTCGATCACGCCCGCGTGGCCCCGCGCGAGGCGCGCGAGATATTCATCCGTGACGGGTTGCTTGGCGATCCGCCGCCGAATGCCCCGGCGTTCCTCAAAGCGAACCGCGCCCTCGTTGAAGAGGTCGAGGCGCTGGAGGCCAAGGCCCGTCGCCGCGACGTGCTGGTCGAACCTGACGCGCTGGTCGCGTTCTACGACGCGGCGCTTCCGGAATCGGTGGTGGACGGCCCGAGCCTCGATCGATGGCTGCGGGAGGGCGGCGACGATCAGCCTCTCCGACTGGATCGCGGGCAGCTGATGGCCCGGGCGGTGGACACCGGGCAGGTGGACTACCCCGATCATCTGGAGCTCAACGGTATCCGCCTGCCGTTGCACTATCACTTCGCGCCGGGCAGTGACGATGATGGCGTGACCGTTCGTATTCCGGTGGCTGCACTCAATGCGCTGGCGCCCGAGCCCTTCGAGTGGCTGGTGCCGGGGTTGCTGGAGGAGAAGGTCATCACGCTCATCCGGGCGCTGCCGAAGGCACTGCGACGCAACTTCGTGCCCGTGCCGGACTTCGCCCGTGCCGTGCTGGAATCGATCACGGTGCGGGAGGGCTCGCTGGAATCGGCGGTCCGCGGCGAGCTCCGCCGCATGACCGGCGTCGATCTGCCCGCCGGGATCTGGGACGAGGTCGCGGTACCGGTGCACCTGCGCATGCGCTTCGCCGTCCTCGATCGCGAGGGCCGGGTCCTTGGCAGCGGCCGGGACCTGCCGGCGCTGCAGCGGGAGTTTGCCGAGCATGCCGCGGAGGGATTCGAGGCGCCCGGTGATTCGGGTTTCGAGCGCACCGGAATCACCGACTGGGACTTCGGTGAGCTGCCCGAGCGGGTGCCGTTCGAGCAGGGCGGTATCACCCTGCAGGGCTATCCTGCGCTGCGGGTCGAGCAGGACGGCCTTGCCCTGCGACTGCTGGACGCGCCCGAAAGGGCGGCGGCCTGCCATCGCGCCGGCGTCCGGGCCCTGCTCATGAAGCGCTTCGCGCAGCAGGCGCGGCATCTGCGACGGGGCCTGGAGGGGCTGGATCACATGGCCATCGACTACCGCGATGTCGATACGGCCGACGCGTTCAAGCGTGAGTTCGCCGAGGCGGTCTTCGATCATGTTTTCCTGAGTGCCGGTGTCCCGCGGGACCGGGAAAGCTGGCTGGCCATCTGCCACGCGGGGCGTGCCGACATCATTGCGACGGCGGAGCGGCTTCGGGATCGCGTCTCTGATATCCTTGCGCGGCAAAAGAGCGTGCGCCGTGCCGTCACCGGGTCGATTCCGCTGGGCCTGGTGGACAGTTACCAGGATCTGCGTCATCAGCTGGACGGGTTGGTGCATCCGGGATTCATGCTGGATACCCCGGTCGAGCGGCTCGAGGATCTGCCGCGCTATCTGACGGCGATGCAGCGACGAGTGGAGCGGATCCAGCGCGATCCGAGCCGGGATCAGGCGGGTCTCGCCACCATACAGCCGCATCAGCGTCGTCTCGATGAGGCCATGGCCCGCCACGCGCGCAAGGCCATCCGCGACCCGGCGCTCGAGCAGATTCGCTGGCTGATCGAGGAGTACAGGGTGTCTCTGTTCGCGCAGGATCTGGGTACCCGCGAGCGGGTCTCCGAGAAGCGGCTGGCCCGCGCCTGGGAAACGGTGCGCTGACGCAACACCGCGAACGCACAAAGCAAGAGGGATAACGTGCTCGATACCAATCAACTCGCCAGTCAGATCGACGACCTCAAGGGACGCACCGAGTCCCTGAGGGGGTATCTTTGACCTCCCTGAGCAGGAGGAACGCTTCGAGGAAGTCAATCGTGAACTGGAGCAGCCCGACGTCTGGAATGATCCGGACCGCGCCCAGGCCCTGAACCGCGAACGGGCATCGCTGGAGCGGGTCGTCGGGCAGATGCGCGGGCTCATCACCGGGCTCGGGGATGCCGGTGAGTTGCTGGAAATGGCCCGCGAGGAGGACGACGAAGAGACCCTGGCCGCCGTCGCCGGCGACCTGGCCGAGTACGAGAAGACCGTGCAGGGCCTCGAGTTCCGCCGCATGTTCTCCGGCGAGATGGATCCGGCCAACGCCTTTCTGGACATTCAGGCGGGTTCCGGTGGTACCGAGGCGCAGGACTGGGCGGAAATGCTGCTGCGCATGTATCTGCGCTGGATCGAGCACAAGGGCTTCAAGGGCGAGCTCATCGAGGTGTCCGAGGGCGAGCAGGCGGGCATCAAGAGCGCCACGGTTCGCGTGGAGGGCGATCATGCCTTCGGCTGGCTGCGCACCGAAACCGGTGTTCACAGGCTGGTGCGCAAATCGCCATTCGACTCCGGCAACCGTCGGCATACCTCCTTCGCCTCGGTGTTCGTGAGCCCCGAGCTGGATGAGGATGTCGAGGTGGAGATCGACCCATCCGACCTGCGGGTGGATGTCTACCGGGCGAGCGGGGCCGGCGGGCAGCATGTCAACCGCACGGAGTCGGCGGTGCGGATCACGCATCTGCCCACCGGTATCGTGGTGCAGTGTCAGAATGATCGCTCGCAGCACAAGAACCGTGCCACGGCCATGAATCAGCTGCGTGCCAAGCTCTACGAGCGCGAGATGGAAGCGCAACGCGAGCAGGCCGCGGCGGTGGAGGATTCCAAGGCCGATATCGGTTGGGGGAGTCAGATTCGGTCCTATGTACTGGACCAGAGCCGAATCAAGGACTTGCGCACCGGTGTCGAAGTCGGCAATACCCAGGGCGTCCTTGATGGCGACCTGGACCCGTTCATCGAGGCAAGCCTCAAGGCCGGGCTCTAAAGCCCGGTTCAGACAAGTATCCGCGGGAAGAGAACACCATGGCCGAAGAGCAGGAAGAGCATCGTCTGATTGCGGAGCGGCGACGCAAGCTGGATGAGTGGCGGGCGCGCGGCGAGGCGTTCCCGAACGACTTTCGACCCCGGGATCGGGCCGGCGATCTGCAGCAACGCTGTGCAGACTGGGATGCCGGACGCCTGGAGGCGGAGGCCGTTCGCGTCAGCATCGCGGGACGCATGGTCCTCAAGCGGGTCATGGGCAAGGCGAGCTTTGCCACCCTGCGTGACATGTCGGGCGACATTCAGCTTTTCATCCGTCGCGACGAGTTGCCGGAGGGCGTCTACGAGGCGTTCAAGGGCTGGGATGTCGGCGATATCGTCGGTGCCTCGGGCACCCTGATGCGCACCAAAACCGGGGAGCTCTCGGTGCGATGTGACGAGTTGCGCCTGCTGACCAAGTCGCTCCGGCCTCTGCCGGAGAAGTACCACGGTCTCGGAGACACCGAGGCCCGTTATCGCCAGCGCTACCTCGATCTGATGACCAACCCCGAGGCGCGGCGCATTTTCAATATGCGAAGCCGGATCGTGCGCTATATCCGGGACCTCTTCCATGAACAGGGGTTTCTCGAGGTGGAAACCCCGATGATGCAGCCCATACCGGGGGGCGCGGCCGCCAAGCCGTTTGTGACCCATCACAATGCCCTGGCCCTGGATCTCTACCTGCGCGTGGCGCCGGAGCTCTACCTCAAGCGCCTGGTGGTGGGCGGCTTCGAGCGGGTCTACGAAATCAACCGCAATTTCCGCAACGAGGGCGTCTCTACCCGGCATAACCCCGAGTTCACGATGCTGGAGTTCTACGAGGCCTACGCCGACTACCGCGACGCCATGGACCTGACCGAAGTGCTCCTCCGGGGGCTGGCCCGGGAAGTGGTCGGCAGCGAGGAGATCGAATGGCAGGGTGAGCGGATCGATCTGGCGCCTGCATTTACGCGACTGAGCATGCGGGACGCGGTGCTGGCCGAGAACCCTGGGCTGGCCGGACGGCTGGACGACCGCGAGGCTCTGGCCGGACGTGCCGGGGAGCTCGGCATTGATGTCCAGGCCCAGTGGGGCGTCGGCAAGCTGCTGCTGGAGATCTTCGAGAAGACGGCCGAGAGCCGCCTGCGCCAGCCCACCTTCGTCATCGACTATCCCACCGAGGTATCGCCGCTGGCCCGGCCGCGGGACGACGACCCGACCGTGACCGAGCGCTTCGAGCTCATCATTGCCGGCCGGGAGATCGCCAACGGGTTCTCCGAGCTCAACGATGCCGAGGACCAGGCCCGCCGCTTCCGGCATCAGGCCGAGGAAAAGGCCGCCGGTGACGAAGAGGCCATGCATTACGACGAGGACTACATTCGGGCCCTGGAATATGGCATGCCGCCGGCGGTCGGTGAGGGCATCGGTATCGATCGTCTGGTGATGATGCTCACCGACAGCCCCTCCATCCGCGATGTGCTGCTGTTCCCGGCGATGCGGCCGGAGGCCTGATCCGGCCCGTCAGGCCGGCGGCGGATAGGGAAGCTCGAGCAGTTCGAGGCTGGCGCCGTTGGCCGTCAGCGCCTCGTCGCCGGCCTTGTCGATCCGCAGGACGGCGAGCATCTCACTCGTTTCCCCGGGCGCCTCGGCGGCGCTGACCACAAGCCCGGCCTCACCGCCCTCGAGATCGTTCACGGGGGTGCCCGGTGCCGGCGGATCCCCGGCCACGCGGGCACGGTAGAGTCGGCGCTTGAGCTGGCCCCGGTAGTGCATCCGGGCGACCACTTCCTGCCCCGGATAACAGCCCTTTTCGTAACTGATTCCGCCCAGCGGTTCGAGGTTGAGCATGGTGGGGATGATCGATTCGCTGGTTTCCGGCGTGATGGCGGGCAGGCCGGCGCGGATATCCTGGAGCCGCCAGAACACCTCGCTGCCCTCGGTCAGTGCGTCCCGGAAGCGTTGCCGGAATGTCTCGATCTGCTCGTTCGGTCCGAGGAGCAGATAGCGCAGCCCCCGATCGCCGGGCAGTGCGATGACGTGCAGATCACCGGCGCGCGTCAGCCCGTCGGGACGGACCGGCAGTGAGCCGGCGGCCTCGGTGAGCAGGGTCTCGGCGGTGGGCCCGGCCAGGCCCAGCAGACGCTCGCTGCCACTCAGGTCCGTGAGTGCGACCCGCGAGCGCAGGATGAACATCTGCAACCTGGGCTGGATCGCCCGGAGCAGCTCGGCATCGGCAATGAGCAGCATGCCGGTGTCGCTCGGGACGACGCGGAAAAGCGCCCGGGTTCGACCCTTGGCGTTGCACCAGGCGGCGAGCGCGGTGGTCGACCCGCCCAGGTCGCTGACGGCCTGGGTGAGCTGGTTGTGTAGAAATTCGCCGCTGTCCTCGCCTGCCACGTGAAGAATGCCCAGCGAGGTAAGGGGGCAGACAACGCCGCTGTCCGCCAGGGCCATTTCCATTTCGTCCAACGTGGGCAGGGGGTCGTGCATGCTCGGCTCCGGATCGAATGCGTTCGGATGAATGTCCGTGAGATGATGCCACTGACGTCATTCAACATGTACCCGGAAGGACGCCCATGACTGATGAACGCGAAGAACAGCGCCCGGAGGCGGCCGACAAGACCCGCCCGGTCGATGAGGTTTCTCCGTCCGCGGAGAACACGACCGATTGGCAGCGGCCGGAGACCTGGCCGAAGGAGGTTGGTGGTCAACGGGGGCCCGAGCCCACCCGCTACGGCGACTGGGAGAGTAACGGCCGTTGTACCGACTTCTAAGTGATCGATCGGCGGTTTGTTGCAGTGCCGCGATCTTGCGCGCCAGGCTGCTTGAGCGTAGTTTATTGGGATAATTCCAAAACACATGGCCCCCGGAGAGAGCCGCGATGAGCACGGATAATCGTCCACTTTCCCCGCATCTTCAGGTCTATCGTCTGCCGTTCACCGCGCTGACCTCCATCAGCCACCGGATCAGTGGGGTACTGCTGTCCGCCGGGTCCCTGGTGCTGGTCTACTGGGTGCTCGCCGCGGCCGCCGGACCGGCGAGTTATCAGACGGCCAGCGCCATTCTTGGCAGCCTGCCGGTGCAGATTCTGCTTTTCCTCTGGACGTTCGTCCTCTTCTACCACCTCTGCAACGGTATCCGGCACCTGATCTGGGACGCCGGTCATGGTTTCGAGCTGGAGACCGCCGAGCGTTCCGGTCAGATCGCCATCGGCGCCGCGGTGGCACTCACGCTCATCGCCTGGCTCATCGCCCTGGTCTGAGGAGAGATCCCATGCAATATCGAACACCGATCAAAGAGGCTCGGGGGCTTGGCGCCTCGCACCACGGAACAGCCCACTGGTGGATGCAGCGCATGACGGCGGTCGGCATGGTCCCGCTCATGCTCTGGCTGGTGGTCGGGCTGGCGATGCACACCGGCGGCGGCTACGCGAATGCCGTGGCGTGGCTGGGTAGCCCGTTCAATGCCATCGTGATGGTGCTGACCTTCGGCGTTCTGTTCTATCACGCTTCCCTCGGGCTGCAGGTGGTGCTCGAAGACTACGTCAGCCACACGGGGGTACGTCTTGCCCTGGTGCTGGCCGTGCGTTTCCTGGCCCTGCTGCTCGCCACGGCGGCGATCTTCGCCGTCCTCAAGATTGCATTCGGAGGCTGACCGATGACCGCCGATTACGAGATTGTCGATCATACTTATGATGTCGTCGTGGTGGGTGCCGGCGGCGCCGGTCTGCGCGCCACCTTCGGCATGGCCGAAAAGGGTCTGAAGACCGCCTGTGTCACCAAGGTGTTCCCCACCCGCAGCCATACCGTGGCGGCGCAGGGGGGGGTCAGCGCGGCACTTGGCAACATGGGCGAGGATGACTGGCGCTGGCATGCCTACGACACCATCAAGGGCTCGGACTGGCTGGGCGACCAGGATGCCATCGAGTACATGTGCCGGGAGGCGATTCCGGCCATCATCGAGCTCGAGCATTACGGGGTTCCCTTCTCCCGGACCGAGGAGGGCAAGATCTATCAGCGGCCGTTCGGTGGCATGACCACGCACTTCGGCGAGGGCACCGCCCAGCGTACCTGTGCGGCGGCGGACCGGACCGGCCATGCAATTCTGCATACGCTCTACCAGCAGTCCCTGGCCCACCAGGCCGAGTTCTACATCGAGTTCTTCGCCCTCGACCTGATCATGGAGGACGGGGCATGCCGCGGCGTGATCGCGCTGGAGCTCGCCACCGGCAAGATCCATCGCTTCCGTGCCCACATCGTTGTGCTGGCCACAGGCGGCTATGGCCGGGCGTGGTTCTCCTGCACCTCCGCGCATACCTGCACCGGCGACGGTGGCGGCATGGTATTGCGCGCCGGCCTGCCGCTGCAGGACATGGAGTTCACCCAGTTCCACCCCACCGGGGTTTACGGCGCAGGCTGCCTGATCACCGAGGGCGTGCGTGGCGAGGGGGGTTATCTGACCAACTCGGAGGGTGAGCGCTTCATGGAGCGTTACGCCCCGAATGCCAAGGATCTCGCCTCTCGCGACGTGGTATCCCGCTCGATGACCGTGGAGATCCGGGAGGGACGCGGTGTCGGCCCCAATGCCGATCATATCCACCTGCATCTCGAGCATCTCGGGCCGGAGGTCATCCATCAGCGCCTGCCGGGAATTGCCGAGACGGCGCGGATTTTCGCCGGCGTCGACGTCACCAAGGCGCCGATCCCGGTGCTGCCGACGGTGCACTACAACATGGGCGGCATCCCGACCAACTATCGCGCCGAAGTGGTCGCGCCGCGCGACGGCGACCCGGATGCGGTGGTGCCGGGGCTGATGGCCATCGGCGAGGCGGGTTGTATCTCCGTGCATGGGGCGAACCGGCTCGGATCGAATTCCCTGCTCGACCTCGTGGTGTTCGGTCGGGCCGCGGCCATCCGGGCCGCCGAGATCGTCGCGGAAACCGGCGAGCACAAGCCGCTTCCCGCGGACAGCGCGGAATACTCGCTGTCGCGACTCGATCGCCTCCGCAATGCGGATGGGGAGCATCCGACCGCCGGTATCCGTGAACAGATGCAGAAGACGATGCAGGACTATGCCGCCGTCTTCCGCACCGAGGAGACGCTCGAGGCGGGTCACAAGCGCATCCACGAAATCCAGGCGATGTTTGGCGACGTCAAGCTGACCGACCGTTCGCTGGTCTGGAACACCGATCTCGTGGAGACGCTGGAACTCGAGAACCTGCTCGGTAATGCGGTGGTGAGCATGGATTCCGCGCTCAACCGCCAGGAGAGCCGCGGTGCCCACGCCCGCGAGGACTACAGCGAACGTGATGACGAGAACTGGATGAAGCACACGGTCTCCTGGCTGCAGGAGAGTGGCGATGTTCAGCTCGACTATCGACCGGTACACATGACCACGCTGACTGACGAGATGGAAGTCATTCCGCCCAAGAAGCGCGTGTACTGACCCAGGAGAGGTTTGCCATGGCCCAGTTCATCCTGCCCCCCAATTCCCGGATCAAGCAGGGCGAGCATTACGCCGCGCCCAATGGTGCGGTGAATACCCGGATCTTCAAGGTCTATCGCTGGGAGCCGGACTCCGGCGAGAACCCGCGGCTCGACACCTACGAGGTGGACCTGGACAGCTGCGGGCCGATGGTGCTCGATGCCATCGTCAAGATCAAAAACGAGATCGACCCGACACTGACCTTCCGCCGCTCCTGTCGTGAGGGGATCTGCGGTTCCTGCGCGATGAACATCGACGGGCGGAATACCCTTGCCTGTACCAAGGCGATCGACGAAATCGACGGCGATGTGCGGATCTACCCGCTGCCGTCGATGCGTGTGGTCAAGGATCTTGTCCCCGACATGACCCATTTCTATGCGCAGTACGCGTCGATCCGACCCTGGATCCGCACGCAGACACCGCCGCCGCCGGACCAGGAGCGTTTGCAGAGCCCGGAGGATCGCGAGGAGCTCGACGGGCTCTACGAGTGCATCCTCTGCGCCTGCTGTCAGACCTCCTGTCCGAGCTACTGGTGGAACCCGGACCGCTACCTCGGACCGGCCGTTCTGTTGCAGGCCTATCGATGGATCGCCGACAGCCGGGACGAGGATACCGGCAGTCGCCTTGATGATCTCGACGATGCCTTCAAGCTCTATCGTTGCCACACGATCATGAATTGCGCGTCGGCCTGCCCGAAGGGCCTGAACCCCGCCAAGGCCATCGCCGAGATCAAGCGTCTCATGGTCGCCCGGCAGTGATCCGCCGCGGCGTATGAGCGAGATATCCAGGCTGCGCTGGCGTTGCCGGCGCGGCACGACAGAGCTGGATCGCCTGCTGACGCGCTTCCTCGAGGCGCCGTCCGGTGGCTACGGGTCACTCGATGGGGCAGGGCGGACCGCTTTCGAGCAACTGCTTGATTGCGAGGATGATCACCTTATCGATTGGCTCGTCAACGGCCGGCGGCCCAGGGAGGGTGCCCTTGTCGATATCGTCAACCGCGTCAGAGCCGTCTCAGGTCTATCGACTCAGGCCTAGCGGCCGCTTGCGTATCGCCCTGATCCTCCTGCCCGCCCTCGCGGCCATCGGATTGCTGGTCAGTGCCGGCCTGCCCGGATCGATCAGGCTTCCCGGCCTGCTCATCACCCTGGCGGTGACGGTTGTCGCCCTGCGCTGTCACTGGCCCGACGCCGACCGTGGCCCATGGGGTTTCAGGTTGGAGTCGTCCGGGCGATGCCGCGTCCTCTGCGCCGATGGCAGCGAAGAGGTGGCCCTCGTGACCGATGCGCTGATACTGCCATTCCTGGTCGTCATATCACTGCGTGGCAGCGGCTGTCGTCGCGCCCTGGTCATTCCATCGGACGCGCTCGATGGCGAGTCGCACCGGCGTCTGCGCCGCGAGGCAAAGGCGTGGTGAGGCGTTTGCGGGGCTCCGGGGCATCCGATAGCCTTGCCACCACTGTGAACTTCTACTGTGTTCCCTGGTCAATTTGTTCTGGCAGCGTCCGGCTGCCGGGGGCGCCGGGCGCGGAGGGCAAATGAGTACCGCGAATGCGGACAAGGAGTTGGTTGAGCGTGTTCAGGCCGGTGACAAGCAGGCCTTCGATCTGCTGGTACTCAAGTACCAGCACAAGCTCGTCAAGCTCATTTCCCGCTATGTCCATGATCACGCCGAGGCGCTGGACGTCTCCCAGGAAGCCTTCATCAAGGCCTACCGGGCCCTGCCGCGATTCCGTGGCGACAGCAGTTTCTACACCTGGCTCTACCGCATCGGCATCAATACGGCGAAGAATCATCTCGTGTCCCAGGGCAGACGTCCGCCGGATAACGACATCGATGCACAGGATGCCGAACGTTACGACATTGAATCGCGTCTCAAGGATCAGGAGTCGCCGGAGGCACTCGCCCAGCGCGACCAGGTGCACGAGACCGTGATGAGCGCGATCGAGGACTTGCCGGATGATCTGCGCACCGCAATCACGCTCCGGGAATTCGAGGGATTGACGTACGAGGAAATCGCAGAGGCAATGGATTGCCCGATCGGTACGGTTCGGTCACGGATTTTCCGTGCCCGCGAGGCAATAGACAAACGGCTCCGGCCGCTCATATCCGGGACAGACGGGTGACGATGATGCAAGACGATTCACTGGAACAACTCTCCGCGTACGTGGACGATGAGCTGGGTCGGGACGAGTCCCGGTTTCTGCGACGGCGGATCGAGGCGGATCCGGCACTCCGCGAGCGGCTCATCCGCTACCATGCAATCAACGCCGCCGCCCGTGGTGACTCCGTACCGGGCGCGGAGCGGCTTGCCGATCGGGTGAGCGAGGCACTGAGCGACGAGCCGTCCCATGAGGCCGCCGCCGGAGACGCGGGCCAGGATCGCGGCTGGCGTCGGCTCTCGCCCATCCTGCAGCCCGTGGGCGGCGTGGCGCTTGCGGCCAGCGTGGCGCTCGGTCTGGTGGTGGCATGGCCGATGGTCTCCGGGCCATCCCAACCGTCCCAGCCATCGATGGACGTGGCGGTTCGCGTGCCTGCTGAACCGGCTGCCGGCAGCCTGTCCCGGGTCGGCGGCGAGGGCAGTGTTGAACCCGGCATCGCGGCATCGGGAGACACCGAGGTTCGCCGCCGTCTGAGCCCCTACTTCGTCAATCACAGTGAGCACGCGGCAACCGGACGCCTTGGCGGAACGCTGAAATACGCCCGTATCGTCAGTCATGATGCGGAACGCTAGACGCCTCGGGCATACCCTCGAATCCGCGGCTCGGGGCGGGCTCCTGCTCGCCTTCATCGCCGTCTCTCCGGTTGCTCTGGCCAGTGAGTCTCCCGAGTCGGCCGCCGACTGGGTGCAGTGGGCCAACGAGGCCCGCGACAGCAACAGTTTCATCGGTGAGTTCGTCTATCAACACGGAAGCGATATCGGCAGCATGAAGATCTGGCGTTCCGCGGATGCCGATACCGGAATCCGTGAGCGTCTCGTCTCCCTGTCGGGACAACCCCGCGAAATCCTCCGCGGTGATGATTCCGTCACCTGCATTCTGGGTAACAGCGAGTCGGTCCTCATCGACCAGCGGCAGCTGCGTCGTCCCCTCAGTGCGCGGATCCCCGAAGATGTCGACCGCCTGCGCCCCCACTATCAGCTGCGCCTGGTGGGCGAGGATCGGGTTGCCGGGCGCTCCGCCATGCAGATCATGCTCGAGCCTCAGGATGAGTTTCGTTACGGGTACTCGGTCTGGCTTGATCGCGAAACCGGCCTGCTGACCCGGGCGGAGGTGCTCGGGCCCGATGACCAGGTCATCGAGCAGCTGATGATGCTGGATATCGAAATCCTCGACCGGATCGATCCCGCGCTGCTCGAGCCTACGCTATCGGGCGAAGAGGAGGCGTATGCGCGGATTACCAATGACCTCGCCCGCGCTGAAATCGAAGTCGAGTCTCAACAGGCGTGGGCGGTGGCCGAGCAGCTCGCGGGGTTCGCCGTTCAGATGGACCGTATCCAGCAGCTCCCCGGTCGCCCCCACCCCGTCCGCCATCTCATGCTCTCCGATGGACTGGCCACGGTATCGGTATATATCGAGCCGGAAAGCCAGGCCGGGCGTTTCGAGGGTGGCATGCAGATGGGCGCGATGAACGCCTATGGAAGAACGCGTGACGGTTATCAGGCCATCGTTGTGGGCGAGGTGCCGGCGGTGACGGTGGAACGCATCGCCCGCTCGCTTGTCCTCAATACCGACAGCAGTCAGCCAGGACAATAGATTCATGAAAACCCCAGTTAATCGCGTCTGCATGCCTCGCATGCTCGTCATGGCGTTCGTTATGGTCATGACGATGCCGGCCGGCAACGCCATCGCCCAGAATCTGCCGGAATTCACCGGGCTGGTCCGTGACAACAGTCCGGCGGTGGTCAACATCAGCACCACCCAGGAGATCGAGGCCCATCAGGGGGGCATGCCGAACATCCCGGGGATGCCCGATCCGGATGAGCTGCCCGAGGGGCACCCCTTCCGCGACTTCATGGACCGTTTCACGGACGAGGATGGTGATCCGGCCCCCCGACGGGATTCGCGTTCCCTCGGGTCGGGATTCATTCTCTCCGGGGATGGATACATTCTCACCAATCACCACGTCGTTGATGGTGCGACCGAGATCGTTGTGCGCCTCAATGACCGGCGGCAGATGACGGCCGAGCTGGTCGGTGCCGATGACCGGACCGATCTGGCACTGCTGAAAGTGGACGGAACCGATCTGCCGACGGTGAAGACCGGTGAGTCTTCCGGTGTCGAGGTCGGCGAGTGGGTGCTGGCCATCGGCGCGCCATTCGGGTTCGAGCACTCGGTGACCGCCGGCATCATCAGCGCCAAGGGCCGCAGTCTGCCGACAGAGAACTACGTGCCGTTCCTGCAGACCGATGTGGCCATCAATCCCGGTAACTCGGGAGGCCCGCTGTTCAACCTCGACGGCGAGGTGATCGGGATCAACTCGCACATCTACAGCCGCTCGGGCGGGTTCCAGGGTATCTCGTTTGCCATTCCCATCGAGCTGGCGATGGAGGTCGCCGACCAGCTCCGCGAGGGGGGTGAGGTCAGCCGCGCCTGGCTCGGCGTGGTGATTCAGGATGTGACCCGTGATCTGGCCGAGTCCTTCGGCATGGATCGGCCCGAAGGCGCGCTCGTGGCCCAGGTGCTCCCGGACAGCCCGGCGGGCGCGGCCGGTCTCGAGCCGGGGGATGTGATCGTGGAATTCGATGGGCGTGACGTGCCCACCTCGGGTTCGCTGCCGCCGATGGTCGGTCGGGCGCCGGTGGGTTCAACCGTCCCGGTGGTCGTCATGCGTGATGGCGGCCGCGAAACCATCGAGGTCACCCTGGCCCAGCTGCCGGAGGATGCCGGGCAGCGGCGGAACGACGGGCGTGATGGCCGGTCGGGTGATTTCGAGGCGCTGGGGCTGAGCGTCGAGCCGCTCAATGCGGAACGCCGCGAGGCACTCGGGCTCGACCCGGATGTCCAGGGGATTGTGGTGACCGGTGTCAGCGGCGGGCCGGCGGCGGAAGCCGGGCTCGAGCCGGGTGATGTGATTACGCGGGTCAACCGTGAATCCATCGACAGCCTGGGGCAGTTCCGCGATCTCGTCTCCGGCATCGAGTCCGGCCGGAGTGTCCCGCTGCTCGTCCTCAGGGATCAGAGCCAGCGCTTTCTTGCCCTGCGTATGCCCTGATGGGTATCGTGTCGGATTGATGTGTCGGCCGTCGGCCGGCCGGGCCGCAGCAACCCGGGTTGCTGCGGCTTCCTTGTTTCCGCAGGCGGCCTGAGCCGGGCCAGGACTTCATGGACCAGATCAGAAACTTTTCCATTATCGCGCATATCGATCACGGCAAATCCACCCTGGCGGATCGGCTGATCGAGCGGTCGGCGCATTTCCAGTCCCGCCAGATGAGCGAGCAGATGCTCGATTCCATGGATCTCGAGCGCGAGCGGGGCATCACGATCAAGGCGCAGAGCGTCTCCCTCGACTACACCGCCGCTGACGGACAGACCTACCAGCTGAATTTCATCGACACGCCGGGCCATGTGGATTTCTCCTACGAAGTGAGCCGCTCGCTTTACGCCTGCGAAGGCGCACTGCTGCTGGTGGACGCCTCGCAGGGCGTGGAGGCGCAGAGCGTTGCCAACTGCTACACGGCAGTGGAGCAGGGCCTGGAGGTGATCCCGGTCCTCAACAAGATCGATCTCCCCTCCGCGGAGCCGGATCGCGTGATCCAGCAGATCGAGGAGATCATCGGACTGGACGGCGCCGAAGTGGTGCCGATCAGCGCCAAGACCGGTGATGGCATCGATGATCTGCTGGAGGCGCTCGTGCAGCGCATTCCGGCACCTCAGGGCGATCCCGACGGCCCGCTCAAGGCATTGATCATCGACTCCTGGTTCGACAACTATCTTGGTGTGGTCTGTCTCGTCCGCGTCTTCGACGGCGAACTGCGCAAGGGTGAGAAAATCAAGGTCATGTCCACGGGCCGCGAGTTCCAGGTGGATGAGCTGGGCATCTTCACGCCCCAGCGCAAGACCTGGGACTCGCTCAGTGCGGGTCGGGTCGGTTTCCTGGTGGCCGGCATCAAGGACATCGACGGGGCGCCGGTGGGCGATACGCTCACCCATGCGAAGAACCCCACCAGCGAGCCGGTGCCCGGATTCAAGGTCGTGCAGCCCCGGGTCTTTGCCGGGGTGTTCCCCACCAGCTCCGAGGACTACGAGGCATTCCGCGATGCCCTCGGCAAGCTGCGTCTCAACGATGCCGCCCTGCATTACGAGCCGGAGAACTCCGAGGCACTCGGCTTCGGGTTCCGCTGCGGGTTCCTGGGTATGCTCCACATGGAGATTGTCCAGGAGCGCCTGGAGCGCGAGTACGGCCTCGACCTCATCACGACGGCGCCGACTGTGGTGCATGAGGTGGTGGACAAGGAGGGAGAGCCCCATCTGGTCCACAACCCTTCCGAACTGCCGCCGGTGAATGATGTCGAGGAAATCCGCGAGCCCATCATCCACGCCAGCATCCTGGTGCCGCAGGCCTATGTCGGTGCGGTGATCAAGCTCTGCGAGGAGAAGCGCGGCACGCAGAAGGGCATGCAGTATGTCGGCAACCAGATCGCCCTCGAGTACGAGATGCCCATGGGCGAGGTGGTGCTGGATTTCTTCGACCGCCTGAAGTCGGCCTCGCGGGGCTATGCCTCCTTCGACTATGAGTTCCGGCGTTTCCAGCGTGAGCGACTGGTGAAGCTGGATATCCTCGTCAACGGTGATCGGGTGGATGCCCTGTCCGTGATCGTTCACCGGGATCAGGCCGAGGGCCGCGGCCGGGAGCTCACCGAGAAGCTCAAGGAGATCATCCCCCGTCAACAGTTCGAGGTGGCCATTCAGGCCGCCGTGGGCTCCAAAGTGATTGCCCGCTCCACCGTGAAGGCGCTGCGCAAGAACGTGACGGCGAAGTGCTATGGCGGTGACATTACCCGCAAGCGCAAGCTGCTCGAGAAGCAGAAGCAGGGCAAGCGACGCATGAAACAGGTCGGCCGGGTGGAGATCCCCCAGGATGCGTTCCTGGCGGTTCTGCAGGTCGATCAGGACAAATAGACGCGCAGGCGGGCCAACCGGATGCTGGATTTCGAGGTGCTTCTTGTCCTGCTGACCGCCGTCAGTGGTGTCATCTGGGTATTCGATCGGTGGCGTCGACGACGAAGACCGGCGGATGCACGGGTCTCGTGGTGGGTGGACCTGGGCCGGTCGCTCTTCCCGGTGATCATTATCGTGCTCGTCGTGCGCTCCTTTATTGTCGAGCCATTCCGCATCCCCTCCGGCTCCATGCTGCCCACCCTGGAGGCGGGCGACTTCATCCTGGTCAACAAGTTCGGCTACGGGCTGCGTCTGCCGGTCAGCCATGAGCTGATCGTGCCGGTGGGTGAGCCGGCGCTTGGTGATGTCGTGGTCTTCCGCTACCCGGTGGATACCTCCCAGGATTACATCAAGCGCATTGTTGGTCTGCCCGGGGACACCATCACCTATACCGGCAAGCGCCTTGCCATCAATGGCGAGCCCGTGCCCATCGAGCGCCTCGGCGAGTGGAGCGGGGACGATGCATTCAACCTCTTTCGCGAGCGCCTCGGTGATGACTGGCACGAGATGATCGAGCACCGGGGCAGCAGTGGCCGGGGGTTCAGTTTTACCGTGCCGGAAGCCCACTATTTTGTGATGGGGGACAATCGGGACCGGAGTAGCGATAGCCGTTTCTGGGGGCCGGTGCCGCGGGAGAATCTCGTGGGCAAGGCCTTTTTCATCTGGCTGAGCTGGAACGGTGGCCCGAACTGGTCACGCATGGGTGACGTCATTGAGTGATTGCAGGGAGCGCAGTGCTGATGAATGATCTCCAACGCCTCGCCGAGCGTATCCAGTGGCGCTTCGACAACCCGACGCTGCTGCAGCAGTCGGTGACGCATCGCAGTTCGGATGGCCCCAACAACGAGCGCCTGGAGTTCCTCGGTGATGCCATTCTCAACTTCGTCATCGCCTCGGAAATCTTCGAGCGTCGGCCCGACCTGCGGGAAGGCGAGCTCAGTCGGTTGCGCGCCTCGCTGGTCAACAAGAACGCATTGGCGGAGATCGCCCGGGACATCGCCCTCGGCCCGCATATCGTCCTGGGTAGTGGCGAACTCAAGACCGGCGGACGTCGTCGCGACTCCATCCTCGCCGACGCCCTCGAGGCGGTGATCGGGGCGGTCTATCTCGACGGCGGCTACGAGGCCGGTCGCGACCTCGTCCTGCGCCTTTTCAGCGAACATCTGGCGCGACTGCCGGACATGGAGGCACTCAAGGATCCAAAGACCCGTCTCCAGGAATACCTGCAGGCGCGGCATCTGGAACTGCCGCATTATGATGTCGAGCATGTCAGCGGCCGTGCCCACGAACAGACCTTTCGCGTGCTCTGCAATTGCGAATCCCTTCAACTCGCGGGGCAGGGCGTCGCCGGCAACCGGCGCCGGGCCGAGCAGGCCGCGGCGGACGACCTGCTCTCGAAAATCGCCGGAGCCCACGATGACTGACCGCCGGGAATCACGCTCGCCGGATACCCTGCCGGCCGGCTTTGTCGCCCTGGTGGGGCGACCCAATGTCGGCAAGTCGACGTTGCTCAACGCGTTGCTCGGCCAGAAGGTCAGCATCGCGACCCGCAAGCCGCAGACCACCCGGCATCGCATTCTGGGCATTCATCAGCGGGATGATGCCCAGATCGTCTACGTCGACACGCCCGGCCTTCACGAGGGCGGGCGCACCGCCATGAATCGCTACATGAATGAGGCCGCCGGCAGCGCACTGAGCGAAGTCGACATCGTGGTCTTCATGACCGAAGCGGGTCGCTGGACCGAAGCAGACGAGCGCGTGCTCCGGCGGCTCAAGGGCAGCAATGCGCCGGTGATTGTCGTGATCAACAAGGTCGACCGCGTCCGGGACAAGAACCGGCTACTCCCGGATATCTCGCAAATGGCTGAAAGAGGGGATTTCGCGGCGGTGGTGCCGGTCTCCGCCGAGAAAAAGGATAACCTCGAAGCCCTTGAGGCGGCGGTCATCGAGCACCTGCCGGCCAGTCCACCACTCTTTCCCCGGGATCAGGTCACCGATCGCGATGAGCGGTTCATGGCGACCGAACTGGTTCGTGAGCAGCTCACCCTGATGCTCGGCGATGAATTGCCCTACGCCAGCACGGTTGAGATCGAGGCGTTCGAGCAGGAGGGGAGGCTGCGCCGTATTGCCGCCATTATCTGGGTGGAGCGCGTCGGCCAGCGCCGCATCGTCATCGGTGAGGGTGGCGAGCGGATCAAGCGGATCGGCGCGGCCGCCCGGCAGGAAATGGAACGGCTCTTCGGCGGCCGCGTCTATCTCAAGCTCTGGGTCAAGGTCCGCGAGGGCTGGTCGGACGATGCACGGATGCTCCAGTCACTTGGCTACACCCCGCCGGAATGAACTCGGCCCCACGTGAGGTGACGCTGGAGCCGGGTTTCGTCCTCCATGCGCGACCCTATCGGGACACCAGTCTGCTCGTTGAATTGCTGACCCGTGATCATGGCCGTGTCGGCGTGGTTGCCCGGGGTGTCCGCAGTCGCCGCTCCCGCCTGGCGGGACTGCTCCAGCCCCTGCAGCCGCTGGCCCTGTCCTGGCGCAGCCGCGGCGAACTCGGCTCGCTCCGTGCGGCGGAACCGGCCGGCCGGCCATTCCTCCTCCGCGGGCGGCGCCTGGTCAGTGGCCTCTATGCCAATGAACTGCTCATCCGGCTGCTTGGACGCGAGGACCCGCACCCCGGGCTTTTCGAGCATTATCTGACGCTGCTCGAGGGCCTGGCCGAGGGCGTTTCCGAACCGGTGGTCCTGCGGGGGTTCGAGCGGGACCTTCTGGCCCTGCTCGGCTATGGTCTGCCCTTGAGGCGGGATGCCCGTGATGCGCCGCTGGTGCCGGATCAGTGGTATCGGTACGATCCAGCCCATGGCGCGACGCCGGTCGCCGCCCCCCGGGCAGGCGGTGTGGTGGTCAGCGGCACGACGCTGCTGGCCCTTGCCACGGACCCGTTGACCGAGTCGGCGGCCCGCGCCAGCCGCGATCTCATGCGGGCCGCGCTGCAACCGCATCTGGGGAACAGACCGCTCAAGACACGCGAGCTCTACAGCCGCTACACAGCCAGGGGAGAACAGGAAAATGGCCCATCATCAGGGCAGCCTTGAGCCGCTGCTTGGCGTCAATGTTGATCACGTGGCGAGCCTGCGCCGCAGTCGGGGCACCCGTTACCCCGATCCCGTCCATGCCGCCCAGCTCGCGGAACAGGCGGGTGCCGATGCCATCACCGTGCACCTGCGCGAGGATCGCCGGCATATCAACGACCGGGATGTCGAGCTGCTCGCCCAGACCCTTCAGACGCGCATGAATCTGGAGATGGCGATCACCGAGGAAATGCTCGCCATCGCCAGGCGCGTGCAGCCAACCGACTGCTGTCTCGTGCCCGAGCGCCGTGAGGAGCTCACCACCGAAGGCGGGCTGGACGTGGCGGGCGAGGTGGCGCGGTGCGCGGCTGCCTGCCAGTCTCTGTCGGATGCCGGTTGCCGCGTGTCGCTGTTTGTCGACCCGGAGCCGGCGCAACTCCATGCCGCCGCGGAGGCCGGCGCCCCGGTCGTGGAGTTGCATACCGGTGCCTTCGCGGAGGCGCGCAGCGACGCCGAGATCCATGCCGAATTCCAGCGCATCCAGGCGGCGGCCGGGCTGGGGCACTCGCTTGGCCTGCAGGTGAATGCCGGCCATGGCCTGCATTATCACAATGTGGCGCCGGTCGCCGCGCTGCCCGAGATCACCGAGCTCAACATCGGCCATGCCATCGTCTCCCGTGCGCTCTTTACGGGTCTGACGGAAGCGGTGCGAGAGATGAAGCGGCTCATTCGCGAGGCGCGGCATTGAGCATCGTCGGTATCGGCACGGATATCGTCGAGATAGCCCGCCTCGAGCGGATGCAGGCCGACCACGGCGAGCGTCTTGCCGCCCGGCTGCTGGCCCCCAGCGAATGGCCCGGCTACCGGGGCGCGTCCTCCAGCGGTCCGGGCGAGGCGGCTGCGTTTCTGGCGCGACGCTTTGCCGCCAAGGAGGCGGCGGCCAAGGCTCTCGGCTGCGGGATCGGCAGGGAGGCGGGTTTCCGCGATCTTCGGGTGGGCCATGACGAGACCGGTGCACCCGTGCTCACGTTCGATGGCCCGGCCGCCGGGCGGGCGGCGCGGCTGGGTGTTCAGACCGCGCATCTGAGCATCAGCGATGAGCGCCGCTACGCCATCGCCATGGTGGTTCTCGAGCGCTAACCCGTCTCCGCCTCTGGCAGGACCTGCTCCAGCCACTGGGCGTTCAACCGGTCGCTGAGGCGGTTCTGCTGCTGACGGGCGGAGAGATTGTCCAGATCGATCCAGGTCAGTGGCTGGTCCTGGCCCGCACAGGAGAACACCGGTCGCGTGCGCTCTCCCGTCTCGGGGTCGATCTGCCACTGCAGGCACTGGGCACAGACGCCCTGCATCATGCACTGCATTGGGCTGCCGACGGTCCCGAATGCATCGCAGCCCTCCGCCACCCGTCCGGCCAGTTCGCCGCGGACGGCATGCTGGAAGCCCTTGAGCAGTCCCGTGCCGCCCATGACCATGATCCGATCGACATCCGACAGCGGGATACCGCCCTGCGCGGGGCCGATTTCGCCGGCGCCGTAGCGCTTGACCACATCGATCATGTCGGTGGCCTGCAGGCTCACGTCCTGCGGCCGTCGGGCCTCGATCAGCTCATCCTTCGCGGTACACCAGATAATCTGATCGGCCCCGGCCTCCAGCTCGTCCTGGTGGTCGACATCGCCGGCACCGCCGAAGGCCGCTACATAGAGAACGCGATTGCCTGCGGCCCGCAGCGCCGCACCGATGTCGAGCATCACGGCGGCACCCCAGCGGCCGGCCACGACCATGATCGTACGGTCCGTGGGCATGTCCGTCGGTGCGCCGGTCGGCCCCATGAGGACCAGCGGATCACCTGGCTGCAGGCGTCCGACGAGCCGGGGGCCGGCTCCCCACTGCAGTACCATCAGGCGGATGCAGTCGTCCCGGACGCCGGTGCCCGAGACGGTGATCAGCGGGATCTGCAGCCGGGTGTCCTGCACCACCGGCGACAGTGACTCGAATGTCTGCAGCCGGAAGAACTGCCCGGCGCGGAAATTGCGCGCCGCCATCGGCGCCCGCACCCAGATCTCCACCATGGCGGGGTTGTCCCGACGAACCTCGACCACCCGGGCGGTGAGCAGATCATCCATGCGGTTCATGAAGTCGGCGTGGGACGCATTGCTGCCGGGTGCCGCATGGGCCATGGCGGCCTCCACATAGGGATAAGTCCGCATACCGGAGGCGATGGCCTTGACCACGCTGCCGTGGAAGGCCGGGTGGGTGTCGCCGATAAAGGTGACCCGACGACCTCCCTCGTTATAGGAGGTAAAGGGACCGAACACCTTCGACTTGCAGTGCTCGGCATCGTCCACGGGCTCCAGTCCCTGGTCGGTGGGCGTATGGGCGAGGAAGTGATTGCCGTCGAGCCTGAAGGTTTCGTGGTGCTCGCGTTCGTAAATCGTGTTGGGCACGGTGCCCGCGGCGATGAAAATGGCCCGGGCGGGGAGGCGGCGCTCGGCGCCCGTCGGTGCCCAGTGACCCTCGCGATGCGTGAGCTCGCGGCAGACGAGGGCACTGACATGCTCATGTTCATCCACCTCGGCGTGGAGTGGCTCGAGCCCCTCGGCATAGTAGAGCGCTTCCTCCGTGGCCTTGATCACCTCTTCGTGGTTGCGTACGTAGGCGGGTGAATCGGTCATGCCCTTGCGGTAGGCCACGGTGACCCCGCCCCAGGCGCGAATGAGCGGGTTGAAATCGGGTTCACGGTCCTCGGCGGCGGCCCTGGCCCGCTCTTCGCGGATGGCCACGCCATGCTCGACGAATTCCGCCAGGGTGGTCTGGTCCTCGTCGTTCATGCCAGCCGTGACGGCGTCGGTGCCGAGTTGCGCCGAGAGCCGTTCGTAGCGCTCCAGGATCTTCTCGACCTGCTTGACGTAATACGCCTGGACCTCGGTGGCGGTGTCGATGCCGGTCAGTCCTCCGCCGACGACCACGGCGGGCAGCCGGACCTGCAGGCTCGCCAGGCTTGATGCCTTGGCGGCACCGGTGAGCTGCAGCGCCATGAGAAAGTCGCTCGCCTGGCGCATGCCCCGGGCCAGGCTGTTGCCCATGTGTACCACCCGCGGCAGTCCGGCGCCGGTGGCGTTAACGACATGATCAAAGCCGAGCGACCAGGCATCCTCCAGCGTGACCGTGCCGCCCAGCCGGGTGCCGCCGAAGACCCGGAAATTGTGTCGACGCGCCAGCGTGAGGTAGATGAGCTTGAGGAAATTCTTGTCCCAGCGCACGGTGATCCCGTACTCGGCGACACCGCCGAAGCCCAGCAGGATGCGCTCGTCGAGATCCTCCTGCAGATCGGCCCAGGATTTTACCGGTGCATCGAGCAGCTCGGCCGGGAGCGGCTCGATCTTGAGCCCGTCGATGCCCACCACGGCCGTGCCGTTCATGGTGAGATGATGCGCCATGGTGAAGCCGGCCGGCCCCATGCCGGCGACCAGCACGCGTCGGTTGTTGTCGGCGCGCTGGATGTACTGCTCTCGCCGCAGCGGGTTCCAGCGGGTCAGCAGGTGATAGAGCTCCACGCCCCAGGTGAGGTCGAGACTGTCCGTGAGCACGCGGGTCTCGATCTGCGGGATGTTGACCGGGTCCTGCTTCTGGTAGATGCAGCCCTTCATGCAGTCGTTGCAGATGCGATGCCCGGTGGCGGGGACCATCGGATTGTCGACCATGATCATGGCCAGCGCGGCGAGGTTGTAGCCATCGCGGCGCAGGACATGCATCTCGGAGATCTTTTCCTCCAGCGGACAGCCGGTGAGCGTGACGCCCAGCGGGTCCACCTTGAAGCCGAGCTCGGGCTGGGCCTTCTTCTCCGGGAAGCCGCGGGAGCAGAAATCGCCCTCGTGATCGTGGCAGTAGATGCAGTAGTGGATCTCGCTCTGTACGTCACGACTGTCCATGCGGCCATCGGTCAGCGAAAAGCCGTCGCGGTGACGCCAGCGCTCGGGATCGGCCTGCCGCCGACCCACACCGTCTACTTCCACGGTCTCGGTGGGCACCAGATCGAAGTGGTCAACCCGCTCGGGGAGTCGGAAGCTCGCCCAGCCCCGCACCCGCGCCTGGCCAACGGCTGTCTGACGGGCAAGCTTGCACCAGGCGGTGAGTGTCTCGATGGCATCGGCGTTGGCTGCTTCGTCCTCCAGTAGCGCCATGCCGAAACGCGCAATGGCACGCTCCTCGTCGTCGTTCTCAACGTATCCGAGACTCGCGCGTACCGCGGCATCGAGTTCCTCGAAGGAATGCTCGACCGGGCGGCGGTGTTTCTTGACGCGGCGCTGGACGAAGGCCTGCTTGAACTGCATGACCACGTCGTCCGCCAGGATCGATTCACGCAGTGCATTCAGCTCGGATTCGATACCGAACAGCCGGCCGATGAAGGTCTCGACATGCGGCCCGAGCTCGATCAGCAGTTCGCTGTTTTCCGTGCCCGGCAGGTCGGTCTCGCGGCCGCGGTAGTCGAGGAGTCGGGCGGCCAGTCCGGGCGCGGCGGTTTGCAGGTCATCCAGAAAGGCCCGGTCGAGCCGGTAGAGGCCTTCCGGCGTCTGCAGGCTGGCGAAGTCGAGGCCGTAGCGGCCGAGGCTGACGTCGAGATCCATAATCTCCCACGGATGCGGTGCGGATGGTGCCGTCATGATGCGCGTGAGGCGCCGATGCAACAAGCCAGACGCGATGCGGTTTTGCGCTGGATCAGTTCTTGCCGGTGAGCGGCGTATCGTCGTCATGACCCTCGACCCGGGCCATGAGTATCCCCTTGCCGAGCCGGGCCTGAATGGGCTCGCCGACACTCACCGAGGATGCATCGCGGAGGATGGTGCCATCGGAGGCCTGCTGGACGATGGCGTATCCGCGATGGAGCGTCGCAAGGGGACTGACACTCTCCAGCGCACGCCCGTTCTCCTGCAGCCGTGCCCGTCGCAGCGCGATCGTCTCCTGCATGGCGCGCTCGAGCCGCTGGCCGAGATGGGCGCGATGGGTGCCCAGGCGCTGGATGAGATGGCTCGGCGGGTTGGTCCGCAGTCGCCGATCCAGATTCCGCAGGGCCGTCGACCGCCCGGAAAGCATTGCCTGAACGGCGCGTGTCAGCCGCTGGTCGAGTTCATCGAGGCGCTGCGTGCGATCCCGCAACCGGCGGCCAGGGTGTTGTGCCGCGAGTCGCCGGTCCAGGCCCGTGAGCGTCTCGGCGCGTGCGCGCAGCGTTCGCGACAATGCCTGGCGCAGACGATCGGCCCCCCGGGCAAGCGTTCCACTCAACGCCTCACCATCGGGTGACAGGCGCTCGGCAGCCGCGGACGGCGTTGCCGCACGCTCATCCGCCACCAGATCGGTGATGGCGATGTCCACCTCGTGGCCGACGGCGCTGATCACCGGCAACGAGCAGCGATGGATGGCGCGGGCGACCACCTCCTCGTTGAACGCCTGCAGGTCCTCCAGTGAACCGCCACCGCGGCCGACCACCAGCACATCCACCTCGTTGCGCAGATCGGCCAGATCAATGGCCCTGGCGATCTCCCCGGCGGCGCCGTCGCCCTGCACCCGAACCGGGTAGATCAGGATGGGCAGTGCGGGGAAGCGCCGATGCAGCACGCTGATCACATCGCGTATGGCCGCGCCCGTCGGCGATGTGATCACACCGATCCGTTTCGGCAGGGCTGGAATCGGGCGCTTGAGGGCTGGATCAAAGAGGCCCTCCTGGTCAAGGCGTTGCTTGAGTGCCTCGAAGGCCCGCTGCAGGGCGCCGTCGCCGGCGGGCTCCATATGCTCGGCGATCAGCTGGTATTCCCCGCGCGGGGCGTACAGGCCGATGCGGGCCCGCAGCCGCACCTGGTCGCCGTTTTCGGGGGTGAAGCGCAGGCGCATCGCGCGGTTGCGGAACAACGCACAGCGCACCTGTGATTCGGCATCCTTCAGCGTGAAATAGGCGTGACCGGAACGCGGGCGGGCGAGGTTCGAGATCTCGCCCTCGACCCATATCAACGGGAAGGCCTGTTCCAGGAGCATGCGGACCTCCTGGTTCAGCCTCGAGACGCTGTAGATGTCCTGCCGCTCCGCTTCGCTCATGGGCCTAGCGTAGCAGTTGGTCGGCGGATTGGCTGCGGGCCGGCGGTACATTGCTGCTGCAACGGATCCGGCCGTATAATGGACGGTTATCCCGCCAAGCGCCACGAGAGGACGTCGCCATGCAGATCGCCCAGGAAGCCCTGAC
>CAJXND010000009.1 GCA_913056385.1 uncultured Ectothiorhodospiraceae bacterium
CGACCGATGTCGAGGTAGGCGAGGATCTTCTCGAGCTGATCGCGCGAGGCCTGGGCGCCCACCATCGTGTCGGTATCCAGCGGGTTGCCGGTCTTGATCCGGCTGACGCGGTCGAGGGCGGCGTCCATGAAGTCGCCGTAGAACGACTTCTGCACCAGCGCCCGTGACGGGCAGGTGCAGACCTCGCCCTGGTTGAGGGCGAACATGGCAAAGCCTTCGAGCGACTTCTCGCGGAAGCCGTCGTCCGCGGCAAAGCAGTCGTCAAAGAAGACGTTGGGCGACTTGCCGCCCAGCTCGAGCGTGACCGGAATGATGTTCTCGGAAGCGTACTGCATGATCAGACGGCCGGTGGTCGTCTCGCCGGTGAACGCCACCTTGGCGATGCGCGGATTCGAGGCGAGGGCCTTGCCGGCTTCGGCACCGAAGCCGTTGACCACGTTGAGGACGCCGGCGGGCAGCAGGTCGGCGATCATCTCCACCAGGAGCAGGATGCTGGCCGGGGTCTGCTCGGCGGGCTTCAGGACGATGCAGTTGCCGGCGGCCAGTGCCGGCGCGATTTTCCAGGTGGCCATCAGGATCGGGAAATTCCAGGGGATGATCTGCCCGACCACGCCCAGCGGCTCGTGAATGTGATAGGCCACCGTGTCGTTGTCCAGTTCGCCGATCGTCCCCTCCTGGGCACGGATCACGCCGGCGAAATACCGGAAGTGATCAATGGCGAGCGGGATATCGGCGGCCAGCGTCTCACGCACGGGCTTGCCGTTTTCCCAGGCCTCCGCCACGGCGATCTTCTCGAGATTCTCTTCCATGCGGTCGGCAATGCGGTTGAGAATCACTGCACGCTCGGCGACCGGTGTCTTGCCCCAGGCGTCTTTGGCGGCATGGGCGGCGTCCAGGGCGAGCTCGATGTCGGCGGCCTTGGAGCGGGGGATGCTGCAGAAGGTCTGGCCGGTCACCGGCGTGGGGTTCTCGAAGTACTCCCCATCCACCGGGGCCTTCCACTCGCCACCGATGAAGTTTCCGTACTGGCTCTTGAAGCTGACGATCGCATCGCTGCTTCCGGGGTTTGCGTAAATCATGCCTTCTCCTCCGTTATTTCAACTTGTCGTATCCCCAGATGGGGCGACCATCGAAAGCATCGCAAGATCCGGGCCAGCATGGTGGGCCAGTGCTCAGGCCCTTGTCATGGGCGCTTTTTGAAGCGATCCTTGTTGTTAAGTGGACCGTCAGATTCCACCGGCCAATGTGCCGAGTTGAGACAACCTGTTGCAGAATGCGACAGAGGAGGAGGCCATGGATGATCGGCCACTGAGCGGCCGTGAAGAGCTGGTGGGTGTCCGTCGCCAGCTGTTGGCGGGTAATGTCTCCCCGCCGGGTGCCGCCGATGGGGTCGCGGCCTCCTGGCAACGAGTCCAGCGGGCCGGCCTCTCTCCGGAGCTCTGCGCGGCCGACGCCGTGCTCGATGCCGCGGCGCTGCAACTCGTCGTGGCCGAGAATGAGCGGCTCATCGCCTTCGCCCTGCCGGAGCTCGAGAACCTCCACCAGCAGATCGCCGGCAGCGGTAGCGCCGTGCTCCTCGCCGATGCCCATGGCGTGATTCTCGAGCGCCAGGGCGATCCGCGCTTCCGCGAGCGCAGCCAGCAGGTGGCGCTCTCGCCCGGTGCCTGCTGGGGCGAAGGGGCCCGCGGCACCAACGCCATCGGCGTCGCTCTGGCTGAGGGACGCTGTGCCTCCGTTCACGGGCCGGAACACTTTCTCGAGTGCAATACGTTCCTGACCTGTGCGGCAACGCCCATCCATGATCCGGCCGGCGGAATCATCGGGCTTCTCGATGTCTCCGGTGATCAGCCGGCGCGCCAGCTTCATGCCCTCGGACTCGTTCGCATGGGCGCCCGGATGATCGAGAACCGCATGTTGGCGGCCGAGTTCCCCGCGGCCATCTATCTGCATTTCCATGCCCGACCGGAGCTCCTCGGCACCCTCGGCGAGGGGATCGCCGCGGTGGATGGTGACGGACGACTGCTCGCGCTCAATGCGGTGGCCCGCTCGCACTTCGCCAACCTGGCGCCGGGGACCGGATTCGAGGCCTTGTTCGAGGGCTCACTGGAGCAGCTCCTGCGGGGTGACTCGATCTCGCAGATGATCCGGACAACGACGGGGATCACGGTCTGTGTCCGGGTGATCAAGCCACAGCAGCACGCCACCGCCCGTTCCGTCTACCTGGCGGACACGGGGCAGGCACGCAGCCAGGATCCGTTCAGCGAACTGCATGCCGGCGATCCGGCGGTCGCCGAGACGCTGCAGCGGGCGCAGCGCGTCTTCGCCCGCGGGATTCCGCTGCTGATCGAGGGGGAGACCGGGACCGGCAAGGAGTGGGCCGCAAGGGCGCTGCACGCGCGGGGTCCGCGGTCCGACGGGCCACTGGTGACCGTGAACTGCGCGGCGATTCCCGAGGGGCTCGCCGAGGCGGAGTTGTTCGGGTACGTCCCGGGCGCCTTCACCGGCGCCAGTGCCAGTGGGGCCGACGGTCGCGTCATGGAGGCCAATGGCGGGACGCTGTTCCTCGACGAGATCGGTGACATGCCGCTGGCGCTGCAGACCCGACTGCTGCGCGTCATCCAGGAGCGCAGCGTTCTGCCGGTGGGCGGGGGCGCGCCGCGGGAGGTGGATTTCTCGTTGATCAGCGCCACGAACTGCGACCTGGCCGCGATGGTTGCGGAGGGGCGCTTTCGCGCGGATCTCTATTATCGTCTCTGCGGTCTGAGGATCCAGTTGCCACCGCTGCGCTCGCGGGCGGATCTGGCCGGGTTGATTGACCGGTTCATCGCCGACGAGGACCCCCAGGCACCCCTGTCAGCGACCGCCCGGGAGAGACTGCTGGGCCATCACTGGCCGGGTAATCTGCGCGAGCTGCACAATGTGCTTCGCACGGCCATTGCGTTGCGCGAACCGGGCAGGCCCATCGACATCGCCGATCTGCCGGAAACCCTCATGGTGAATGCGGCACCGGCGCCGCTCGATGTCGGCGACGCGTCCGACGACCTGCGGGCCGCCGAGCGGCGCTGCATGGAAGCGGCTGTCGAAGCCCATGATGGCAACTACAGCGCGGCGGCACGGTCGCTGGGCATCAGTCGGAGTACGCTCTACCGCCGCCTGGGCCGTGGAGACAACGGCTAGCGAGGGCACCCGCCACCGCGGAATTTCCCAGTGACCGCCAAAATGGGTATTTTTGACGCTTCAGCGCGGGATGGCCACGAGCGTCAATGCGGCTTAGCAGAATCCGCCTCAACGGCTTCAAATCGTTCGTCGACTCCACGCCGGTGCCTCTCCCCGGGGGCATAACGGCCATCGTCGGCCCGAACGGCTGTGGCAAGTCCAACATCATCGATGCCGTGCGCTGGGTCATGGGGGAGAGTTCGGCGAAGCATCTGCGCGGCGGCTCCATGGCCGACGTGATCTTCAGTGGCTCCGGCAGCCGCAAGCCGGTCGGCCAGGCCAGCATCGAGCTGGTCTTCGATAACGCCGACGGCAGCCTTGGAGGCCAGTACGCGGCCTTCGCCGAAATCGCCGTCCGCCGTCAGGTCAATCGCGACGGCCAGTCGGTGTACTACCTCAACGGCAGCCGCTGCCGACGGCGCGACATTACCGATGTGTTCCTGGGGACCGGACTGGGGCCCCGGAGCTACTCGATCATCGAACAGGGCACCATCTCCCGCCTGATCGAGGCGAAGCCCGAGGAGCTCCGCGCCTATCTCGAGGAGGCGGCGGGCATCAGCCTGTACAAGGAGCGGCGACGGGAGACCGAACGGCGCATGCGTGACACCCGCGAGAACCTCGAGCGTCTGGAGGACGTCCGTGACGAGGTGAGCCGTCAGCTGGACAAGCTCTCGAAACAGGCGGAAACGGCGGAGCGCTACCGCGAACTCAAGGCCGAGGAGCGCCGGCGCCGTGCCCAACTGTTGATCCTCCGTATCCGCGGACTGGAGGCCGAGCGAGCCGGGATCCAGGCGGAACTCGTTGAGCGCAACAACGCCCTGGAGGCCCGGCTTGCCGAGCAGCGCCGTTGCGAGCGTGAAATAACCTCCCTGCGGGCCAGCCAGTCGGAGGCAAGCGATCGGCTGAATGCCATCCAGGGACGGTACTACCAGCTTGGCTCCGATATCGCGCGTCTGGAGCAGCGCATCAGTCATAACCGGCAGATCCGTGAGGATAGCCGGCGCGAGCTGACCCGGATCGGCGAGTCCATCGCCGAGAACACGCAGTCGCTCGAGCAGGATCGGGAAAAGCAGCGCGTGCTCGATGACCGGCTTGCCACCCTGCAGCCGGCGCTCGCCGAGGCCGATGCGGGACTCGGCGAGGCCGATGCGCGGGTGGCGGAAGCCCGCCGCCGGCTGGACGAGGCCCGGGAGGCGCGTGATGCACTGACCGAGGTGCGCGTCGATGCCGAACGCCGCGCCCAGGTGGAGCGTACCCGCATCGAGCAGCTTGAGGCGCGACAGGTCGATCAGCAGCGTCGCAGCGAGCGCCTGGCCAGTGAGCTTGCCTCGCTGACGGAGGCCGATGCCGCACCGCTGGATGCGCTTCGGTCGACCATTGTCGGGCTGACAGGCGATCGGGCCGATCTGGATGAGCAAATCGAACGCCTGCAGGTCGACATCAGCGACCGACGGATCGACCGCGACGATGCAAGCGAGCGGTTGGCTTCCCTTCGCACTGAGCTCGGCGAGCAGCAGGCCCGGCTGACCTCGCTGGAGACGCTGCAGGAGGCAGCCCTCGGTGCCAGGGAGGGCGTCGCCGACTGGCTCGCCCAATTCGCGTTGGATCCCGGTCGTCGGCTGGCCGATCGCCTGGAGGTCGAGCCGGGCTGGGAACTCGCGGTCGAAATGGTCCTCGGCGAGGCGTTGCAGGCGGTTGAAGCAGGGGATGATCAACTCTTTGCCGGGTCGCTGGCTGCTCCTGCCAGCGGTCGGGTCATGCTGTTTCAGGAAGCGCAATCGGTCTCCCCGGACGAGACCAGCGCTGGCGGGCAGCCGCTTGCCGGACATGTCCGTGGAGCGGGTGCGCTGTTGGAGCTGCTGGCTGGCGTTCATGCCGCGGCGACTGATGGCGAGGCGCGCGCCCTGCTGGCGACCTTGCCCCGGGGGCACTCCGTGGTCACCCGTGACGGACACTGGCACGGCCATCAGTGGCTTCGCCTGATGGCCGTGGAGGACAATCCGGAGGCGGGGGTGGTGGCCCGAGGGCGCGAGATCGATGCGGCGGGGGAAGCCATCGCCCGGCTTCAAAAAGCGGTGGCCGATGCCGAATCCGGGCTGGCCACGCAGAACGCGGCGCTCGAGGATCTGGATAACCGGCTCGAGGCCGACATCGACAGGCGCCATGCCATTGATCGGGATCTGGCGGCGCAGCGTGCGCGGCTGGAGTCCGAGCAGGCCCAGATGGATGCCCGCCGGCAACGGGTGGACGCACTGCAGGGCGAGCGCGCCGAACTGCGGGAGGACATGGTCGGCGCCGACACGGCGATTCGCGAGGCCCGGGAGCGGCTGCAGGAAGCGCTTGCTGCAGCCGAGACGGCGGAGCAGCGGCAGCCGCCACTGGACGCCGCCTGCGAATCGGCCCAGGCGTCGCTCGACGAGGCCCGCGACAACGCCGCTTCGGCCCGCGAACGGCGGCAGGATCTGGCCGTCCGGTTGGAGAGCGCACAAACCGCCCGTCAGTCGATGGATGAGGCCATTGCGCGGCTCGAGCAGCAGCACTCACGCCATGAGCAGCGCCGCGAGGAACTGCAGGCGGCGCTCGACGCGGTGGATGATCCGGAAGGGGGCCTCGAGAACGAGCGTCAGGAACTGCTGGCCCGACGCGTGGCGGTGGAAGGCGAGTTGAGTGAGGCGCGACGTGGCCTGGAGGAAACCGAGGCGTCGCTGCGCAGACTCGATCAGGAGCGCCTGACGGCCGAACAGGCCGTGACGGAACTGCGCGGGTCGGCCGAGTCGGCGCGCCACCGGGACACCGAGATCGGGACGCGGCTGGCCACGCAGCAGGAGCAGCTCCACGCGATCGACGTCAATCAGGCGGAAGCGGCGGCGGCACTGCCGGAGGAGGCCGCCGAGGCGGACTGGGAGACCGAACTGGAGCGGCTTGACAGCCGCATCCGCCGGCTTGGTCCGATCAATCTGGCGGCGATTGATGAGCACCGGGCGCTGGCAGAGCGCAAGGGCTATCTGGATGAGCAGCAATCGGATCTGGCCGAGGCATTGGAGACGCTGCAGGGCGCGATCCAGCGGATCGATCGGGAGACCCGCACCCGCTTCCGCGAGACCTTCGACAAGGTCAACAGCGGGCTGCAGCGGCTCTTCCCCCGCCTCTTCGGCGGTGGCGAGGCGTTTCTGGAGATGACCGAGGATGATCTGCTGGAGACGGGTGTCACGATCATGGCGCGCCCGCCGGGCAAGCGGATCACCAATATCCACCTGTTGTCGGGGGGCGAGAAGGCGCTCGCCGCGGTATCGCTGGTGTTCGCCATCTTCGAGCTCAGTCCCGCTCCGTTCTGCATGCTGGATGAGGTGGATGCACCGCTGGACGAGGCGAATGTGGGGCGCTTCTGTGACCTGCTCCGGGAGATGTCGGCCCGCGTTCAGTTCATCGTCATCACGCACAACAAGACCACCATGGAGGCGGCCAGCCATCTCGCCGGCGTGACCATGGCGGAACCCGGTGTCTCCCGGCTGGTGGCCGTTGATGTGGAGTCCGCCGTGGAGATGGCCACGGCGGATGCTTGAGTTAAGACAAGCGGCGTTGCAACCTGACGCCGGTTATTGGAGCGGACACTGGCATGGATGAATTGCGCTGGATTTTACTGGGGCTCGGGGTTGCCATCATCGTCGGGGTCTATGGCTATGCCCGACTGCAGGACTGGCGCCGGGACGGGCCGCCCTGGCGACGCCGCCGATCCGCCGAGCGGGAGCCGTTTGCCGGTTATGACGAACCGGATATCGATGCCGACGATCCGCTGACGGTGGATCCGCTCGAGCCGGCGGCGGCCGAAGGGTCTGATGGCGGATTCGATGATGACGGAGTCGTCGGACCGGCCCGGATCGTGAGCGCCGAACCCACGGCGTCGGAAGGGTCCGCCGAGCCGCGGGAGCGGGCCGCGCCGGAGGAATCCGCGGCCGAGGCGGTGACCGTCGGCGAAGCGGATCACCGCCAGCATGAACCGGAGCCGCAGCCGGAACCGTCCCCGGCGGATCCGCCGATTCCGGCATTCCTGAGGGCCCGGGGCCGTCGGCAGCCGGCGCCCGAGCCCGCTGCCGAACCGCGGCCGGCGCCAGCACCGACACCCGAACCGGCACCGGCGCCGGAGGTGCCGGTGGCCCCGGCGGAGCCCGTGGAAGAGCCCGAACTCGATCTGGGTTTTCCGCCGGAACCGGAGTCTGCCCCGGAACCGGCGGCACCGCCGGTCGAGTCGATGCCTACGGATGTCGAGGGTGAAGAGAAGGTGGTTGCGCTGTCGGTGATGGCGCCGACCGGACGCCAGTACAACGGCGCGGATCTTGCCGCGGTCCTCGAATCCGCGGGGCTGCGTCTGACGCCTCAGGGGATCTTCCGCCGTGGTCTGGATACCGGCGGGGGCACGGTCGCGCTTTTCACCGCGGCGAACATCATCGAGCCGGGTACATTCAACGCGCAGGATCCCGCCTCGGTGTCGACGCCAGGAGTCGTTCTGATCATGCAACTGCCGGGTCCGTTCGACGGGCTGGCCACCTTTGAGCAGATGCTCACCACCGCACGGCGGATCGCCGACACGCTGGGCGGACAATTGCTCGACGGGCGTCGCTGCGATCTGACCACCCAGGCCATCGAGCATATCCGCGAGGAACTGCTGGAGTATCGCCGCCGGGCGCATCTCGCCAGTCGCAGTCGACGTCGGAGCTGAGCGAGTTGGCAGAAGATCACGACAGCGCGGCGCGTCGCGCCGAGACGCTTCGCGAACAGATCGAGTACCACAACCATCGGTACTATGTGCTGGATGACCC
The DNA here is from genome assembly GCA_913056385.1 of uncultured Ectothiorhodospiraceae bacterium. Taxonomy (GTDB): domain Bacteria; phylum Pseudomonadota; class Gammaproteobacteria; order Nitrococcales; family Nitrococcaceae; genus Spiribacter. Next base: position 8,034 of record CAJXND010000009.1, read on the forward strand.
GGAGATCTCCGACGCCGAGTACGATCAGCTGATGTCCGAGCTGGAGGCGATCGAGACCGGGTATCCGGATCTGCAGACCCCCTATTCACCGACTCAGCGGGTGGGTTCCGAGCCTCTGGCCGAGTTCGCCGAGCGGGCGCATGGCGAGCCCATGCTCTCCCTCGCCAATGCCTTCAGCGAGGAAGCGCTGGAGGACTTTGACCGACGCCTGCGCGAGGCCCTCGACGTCGAGCGCGTCGAATACGTGGGCGAGCCGAAGCTGGATGGCCTGTCGATCAATCTGACCTATGAGTGGGGGCGGCTTGCTGGTGCGGCTACCCGGGGCGACGGTCGCGTGGGTGAGGACATCACCGCCAACGCTCGGACCATTCGCAGCATCCCGCTGGTGCTTCTGACCGACGAGCCACCGGAGCGGGTCGAAGTCCGTGGCGAAGTGGTGATCCGGCGCAGTGATTTCGATCGTCTCAATGACCAGCGGCTGACCCGGGGGGAGAAGCCCTTCGCCAATCCACGTAACGCGGCCGCGGGCAGTCTGCGCCAGCTCGACTCGCGGGTAACGGCGAGACGCCCGCTGACGCTTTTCGTATTCGGTATCGGCGATTGCAGCGAGACCCTCTCCGAGACGCATTTCGGCGTGCTTGACGTCCTCCGTCAGTGGGGATTCCGGGTGAATGAGCGCGTCGAAAAGGTCAGCGGCGTGACGGGCTGCATGGACTATCACGATCGGCTGATCGAGGATCGTGACGCCCTCGACTATGAGATTGACGGCGCGGTTTACAAGGTCAACGACCGGGGAGCCTGGGGCTCGCTGGGTACCACCGCCCGGGCTCCGCGGTGGGCGCTGGCCCACAAGCTCCCGGCCCGGGAGGCCACCACCCGGGTCCGGTCCATTATCCCGTCGGTGGGGCGCACCGGCGTGATCACCCCGGTTGCGGATCTGAATCCGGTGGAAGTCGGCGGTGTCACCGTGAGTCGCGCCACCCTGCATAACCTCGACGAGGTCCACCGCAAGGATGTCCGCGAGGGGGACACGGTCATGGTGCGCCGGGCCGGCGACGTCATCCCCGAGGTGGTGAACGTGGTCGAGTCGCGCCGATCCGACGATGCCGTGCCCTGGTCGATGCCGGCGCAGTGTCCGGTCTGCGGCTCGGAGGTTGTGCGTATCGATGACGAGGCGGCGCATCGCTGTATGGGCGGTCTCTACTGCCCCGCTCAGCGCATGGGGGCGCTCATGCATTTCGTATCCCGCCGGGCCATGGACATCGATGGCCTGGGCGAAAAGCTCATCGAGCAACTGGTCGAGCGGGAGCGGGTGCACACGGCGGCGGATCTCTACCGCCTGACCCGCAGCGACCTCCTCGGCCTCGAGCGCATGGGCGAGAAGTCCTCCGAGAACCTGCTCCAGGCGATCGACGCATCCCGCGAGACCACGCTGCCGCGTTTCCTCTACGCCCTGGGGATCGATCAGGTGGGTGAGGTGACGGCACGCAGTCTTGCCGAGCATTTCGGCAGCCTTGAGGCGCTGATGAGTGCCGACGGGGAATCCCTCACCCGTGTGCCCGACGTCGGGCCGGTGGTGGCTGAAGCCGTCCGTCGCTTCTTTGGCCAGCCGCATAATCGCGAAGTGATCGATGGCCTGATCAACGCGGGCGTGACCTGGCCCCGGCCGCAGGCGTCGGACGAGGGCAGTGGCGGGCGGCGGCTTGAGGGAAAGACATTCGTGCTCACCGGTGCGCTGTCCGGCTATACCCGGGATGAGGCGCGGGCACGAATCGAGGCGCTGGGCGGCAAGGTGACGTCCAGTGTCTCGGGTAATACCGATTATGTCGTCGTGGGTGAGGACCCGGGGTCGAAGCGCGATCGTGCCGAGCGGCTTGGCGTGCCGCTACTCGATGAGGCGGGGTTCGAGGCGTTGACGGGCTAGGCCGCCCCCGCAGGCGGCCCGGGTCCGTCCGGTACGGCTACCCGTTATCGGGTGTGGCCCACGAGGCCTCGTAATCGATGTTTGCATTATCGCGCAGCGTCGCCAGGCGCTCCTGGATGCGCTCGTTGATGATGCGCATGCGCAGCTGACCGGCAACGTCGCCAAACGCCGGAGCGGCCGTCTCGCGTGTTTCGTCGAGGCGGATGACATGCCAGCCGAACCGGGTCTCCACCGGTTCTGCCGTCAGCTCGCCGGCCTCCAGGCCCGCCACCGCCTCGGAAAACGGCGCCACCATGTCACCGGCGGCAAACCAGCCGAGGTCACCGCCGCGCTCGGAACTGCCGTCCTGGGAGTACTGACGGGCAAGGTCGGTGAAGTCCTCGCCGTTTTCGAGTCGACTGATGATCCCCTCGGCCTGATCACGCTCCGAGACCAGGATATGGCGTGCCTTGTATTCAAGCGGGGCATCGCCGCCGTACTCCGCCTCGTAGCGCTCCCGCAGCACCGACTCGTCCACCGGTTGCTCGGTGGTCAGCTGCCGGACGAAGGCCTGCGCGAGGGATGTCCGGCGGTTGTTGTTGAGCTGGGCCTGCAGGTCGGGATTCTCGGCGAGCCCATCGGCGTCCCCGGCCTGGGCGAGCAGCATCAGGTTAATGTACTCCTGCAGGAACTGTCGCCGCTGGGCGGGCGGGATGTCCGACCGACCCTGGGTCTGCTGTTCGACCAGCAGATCGAGTTCCCGCTCGGTAATGGGCTCGCCATTGATCTCGGCGAGGATCTCGGCTTCCTGGGCCTGGGCGGTGCTCAGGCCGGCCGCCAGCAGCAGGGCGGGCAACAGGCGTCGCAGGGGGTTAGTGGCGTTGGCATTCATTGTCTTACTCATTGGCGGTTGGTTTGGGGTCGCTCGGCTTCAGCGGGCGTCAGCGCCTCGATGCTGAGCGCATGGATGCAGTCGTCGCGAATGGCGTCGCCCATGGCGTCATAGATCAGGCGATGACGCTGGAGGCGGCCCCGGCCGGCGAAGTCATCACTGATCACCTGGACGTGGTAGTGCCCGCCGCCGGCCCGGGCGCCGGCATGACCGGCATGCAGGTGGCTGTCGTCGCGGACCTCCACGTGCAGCACGTCGAGGGCGTGGCAGAGCCTCTCCCGAATCATTCCGGGCCGCTCGCTCCGGGGAATGTCGTTCATGGCAGAACCTTCCGAAAGGGCTTCACTGTGACCTGACGATAGACACCGGCGGCGACATACGGGTCGGCCTCGGCCCATTCCCGTGCCGCCGCCAGTGACGTGAAGTCGGCAATCACCAGACTGCCGCTGAATCCGGCAGGTCCCGGGTCATCGGCGTCGATGGCGGGATGCGGGCCTGCAACGAGCAGTCGTCCCTCGTCACGCAGCGCCTCCAGGCGCGCGAGGTGATCGGTTCTCGCCCCGGCCCGACGTTCGAGGCTATCGTCGATGTCTTCGCTGATGATGGCGTAGTACATGCGTATCGTCCTGTAAGGGGGCCAGACGCTACCATACCTGAGCATGGTGAACACCAAGGAGAAGAGACGGCATGAGCCAGTACTTCGAGATCCATCCGCAGACCCCCCAGCCGCGACTCATCCGCCGAGCCGTCGAGATCATCCGCGACGGAGGCGTCATCGTCTATCCGAGCGGTACGACCTACGCCCTGGGCTGTGCCATGGGCGAGAAGACGGCACTGGACCGGATCCGGCGCCTTCGCGGACTGGAGGAGCGTCACCACTTCACCCTGGCCTGCCGTGATCTGTCCGATATCGGCAGCTATACCCGTGTCGACAACACCGCCTTCCGCCTGCTGAAGGCGCACACGCCGGGGCCTTATACGTTCGTGCTGCGGGCCACCGCCGAGGTGCCGCGGCGTATCCAGCACGCACGCCGCAAGACCATCGGCATCCGGGTGCCGGATCATCCGGTTGCCATCGCACTGCTGGAGGCGCTGGGCGAGCCGTTGACCACCAGCACCCTGTTGCTGCCCGGTGAGACCGAGCCGATGACTGATCCCGTGGACATGCGCGAGCGGCTGGGTAACCAGGTGGACGCGGTGCTCGATGCCGGGCCCGGGGGGCTGGAGCCGAGCACGGTCATCGATCTGAGCGGTGACGCCCCGGAGGTCATTCGCCGTGGTGCCGGCGATGCACACGTTTTCGAGGCGTAATCCGCTATCATGCAGGGCAGTCTGTCCGGCAAGAAGCGGAGGTCAACTTGAGTCAGACCCTAGCCAGCGGCGATCGCATCCTCTCGGGTATGCGGCCCACCGGTCGCCTGCACCTCGGGCACTATCACGGCGTGCTCCGCAACTGGATCAGGTTGCAGGAGACCAACGAGTGCTTTTTCTTCGTGGCCGACTGGCACGCGCTGACCACCGCGTACGAAAAGCGTGAGGTCATCTCGGAGAGTGTCTGGGACATGGTGGTGGACTGGCTCGCCTGCGGGGTGAACCCTAACCTGGCGACGCTGTTCATCCAGTCCAGGGTGGTCGAGCATGCCGAGCTGCACCTTCTGCTGTCTATGATTGCGCCCCTCGGGTGGCTCGAACGGGTGCCGACCTACAAGGATCAGATTGCCGAGCTGCGCGAAAAGGACCTCGCTACCTACGGCTTTCTGGGCTACCCCGTTCTTCAGAGTGCCGATATCCTCATCTACGGGGCCAGCGGTGTGCCAGTGGGCGAGGATCAGGTCTCGCACGTGGAGCTCACCCGGGAACTGGCGCGACGCTTCAATTACCTGTTCGGTCGCGAGCCCGGCTTCGAGGACAAGGCCGAGGCCGCGGTGGGCAAGATGGGCAAGAAACAGGCGCGGCTCTACCGCGAGCTGCGCCGGCGCTACCAGGAGTCAGGGGATACCGAGGCCCTCGGGGAGGCGCAGGCGCTGCTTGAGGCGCAGCAGAACCTGACCATCGCCGACCGGGCCCGCCTCGCCGGATATCTTGACGGCGGTGGCCGGAGCGTCCTCGCCGAGCCGGAAGCGCTGCTGACTCACGCCCCGAGGATGCCTGGGCTCGATGGTCGCAAGATGTCCAAGTCCTATGGCAATACGCTGTCGTTGCGCGAGTCCGATGCCGATATCGATCAGAAGATACGCACCATGCCGACGGATCCGGCGCGGGTCCGGCGCAACGATCCGGGCGAGCCGGAAAAATGCCCGGTCTTCGACCTGCATAAGGTCTACTCCGATGCGGATACCCGGGAATGGGTCCAGACCGGTTGTCGTTCGGCGGGCATCGGTTGTCTCGACTGCAAGAAGCCGCTCATCGGCGCCGTCCAGGCAGAGGTGGCCCCGATCCGCGAGCGGGCGGCGGAACTGGCGTCCGATCCGGAGCATGTCCAGCAGGTCATCGCCGATGGCTGCGACCGGGCCCGGGGCGTGGCGCGCCAGACCATGCAGGAGGTCCGCTCGGCCATCGGACTGGATTATCGCCAGCGATGACCGATGCCGGCACCGAAGAGCTGCTCGACCCCTCGGTGGTCGCCACCGTTCAGGGCGAGCCGTTTTCCGAGCTGCCACGGGATCTGTACATCCCGCCGGACGCCCTGGAGGTCTTTCTGGAGGCTTTTGAGGGGCCGCTGGATCTGCTCCTCTACCTCATCCGGCGCCAGAACCTGGATATCCTGGATATCCCCATTGCCGAGATTACCCGGCAGTACATGCAGTACGTGGACATCATGAAGGATCTGCGGCTGGAACTCGCTGCCGAGTACCTGGTCATGGCCGCCATGCTGGCGGAGATCAAGTCACGGATGCTCCTTCCCCGGCCGCCGGCTGCGGAATCGGACGAGGATCCCGATCCGCGGGCGGAGCTGGTGCGGCGCCTGCGTGAGTACGAACAGTTCAAGGCGGCCGGCGAACAGCTTGACGCGCTGCCACGGGTGGCGCGGGATGTCTTCCCCGGGCGGGCGGCAACGGCGGGCCTGAGGCCGGCCCGGCGGCTTCCCGCCGTGGATCTTGATGAGCTGCTGTCGGCCTTCTCCGAGGTGCTGGGGCGCGCCGCGATGTACAGTCATCATCAGATCCGGCGGGAGGCGCTCTCGGTCCGCGAGCGAATGAGCGAGACGCTGGAGCGACTGGAGGGTGATCGTTTCATGGCACTGGACGAACTGTTGCGTCCCGAGGAAGGGCGGGCGGGTGTGGTGGTGACTTTTCTCGCCATTCTCGAGCTGCTCAAGGCAGCGCTGGTCGAGCTCGTGCAGGCGGAGCCCTTTGCGCCGCTCTACCTGCGCAGCGGCGATTTGATGCCGGGGGTGGGCCGCGATGAGTGAACCGGTCATGGAAAACATTCTTGAGGCGGTGCTCCTGGCGGCGGGTGAACCGCTATCGGTTGATCAGTTGCAGGTGGTTTTCGGCGATGACCCGCCACCGCGACGGACGGTCGAGCAGGCCCTGGAGCGGCTCTCCGCACAGCTCACCGGCCGGGGCGTCGAGTTGCAGCGCGTGGCGAGCGGTTACCGTCTCCAGGTGCCCGGCCGATACGCCGGTTGGGTATCACGGCTGTGGGATGAGAAACCTGCCCGCTATTCCCGGGCGGTGCTCGAGACACTGGCGATCATTGCCTATCGGCAACCGATCACCCGGGCGGAAATCGAAGAGGTCCGTGGTGTGACCCTCAGCAGCAATATCATGCGTACGCTGCAGGAACGCGGGTGGGTGCGTGTCGCCGGCCATCGGGATGCGCCGGGTCGGCCGGCGGTCTTTGCGACCACCCGTGATTTCCTCGATTACTTCAATCTCAGCAGCCTCAGTGAGCTGCCGACGTTGATAGAGATTGGCGAGCCGGGCCCTGATCATCCGGAGCTCGATCTGCCGATCCCGAACCAGGGGCCTGCATGAGCTCGGAGAAACTGCAGAAGGTGTTGGCGCGGGCCGGGCTGGGGTCGCGCCGGGAGATGGAGCGGCGCATCGAGGCCGGTCGGGTTCAGGTCAATGGCCATCGGGCGACCCTCGGCGACCGGGTCGAGCCGGGGGCACGCATTCATCTGGATGGCCGTCCGGTGAGTGCGGCGGCGCTGGCGCCGACGGACCGTCGCGTGATCGTCTACCACAAGCCGACCGGTGAGCTGGTCACCCGCAGCGATCCTGAGGGGCGGCGCACGGTCTTCCGGCGCCTGCCTCCACTCAGGAGCGGGCGCTGGCTGGCGGTCGGGCGTCTCGACATCAACACCTCGGGGCTTCTGTTGCTGACAACGGATGGCGAGCTCGCCAATCGCCTCGCGCACCCGTCATACCGCCTGGTTCGAGATTATGCCGTGCGCATTTTCGGCCAACTCGACGAGGCAACGCTGCGGCGACTTACCGAGGGCGTCACGCTGGAGGACGGACCGGCTGCCTTCGAGTCCATTCTGCCACTGGATGCGGGCGAGGCCGCGAACAGCTGGTACCGGGTCAGGCTTCGCGAGGGCAAGAATCGCCTCGTCCGCCGGCTCTGGGAGTCGCAGGGCGTGCAGGTGAGCCGCCTCATGCGTGTCCAGTACGGGCCGATCGAGATGCCGGCCGGCCTGCGCGAGGGGCAGGTCAAGGCACTGACGGCGGGCGAGGTCCGTCATCTCGCGGAACTCGTGGATCTCGGCGACGAGGGCGGTGGAGACCGGGCGCACAAGCGCCATCGACCGCCATCGCCCCGGCACGGAGGAAGGCGGCCAGGGCATGAGCGAAAACGGCGCGGCTGATCCGGTGTCGGCGGCCACCGACCGCACCGCCGTCCCCCGCCTGTTCGACCGGCTGCTGACGGCGCTGGGGCCCCAGAGCTGGTGGCCGGCGGAGAGCGCATTCGAAGTGCTGGTGGGTGCGGTGCTTACCCAGAATGCCGCATGGCGCAATGTCGAGCAGGCCATCGACCGTCTTCAGGCCCATGACTGGATGACGCCGGAGGCGATACTCGCCGCGCCCCGGGAAGAGCTGGCCGAGTGCCTGCGCCCGAGTGGGTACTACAACGTGAAGTCCCGGCGGCTGCGTGCCGCCTGTGAGACCTGGCTGGCGCTGGGTGGCGAGGCGGGGCTGATGGATATGGAGACCGCGGCCATGCGGTCGGCCCTGCTCGAGGTCAAGGGACTTGGGCCGGAGAGTGTGGACGATGTTCTGTTATACGGCTTCCGCCGCCCGGTTTTCGTGGTCGACGCCTATACCCGGCGGATATTCTCGCGCATTGGCCTGGTCTCGCCACGCATCGGCTACGACGGCCTACAGGCGCTGTTTCATGATGCCCTTGCGCCGGATGTCGGGCAATTCAACGAGTTTCATGCCCTGATCGTCACCACCGGCAAATCGTACTGCAGGCCGCGCATGCCGCGATGCGAGGCCTGTCCTCTGTGCCGTGACTGTGCTCACGGACTGTCCCGGGATCAGCGCTCGTAGGTGCCGATCAGCCGGTTCATGCCGATGACATGGGGCTCCACCTGGTCGAGGAACTGCCAGAGGGTCAGTCCCGGCTCCAGGTGCAGTGACTGATCCAGGGCGAGCACCCAGAAGTAGTAGTGGTGCACGCCGTGGCCCTCCGGCGGCATTGGCCCACCATAGGTCTGCTTGCCGAAATCCGTGACGCCGTGGGTGTACGCCTCACTGCCCTCGTCCAGGGCGGTGACGTCGCCGGGGATGTTGTAATAGACCCAGTGGACGAAACCGTAGCTACCCGGGCTGACCAGTGGCGCATCGGGGTCATGGCAGATCACGGCGAAGCCCTGGGTGCCCTCGGGTGCGCCGGTCCAGTGAATGGGCGGTGCGATGTCTTCACCCTCACCGGTATGGCGGACCGGAATAGGCTGATGGAGTCCGAAGGCGTTACTTCGGACCTGCAGGGCCGATAAGGCGAATCCCATGGCGTGTTCTCCACTCCCGTTTCAAGTGTTGCGCATGCTTGCACTTCCACTGGCCTTGTCACAAGCATGCCATATCTGTCAGGCCACTACCCGGTACATGCCACCGTTGACCGGCGTGCTGGTCGGGTCGAGTAACCCGTTGATAACCGCGGCGGCACCGGCGGGCGAGGGGGCCTCGTCGGCCGCCTCGCCGGTAAAGAGTTGCCGCCTCAGGCGCGTCTGCATTGCTCCCGGGTCAACGCTGCAGCTGATCACTGGATGAATCGGCGAGTGCTCGGCGGCAAGCGTCGCCATGATGCCCTCGACGGCCCATTTGCTGACGGCGTAGGCGCCCATGGCAGCCCGGCCCTCACGACCTGCCTCGTCACTCACGAATATGACACGCCCACCGCTCGCCTTCAGCAATACCAGAAGGGCCTGGGTCAACAGGAAGCTTGCGTTGATGTTCACATGCAGGCACTTGAGCCAGGCTTGAGGGTCATAGAGCGTCAATGGTGCCGGTTCGCCGAAGTCGGCGGCCGCATGCACCGCCGCATCAAGGCCACCGAGCTCCTGTTCGATTCGATTGGCAAGCTCGGCGTAATCATCCGGCGACGCACCCATCATGTCGAGAGGGTAGAGCGCCGGCTGCCGGTGACCGGCCGCCTCGATGCGGTCATGCAGCGACTCCAGTGCCTTGAGGTCCTTGTCGAGAAGGACGAGTTCCGCGCCTTCGGCCGCTGCATGTTCCGCGAGCGCACTGCCAAGGCCGCCGGCAGCGCCGGTAATCAGCACGCGCTGTCCATCAAGCCGGTCGGGTTGGGCCGGGCCTTGTGCGCCGGAGCTGATCTCGATGGTCATTGCACGGGCTCCTCGGGTCGGGGGCGGACGTTGTGCGGTCGTCGGGCGGTGCGCCAGGCGAGCCAGAGCTTTCGAAGCGGAGTCAGGTGGACCTGGCGCTCGGTCACCGCGTGGCCGTCGCCGGCAATGCTGTCCAGAAGCTGCCGATAGACCACTGCCAGGATCAGTCCGTAGGTCTGGGATTTCCGGGCATGGCCGGGCAGGCGGCTGATCGCGCTGTCGAGAAAGCGCCGGGCCCGGTCACCCTGGCGGGAGAGGAGATCTCTGGCCGCCGGCGGTTGCTCGCTCTGCAACAGAGTATCCGGGTCGAGTCCGGTCACCGCGAGTTCGTCCTCGGGGATATAGACTCGGCCGGCCCGCAGGTCGCGCCGCAGATGACGCAGCATGCGGGTGAGCTCGAGACCCATCGACAGATCGTGCGCGAAAGGCGCGGCGTCGGCTCCGTTGGCACCGGTAATCCGCCAGGCCAGGTCGGCGACGGCACCACCGGCGCGATGGCAGTACAGCGTAAGCTCGCGCAGGGTCGGGTAGCGGCCGTATTCAAGGTCCATACGGCTCGCCTCGACGACTTCGGCAAGTCCGCTGGTATCGAGCTCGTCGCGGCGGATGACCGGCAACAGCGCCTGGGTAATCGGATGGCGGGGCTCGCCTGCATCGAGGCGCTCGAGCTCTTCCTGCCACCAGGACAGCTTCACTGCGCCGATGCCGGCATCGCTCACCTCCCGAGGGACCTCCAGCACCTCCGCGCGGTAGGCGGCCAGCGCGGTCAGGCCGTCCCGTGCGACAGGTGGCGCAAAGAGCAGGGCGTAGTAGAGGCTGGAGCCCTCCGGGGCAACCTTGCGCCGGCAGTAGTCGAGTGGATCCATGGCTCAGACCGCAAGCGGTTCGTGGACAGGCACCGGTGCGCGCGCGACCCAGCGGAGCAGCTCGAGGGGGTGTCCGACGAGTCCGTCCGCACCCCAGCGCTCGGCGCGATCATCACCGCTGAGATAGCCATAGAGGGCGGCCAGGGTCAGGGTTCCCGCGCGGCGCCCCGCGCGGATATCGCGCTCCGCGTCGCCGACGGTCACGCAGGCCGCCGGAGGCAGGCCAAGCCGGCGGGCACCTTCCAATACCTGGTGGGGATGCGGCTTGCGCCGGGCGATGTCGTCACCGGTCACCACGCAGACAGGACGGTTGTCATAGCCGAGTGCGCTGATCAGCGGCCGGGTCAGCCAGCCGGGCTTGTTTGTCACGATGCCCCAGGGGATCCCGGCCGCCTCCAGTTCCGACAGCGCTTCCTCCATGCCGTCATAGGGGCAGGTCTCGTCGCTCAGGCGCTCATGGTAGAGCTCGAGAAAGCGCTGGCGCAGGGGCTCGAAATGCCGGTCGGTTTGTTCGAGGTTGAATCCGCGCGCGATCATCGGAACGCTGCCGTGACCCACCGAGTTCGCCAGATCCGCGGCCGGCAGCGGCGGGAGTCCATGTTCCTCGCGTAGCGTGTTCAGGCTGCCGACAAGATCGGGCGCCGTATCGAAAAGCGTGCCGTCCAGGTCGAGCAGAACGCCCTGGGCTCCATCCGACAGGCCCATCAGGTATTGGTCCGCATGCAGTGCGCGAGGTAGTTCACGCGTGTGTCATCCGCCAGGAAATATTGCCTCGTCACCGGATTGTAATGCAGGCCGGTGAGGTTGCTCATCTCCAGCCCGCTGCGTCGTGCCCATCGCGCCAGCTCGGCGGGGCGGATGAACGCCTTGGCGTCATGCGTCCCCGCAGGCAGCAGACGCAGCACGCGCTCGGCACCCACGATGGCAAAAAGCCATGCGCGCGCGTTTCGGTTGATCGTGGAGAAAATGACTGCGCCGCCCGGGCGCACCAGTAATCCGCAGGCCTCGACCACGGCCGCCGGATCGGGGACATGCTCCAGCATCTCCATGCAGGTCACCACATCGAACTGCCCTGCCGCCTCGGCGGCCAGTGCCTCCGCGGCGATCCCCCGGTAGTCGATGGACAGGCCAGAGGCGCGTGCATGCAGCCGGGCCGTTTCCAGTGTCTCGGGCGCCAGATCGATGCCGGTTACCCGAGCGCCGCGGGCAGCCATCGGCTCGCTGAGCAGGCCGCCGCCGCAGCCTACATCCGCCACCCGGAGGCCCGTCAGGGAGCCGACACGAGACGCGACATAGTCGAGCCGAAGGGGGGTGATGGCATGGAGCGGTGCGAACGGTCCTTCGGGGTCCCACCAGGCACTGGCGTCCCGGTCGAACTTGCCGATTTCTCCCTGATCCGAGTTATCGCCTTCCATCGGCTGAATTCTAGCACGCCCGCCCCGCCCGGGTGTGCGAGAATCCGGGTTGGTCCCAAGACGGAGGAACGACCATGAGACATATGCCGATCGCACTCGCCCTCGCTGCGGCGGTGGGCGCGGGAGCAGCCAGCGCACAGAATCCGCAGGTGGTATTCGAGACGACCGCCGGCGATTTTCGCATCGAGCTTCTTGCCGAGGATGCACCCGTGACGGTGGAGAATTTCCTGACCTACGTGGATGACGGCTTCTACGCCGGGACGGTATTCCACCGGGTCATTCCGGGGTTCGTGATCCAGGGCGGCGGGTTCGGCGAGGCGCTGACGCGCAAGCCGACACGGGATCCGATTGTCAATGAAGCCGACAATGGACTGAAGAACGAGCGCGGCACGCTGTCCATGGCCCGCACCCAGGTGCGTGACAGCGCGACGTCGCAGTTTTTCGTCAACCTCGCCGACAACGCCTTCCTCGATCACGGCGAGCGGGACTTCGGCTATGCCGTATTCGCCCGGGTCATTGAGGGCATGGGTGTGATCGACCGCATCGCCGCGGGCGAGACGGAGCGTCGCAACGGCATGGCGGATGTGCCGGTCGAGCTGGTCGTGGTTGAACAGGCGCGGCGTGTCGACGCCGAGTAGGCCTCGCCGCGGCCGGTGCCGGGCCGTATGGGCACATGTTATGATGGCCGTTTAATGTCCGAGTGGCTCCCTACAGTCGAGATCCGCTAGATGTCCAGCGTCGCCAAGGAAATCCTCCCGGTCAACCTAGAAGACGAGATGCGGCAGTCCTATCTGGACTACGCCATGAGCGTCATTGTCGGCCGCGCCCTGCCCGATGTGCGAGACGGGCTCAAGCCCGTTCATCGGCGTGTGCTCTACGCCATGCGAGAGCTGGGGAATGACTGGAATCGGCCGTACAAGAAGTCGGCGCGGGTGGTTGGCGATGTCATCGGTAAATATCATCCGCACGGTGACACGGCCGTGTACGACACCATCGTGCGGATGGCGCAGGACTTCTCCATGCGTTACCTGCTGGTGGATGGCCAGGGCAACTTCGGTTCCATCGACGGAGACAACGCCGCTGCGATGCGCTACACCGAAGTGCGTATGGCGCGCATGGCGCATGAGCTCCTTGCCGATATCGACAAGGAAACCGTCGATTTCGCGGACAACTATGATGGCTCCGAGCAGGAGCCGCAGGTACTGCCCACCCGTGTTCCCAACTTCCTCGTCAACGGGGGCGCGGGTATTGCCGTGGGTATGGCCACCAACGTGCCGCCGCACAACCTGCGCGAGGTGGTGGATGCCTGTATTGCGCTGATTGATGACGACAGCCTCGACGTCGAGGCGCTGATGGCCTATGTGCCGGGGCCGGATCTGCCAACCCGCGCCATCATCAATGGCGTCGAGGGGATCCGCGAGGCGTATCGCACGGGGCGCGGGCGGATGGTCATGCGGGCACGCTGCCGATTCGAGCATGACGACGCCAGCGGCAAGGCGAGTATCATCGTCGAGGAGCTGCCCTACCAGGTGAACAAGGCCCGGCTCCTCGAGAAGATTGCCGAGCTGGTCAAGGAAAAGCGCATCGAGGGCATCACCGAACTGCGCGACGAGTCCGACAAGGACGGCATCCGCATGGTCATCGAGCTGCGCCGCGGAGAGGTCCCCGAGGTGGTGCTCAACAATCTCTACCAGCAAACCCAGCTGGAGACGGTCTTCGGCATCAACATGGTGGCCCTGCACGAGGGGCAGCCGCGGCAGCACAACCTCAAGGACGTGCTCGAAGCCTTCATCCGCCACCGTCGGGAGGTCGTGACACGGCGCACGGTCTACGAGCTGCGCAAGGCACGTGATCGGGCGCATGTGCTCGAGGGCCTCGCGGTGGCGCTCGCCAACATCGACGAGGTGATCGCCCTGATCAAGGCGTCACCCACGTCCGCGGATGCAAAGGCGGCGCTGGTGGCCCGTGACTGGGCGCCCGGCGTCGTCAGTGAAATGCTCTCGCGCGCTGGCGCGGAAGCCTCCCGGCCGGAGTCGCTGGGCAGCGATGTCGGTCTGATCGGTCATGCCTATCGCCTCACGGAGGCACAGGCCCAGGCCATTCTTGATCTGCGGCTGCATCGCCTGACCGGGCTGGAACAGGACAAGATCGTCGACGAATATCGGCAGATCCTGGACACCATCGCCGACCTGCTCGAGATTCTCGGCAGCAGTGACCGTCTCATGCAGGTCATTCGCGACGAGCTCGAGGAGGTCCGTGAACGCTACGGGGATGACCGGCGGACCGAGATCCTCGAGACGCGCCTCGATCTGTCCATGGAAGACCTGATTCCGCCGCAGGATGTGGTGGTCACGCTCTCCCACAGCGGCTATGCCAAATCCCAGCCGGTGGATGCTTATCAGGCGCAGCGCCGGGGCGGCAAGGGCAAGGCGGCGACGCGCATGCGCGACGAGGACTTCGTCGACAAGCTCTGGGTGGCCAACACCCACGACACGCTGCTGTGTTTCTCCAGTCGGGGCAAGTGCTACTGGCTCAAGGTGTACGAACTGCCGCATGGCAGTCGGGGTGCCCGGGGCAAACCCATCGTCAATCTCCTGCCGCTGGAGGAGGACGAGCGAATCAATGCCGTGCTGCCCGTGAGCGAGTTCGACGGGGATCACTTCGTGTTCATGGCGACCCGCCAGGGCACGGTCAAGAAAACCCCGCTGTCCCATTTTTCGCGGCCACGCTCGACGGGGATCATCGCGGTCAACCTCGGTGAAGACGACACACTGGTCAATATCGGGGTCACCGACGGCAACTGCGACATCATGCTGCTGACCGACGCCGGTAAGGCGATCCGCTTCAGAGAGGACGATGTGCGTCCCATGGGCCGCACGGCTGCCGGTGTCCGAGGTGTCCGCCTCGCCCCCGGCCAGACGGTGATCCAGTGCCTGATCCTCGGTGACGGTGATGTCCTGACGGTCACGGAAAACGGCTTCGGCAAGCTCACCCCGGTGGATGACTATCCCCTCAGGGGCCGAGGCGGCATGGGTGTCATCGGTATTCAGACCTCGAAGCGCAACGGTGCGGTCGTGGGGGCGGTCCAGGTCACCGCCGAGGATGAGGTCATGCTCATCACCAACGGCGGAACGCTGGTCCGCACTCGGGCGTCCGAGATATCCGTGCTCGGGCGCAACACCCAGGGCGTGAAACTGATTACGCTCTCCGAATCGGAATCGCTTGTGGGGATGGCCCGGGTCGAGGCCCTCGGTGAGGAGGACGAGGATCCGGCCGAACCGGATGCCGACACGGACTGAACCCTCTCTAGCCATCAACTGAAAACTCTGGAGCGCACAATGTCGCGTGTTTACAACTTCAGCGCGGGTCCGGCGACGTTGCCGGAACCGGTTCTGCAGCAGGCGGCCGAGGAAATGCTGGACTGGCGCGGGACCGGCATGTCCGTGATGGAGATGAGCCATCGTGGCAAGGCTTTCGTGTCGATCGCCGAGCAGGCCGAGGTGGATCTCCGCGAGCTTCTGGAAGTGCCCGATCATTACCGCGTGCTGTTCCTGCAGGGCGGGGCGACCGCACAGTTCTCCGCGGTTCCGCTCAATCTGCTGGGTAGCGCGGGAAGCGTTGACTACGTCAACACGGGCAGCTGGTCGAAGAAGGCCATTGCCGAGGCGCGCAAGTATACATCGGTCAACGTGGTGGCCGAGGGGGGCGGTGGCGATCCGATGTCCATTCCGCCCCAGTCGGAGTGGCAGCGGGACCCCGATGCCGCTTACCTGCACTACTGTGCCAACGAGACGATCACGGGCGTCGAGTTCCCGGAGATTCCGGAGAGTGGCGACGTGCCGCTGGTCAGCGACATGTCGTCCACCTTTCTCTCGAGGCCCCTCGACGTCTCGCGCTTCGGCGTGATCTATGCCGGGGCGCAGAAGAATTTTGGCCCGGCCGGTCTGACCGTGGTCATCGTCCGGGATGACCTGCTTGATCGCGCCAGCGACAAGGTCCCGGCGATCTGGGACTACCGCCGGCAGGCCGAGGCGGATTCCATGCTCAACACGCCGGCCACCTACAGCTGGTATATCGCCGGGCTGGTCTTCCAGTGGCTCAAGCGCGAGGGCGGGCTCAAGGCGATGGCCGAGCGCAACAAGCGCAAGGCGGACATGCTCTATGCGGCCATCGACGGTTCCTCCCTGTACCGCAATCCGGTTGACCCGGCAGCGCGCTCGTGGATGAACGTGCCCTTCGTTCTCGCCGATGATCAGCTGGACGGGGCTTTCCTGAGCGAGGCGGTCGACGCCGGGCTGCACACGCTGAAGGGGCACCGCTCTGTTGGCGGTATGCGGGCGAGCATCTACAACGCCATGCCAGAGTCCGGGGTGAATGCCCTGATCGACTTCATGGCCGATTTTGAGCGACGTCACGGTTAATCGAGGAAAAATGTACAAGGTACTGACTTTCAACAATATATCGGCCCGAGGGCTGGATCGTCTACCGCGTGAGCGGTTCGAGGTTTCCTCGGAGATACAGCAGCCGGACGCGGTGTTGCTGCGATCCGCCAAGCTGCATGACTGGTCTGTCCCCGAGACGCTCAAGGCCGTTGGTCGTGCCGGTGCCGGCGTGAACAACATCCCCGTCGACGCCATGAGTCGGCGGGGCATCCCGGTGTTCAACGCCCCCGGGGCCAACGCCAATGCGGTCAAGGAGCTGGTCATCGCCGGCATGTTCCTGGCGGCACGCAACATCTGCCCGGCCTGGGCGTTCGCCGAGTCGCTGAGCGGTACCGATGAGGAGATGAACAAGACCGCGGAGGCGGAGAAGAAGCGTTTTACCGGCTTCGAGCTCCCGGGCCGAACCCTGGGCGTGATCGGGCTTGGCGCCATTGGCGTCAACGTGGCCAATGCCGCTTCCTCGCTGGGCATGAAGGTCATCGGCTATGACCCCAAGATCACCGTGCGCAGCGCCTGGAACCTCGAGGCCGGTGTGCGGCGGGCTCACAGCGTGGACGAGGTGATGGCCGCTGCCGATATCGTCACCCTCCACGTGCCGGAGACCGACGAGACGCGTGGCATGATCAACGGTGCCCGCCTGGCCGGCGCGCGGGAGGGGCAGGTGCTGCTCAACTTCGCCCGGGCCGGCATCGTCGATGACGAGGCCATCGTCAAAGGACTCCAGCAGGGGCGGCTGCGGACCTATGTCTGCGACTTCCCCTCGGCAACGCTCAAGGGCCAGGACGGTGTCGTGGCCTTGCCGCATATCGGCGCCTCCACGGCCGAGGCGCAGGAGAACTGCGCCATCATGGCCGCCGACGAGGTCCGGGATTTCCTCGAGACCGGCAACATCAGCAACTCGGTGAATTTCCCGGAGTTGATCCTGCCGCGTAACGGCAGTGGCGACCGGCTGACGGTGGTCAACGCCAACGTGCCCAACATGCTGGGGCAGATTTCCTCGGCGGTCGCGCATGCCGGCTTGAATATCGCCGACATGTACAACAAATCGCGTGGTGAGCTGGCCTACAGCGTCGTCGATATCGATGGCAAGCTGACGGCGGAGGTTGCCGATCGTCTGAGGGAAACCGAGGGCGTTCTTGCCGTTCGCGTGATTGAGTGAAACAACGGGGGCAGGCGTGACGGGTGAATCGCTGGAATCCATCCGGGCCCGTATCGACGGGATTGATGATGAGCTGTTGAGGCTGGTCAATGAGCGGGCAAGGGCGGCGGCCGAAGTGGCCGCGGCCAAGCAGGCGGCGGGGGAGTCCGGTGACTATTACCGCCCCGCCCGCGAGGCGGAGGTACTCCGGCGGGTACGGGATGCCAACCGGGGACCGCTGTCCGACGAGGACGTCACCCGGCTTTTCCGCGAGATCATGTCGGCCTGCCTCGCGCTCCAGCGGCCGTTGCGGGTCGCCTTCCTGGGGCCGGAGGGAACATTCACGCAGGAGGCTGCACTCAAGCACTTCGGGCATTCGATCCGGAGCCTGCCTCTGGAGGGCATCGATGCGGTCTTCCGGGAGGTCGAGGCCGGCGGCGCCGAGTATGGTGTCGTGCCGGTTGAGAACTCCACCGAGGGAATGGTGACGCACACGCTCGATCGGCTCCTTTCCTCGCCGTTGCAGATCGTTGGCGAGGTCGAGATGCCGATCGTGCAGAATCTCGCCACCCGCGCTGCCGCGCTCGGAGAGATCCGCCGGGTGTATTCCCATAGCCAGGGCCTTGCGCAGTGTCGCTCTTGGCTGGAGACGCATCTTCCGGCGGCAGAGCGCATCGCCGTGTCCAGTACGGCCGAGGCGGCACGCCTGGCAGCCGAGGACAGCAGCGCCGCTGCAATCGCCTCGGATGCGGCGGCGGAGCGGTATGAGCTACCCGTGCCGCAACCCTCGATTCAGGATGGCGCGGCGAACAGTACCCGGTTCCTTGTTCTCGGCAAGGAGAGTCCGGAGCCCACGGGCGAGGACAAGACCTCGCTCGTCATCGCCCGCGAGAACCGGCCGGGCGGACTGGCTGGTCTGCTTGCGCCGCTGGCGCGCTATGGACTGAACATGACCCGGCTGGAGTCGCGGCCGTCGCCGGAGGGCATGTGGGAGTATGTCTTCTTCATCGACCTGGTGGGACATGCCGAGGATCCCGATCTCAAGCGCGCGCTCGGGGAAATGCAGCAGCTGGCGAGCCTGCTGAAGATCCTGGGTTCCTACCCGCGCTCGGTGGCATAGGGCGAGCCGGTGAATGCTCAGCCGCGGCGTATCTGCCTGGTGGGTGTCGGACTCATTGCGGGCTCCCTCGGACTTGCGCTTAAACGCGTTGACGCCGTCACCGAAGTGGTGGGGCTGGGGCGCCGGGCCGAGCCGCTGATGCGGGCCCGGGAACTGGGCGTAATCGACCGCTACAGCCTTGATCCCGCCGACGCACTGGCCGGCTGTGACCTGGTGGTGCTCGGCGTCCCTCTGGGCGCCACTCGAGGGGTCATGGAGCAGCTTCGGCCGTGGCTTGCCGCCGACACCGTGTTGACCGACGTGGGCAGCGCGAAGGGTTGTGTTGTCGGCGACGTGGAAGCCGCGCTCGGCCATTTTCCCGCGATGTTCGTCCCTGGCCATCCGATTGCCGGTACCGAGCACAGCGGGGTGGAGGCGGCTTTTGCCACGCTTTTCGAGGGGCGTCGAGTGATCCTCACGCCAACGGCCGGTACAAGCGGCGATGCCACGACCACAGTGCAGTGGATGTGGGAGTGCGTCGGGGCGGAAGTGATCACCATGTCCGTCGAGCACCACGATCGCATGCTGGCGATCACCTCGCACCTTCCCCATCTGCTCGCCTTCGGGCTCGTGGATATGCTCTCCCGGGCCCCGGATCATGAGGAAATCCTTCGGTACGCGGCCGGCGGGTTCCGCGATTTCACTCGCATTGCCTCCAGCGATCCGGTGATGTGGCGGGATATCTGCCTTGGCAACCGCGAGGCGGTGCTGGATGCGCTTGCCGTTTACCGGCGCGATCTGGAGACGCTGGCCGGGCTGGTGGAGGCCGCTGACGCCGATGGCCTCGAGGCGGTTTTCCGAAGCGCCAAGAAGACTCGGGATGCCCATTTGCACTGGTTCGAGCGCTGATCACAACGGAGACAACGTGATGGCTTTGAAGGTTGGCCGACGGTTCATCGTGGCCCCCGGTGGGGCGCTGCACGGCGAATTCCGGGTGCCCGGAGACAAATCCATTTCCCACCGCTCGGTCATGCTGGGCTCGATTGCCGAAGGCGAAACGCGGGTAGAGGGCTTTCTCGAAGGCGACGATGCCATGGCCACGCTGGCCGCCATGCGGGCGCTGGGTGTGGAGATTGAAGGACCGGAAGACGGCCGCTTGAGGATTCGGGGTGTGGGTCTGCATGGGCTGCAGGCCGCGGATGCGCCCCTCGATCTGGGTAATTCGGGCACATCAATGCGCCTGTTCAGCGGCCTTCTGGCCGGACAGCCGTTCGTGAGCGAACTGGTTGGCGATGCGTCCCTGATGCGGCGGCCGATGCGCCGGGTCACCGATCCGCTGACCCGCATGGGTGCGCGTATCGGCACCGCGCCGAACGGCACCGCACCGCTGCGGATTGAACCCGCACCGGGTCTGCGGGGTATTGACTACGAGATGCCCATGGCCAGTGCCCAGGTCAAATCGGCGTTGTTGCTTGCCGGCCTCTATGCCGAGGGCGAGACCTGCGTGACCGAGCCGGCGGTCACCCGGGATCACACCGAGCGCATGCTTGAGGCCTTTGGCGTGCCCGTCACCGTGGAGGGCCCGCGCGTGCGGGTGACGGGCGAGGCATCCCTGACGGGGGGCGAGATCGCCGTGCCCGGTGATATCTCCTCGGCGGCGTTTTTCCTGGTCGGTGCTTCCATTGCCTCGCAGGCCTCCCTGACGCTGACCAACGTCGGACTCAACCCGACCCGGACCGGCGTGATCGACATCCTCCAGCGCATGGGGGCGTCGATTCATATCGATGCCCGGCATACCGGTGCCGGTGAGCCGGTGGGGCGCATCACCGTGGAGCCCGCGCCGTTGCAGGGCATTGATATTCCGCCGGAGCTGGTGCCGCTTGCCATCGATGAATTCCCGGCCATTTTCGTGGCAGCGGCCTGTGCGCGGGGTGAGACCGTGCTGCGCGGTGCCGAGGAGTTGCGCGTCAAGGAAAGCGATCGGATCGCTGTCATGGCCGAGGGGCTGGCCAGCCTGGGCATCGAGGTCCATCCGCAGCCCGACGGCATCCGCATCGTCGGGGGACAACTGCAGGGTGGTCATGTGCGGGCCTGCGGCGACCACCGGATTGCCATGTCATTCGCCATGGCGGCCCTGGCGGCGGACGGGCCCGTGACCATCGATGACTGTGCCGAGGTGGATACGTCGTTTCCCGGTTTTGTCGAGCTGGCGCACGATGCCGGTCTGGCCATTCGTGCCGAGGAGATGTCGGCATGAATGGGCCCATCGGTGTGGTCACGATCGACGGGCCGGGTGGCGCGGGGAAGGGCACCATCGCCCGGGTGCTGGCGGAGCGGTTGGGGTGGCATCTGCTCGACAGCGGGGCGATCTATCGCCTTCTGGCGCTGGCCTCTCTTCGGGCCGACATGGGGCCCGGCGAGGTCGATCGGCTGGCGGCGCTCGCCGAGGCGCTGGATATTCGTTTCCCTACGGCTGGTCCCGAGGCCGGTGAAGTCATCCTTGACGGCGCGGTCGTCAGTGACTTGATCCGTCAAGAGGCCTGCGGTGAGCGGGCCTCCGTCCTGGCCGCCGTCCCGGTGGTGCGTCAGGCGCTGCTTGATCGCCAGCGGGCCTTTCGCCAGCCGCCCGGACTGGTGGCCGACGGCCGCGATATGGGGACAGTGGTTTTTCCGGATGCCCCGGTGAAGATCTTTCTGACCGCGAGCGCCGGGGAACGCGCGCGCCGGCGCCATAAGCAGTTGATGGAACAGGGTGTTGCTGCTAATCTCGCAGATCTTTTGCAGGAACTGAGAGCGCGGGACCAGCGCGATACCCAGCGCAGTGTGGCGCCACTCAAGCCGGCAGAGGATGCGGTGACCATCGACACCACGGACTTGTCCGTCGAGGCGGTGGTCAATGCAGTCATGGAGCGGGTCGAGGCCCGGCTCTGAAGTAGGTGGATGCTGCCGGTGGCAGCGTCTTGTGTTCAAGCAACCAACTGGATCGTTCTCCCGATCCCGGATCAAATCATCCCATGAGCGAAAGCTTTGCAGAACTTTTTGAACAGAGCCTTGTGCAGACTGACATGCGGCCGGGCTCCATTGTCACCGCCCAGGTCGTGGCGATCGATGGTGAGGATGTCATCGTCAATGCCGGACTGAAGTCCGAGGCGGTCATCCCTTTGCGCCAGTTCACCGACGAGGAAGGTACCGTCGAGGTGAACGTCGGCGACGACGTGGAAGTGGCCCTGGACGCCGTCGAGGACGGCAGCGGTGAGACCCGGCTGTCCCGCGAGAAGGCCAAGCGGGCGCGCGCCTGGCGAGTGCTCGAGGCAGCCTACGAGGGCAGCGAGACGGTCACCGGTCAGATCAGCGGCAAGGTCAAGGGCGGATTCACGGTGGACCTCGGTCACATCCGTGCCTTCCTGCCGGGCTCGCTCGTGGATATCCGTCCCGTGCGTGACACAACCTACCTCGAGGGCAAGGACCTCGAGTTCAAGGTGATCAAGCTCGACGCGCGTCGCAACAATGTTGTGGTGTCTCGCCGCGCGGTGGTGGAAGAGGAATACAGCGCAGAGCGTGAGGCACTGCTGGAGAAGCTCCAGGAGGGTCAGACGCTCAAGGGTATCGTCAAGAACCTCACCGATTACGGCGCATTCGTCGACCTCGGCGGCATCGACGGCCTGCTGCACATCACCGATATGGCCTGGCGGCGTGTCAAGCATCCGTCCGAAGTGGTGGATGTCGGCCAGGAAATCGACGTCAAGGTGCTTAAGTTCGATCGTGAGCGCAACCGCGTCTCCCTGGGGCTGAAGCAGCTCGGAGAGGATCCGTGGGAGGCCATTGCCGCGCGCTACCCCGAGGGCAGCCGTGTGGTCGGCAAGGTTACCAACATCACCGACTATGGCTCTTTCGTGGAGATCGAGGAAGGCGTCGAGGGTCTTGTCCACGTCTCCGAAATGGACTGGACCAACAAGAACGTCAATCCGGCCAAGATGGTCTCGATCGGCGACGAGGTCGAGGTGATGATCCTCGACATCGACGAGGAGCGTCGCCGGATCTCGCTTGGCATGAAGCAGTGCCAGCCGAACCCCTGGGACGAGTTCGCCGCCACCCATAACAAGGGGGATCGCGTGACTGGTGCCATTAAGTCGATCACCGACTTCGGCATCTTCGTCGGCCTCGATGGGGGCATCGACGGGCTCGTGCATCTCTCGGATCTCTCCTGGAGTGATGGGGGTGAAGAGGCCATCCGCGACTTCCAGAAGGGTGAGGAAGTCGAAGCCGTCGTGCTGTCCGTCGATCCCGAGCGTGAGCGCATCAGTCTTGGTATCAAGCAGCTGGCGCAGGACCCGGTCTCCCAGTGGGTGGCCAATCATCCCAAGGGAACGGTCGTCACCGGAACCGCCGCCGAGGTGGACGCCAAGGGGATCGTGGTCGACCTCGGCGACGAGGTTCAGGGCTATATCCGTGCCGCCGACCTGGCCCGCGAGCGGGTTGATGACGCGCGCAACGTGGTCAACGAGGGCGACGAAGTCGAGGCCAAGTTCATGGCCGTCGACCGCCGCAACCGCATGATCAGCCTGTCGGTTCGTGCCAAGGACCAGCAGGACGAGCGCGAGGCCGTCGAGGGCTATGGCAGCACTGGCACGGCCGGTACCACCACCCTGGGTGATCTGCTCAAGGAGCAGATGGCCGATCGGGGTGACGAGGACTAAGACGTCCGCAACAGACCACGGCCGGGCAGGTGATGCTCGGTCGTGGTCGTTCTTGAGGTGATGGATTGCCGTCCATGACGAAGTCGGAACTGATTGAATTGATCTCGGCGAATCAGCAGCATCTGGCCCAGCGCGATGTTGAACTGGCCGTCAAGACGCTGCTCGAGCAGATGAGCGAATCGCTGGCCAGCGGCGAGCGGATCGAGATCCGCGGTTTCGGCAGCTTCTCCCTGCATCATCGGCCACCTCGTATCGGTCGTAACCCCAAGACCGGCGAACCGGTCTCGCTCCCCGGCAAGCACGTACCCCACTTCAAACCGGGCAAGCAGATGCGGGAGCGGGTGGACGAGGGTCGGTGCAACAATGCGGGGGACGCATGAAGCGGCTGATCGGCCTGTTGCTTGCGCTGATCGTCGTGGCGGCGGGGCTGAGTTTTGCCATGCTCAACCCGACGCCCGTATCGCTGGATTTCTACCTTGGCCAGCTCAACCTGCCTGTTTCCCTCTGGCTGGTGATCGCCTTTGCCATCGGCGTGATCATCGGGCTCGCGGCCGCCACAGGCATACTCATGCGTCAGCGCTGGCAGCTGACACGTCTGCGGCGTGAGGTCGCGGCTTCCCGCGAGGAACTCTCCGAATTGCGCAAATTGCCGATTCGGAACACGCCCTGACCATGTGGTACCTCCTCTGGCTGCTGCTTCCGTTGGCAGCCCTGTCCGGCTGGTGGGTCGGACATCGCTCGGCGAAAGGCGTCGCCCGCCGCCAGCGAACCCTCCCTCGCGATTATTTCCAGGGGCTCAATTACCTCCTCAACGAGCAGCCCGACCGCGCGATTGAGGTCTTTACACGCATGGTCGAGCTGGACGAGGACACCGTTGAGACGCATCTCACCCTCGGGAACCTTTTCCGTCGTCGGGGCGAGGCGGATCGCGCGGTCCGCATCCATCAGAATCTCATCGCGAGACCCTCTCTGGCGCAGGAGCAGCGTGCCGCAGCGCTGCTGGAACTCGCCCGTGACTATCTGGCAGCAGGGTTGCTTGACCGTGCCGAGACGCTGTTTCTCGAGGCGCTGGAGTTCAGTGAATACCGCACGACGGCGCTACAGTCGCTGCTGGATATCTATCAACAGGAGCGCGAATGGGAGTCGGCGATTGAGATCGCACAACGCCTGCAGCGCATCAGCGCGGGGGACTATGGGCCCCAAATGGCGCAGTTTGCCTGTGAGCAGGCCGAGCAGATGATCCGGGACCATGGCGATTCCGGCGAGATCCGTCAGACCATCCGGCGCGCCCTTGGATATGACCGGGGCTGCGTTCGCGCATCGCTGATGAAATGCGACGTGGAGCAGCAGGAGAACCGCTGGCGCGCTGCCATCAAGGCCTGCCAACGAGTCGAGAGCCAGGATGTCGACTACATCCCGGAGGTGCTGCCTCGGCTTGAGGCATGCTACCAGGCGACCGGCGATCAGGGCCGGTTCATGGCGGAACTCTATCGGTTGCTCAATCGCTACGCGGGTGTGTCGGTGATCATGAAGCTCAGCGAGTGCATCGAGTCGCGTGACGGGCGCAAGGCGGCGGTGGAATTCCTCGCCACGCAGCTCAGGGAGCGTCCGTCGGTGCGGGGCCTTGATCGACTCATCGAGCTCAATATCAGCGGGGATGATGAGGACCGCCGTCGCCAGCGGGATCTCAAGGTGCTCCGGGAGCTTTTCCAGGCCCTGCTCGGCGACCGGCTGCCGTATCGGTGTGTCAAATGCGGGTTCGAGGCTCGCCAGCTCCACTGGCAGTGCCCGGGGTGCCGGTCCTGGTCAAGTATCAAGCCGCGTCGCGGTCTGGAGGGGGAATGAACCCGTCGCCGAGCCTGATCGTTGCGCTCGACTTTGATAACGCCACGGCGGCCCGGGAAATGGTGAACCGTCTGGCGCCGGGGCGCTGCCGCCTGAAAGTGGGCAAGGAGCTATTCGTCCGCGCTGGCCCCTCGCTGGTCCGCGAATGGGTGGATGCCGGCTGGGATGTGTTTCTCGATCTCAAATTCCACGATATACCCAATACCGTGGCGGCGGCCTGCCGGGCCGCCGCGGAGCTCGGTGTCTGGATGATCAACGTCCATGCACTTGGCGGTCCCGCTATGCTGGCGGCCGCCCGCGAGGCGGTGGATGAGGCGCCGGTACGGCAGCCGCTGCTGACCGCGGTGACGGTGCTGACCAGTCATGACGAGACGACCTTGCAGGCGATCGGTCTGCAGGGGACACCGGCCGAGGCGGTCCGCCGGTTGGCGGCACTGGCCGCGAACGCCGGGCTGGATGGCGTGGTCTGCTCGGCACAGGAGGCCTCCGCAGTCCGCCAGGAGGGCGGCGCAGCATTCCGGCGGGTGACGCCGGGGGTGCGGCCCGCCGGTGCGGCAGTGGATGATCAGCGACGGATACACACGCCGGCCTCCGCCATTGCCGAGGGCGCGACGGATCTCGTGGTGGGGCGGCCCATTACGCGATCGCCGGATCCGGCTGGTGCGGTGGAGATGATCCTGGATGAGATCCGGGTCACAACAGGGGATGAGCTGCGGCACTAGGCTTTGACATGCCATTTCAAGCAATGAGGGAGCATGTCATGAAGTCACTCACTCCACTGGGCGGTCTGCTGGGTCTGGGTCTCTCCGCCGGCGTGGCGCTGGCAACCGTAGAACCGGTGAACGTCAACGAGGCGGATATCGATCAGCTCCAGCGCATCAACGGTATCGGGCCGGCGACGGCAGAGGCGATCGTCGAGGATCGCGAGCTCAACGGGCCATTCGAGACGATCGAGACCATGACCCGCGTCAATGGCATCGGCGAGGCAACACTCGAGGCCATGCGGGAGCAGGTCATCCTCGACTAGGCGGTGTGGGTGGGGCGCCTGACATGGCCCCCACCTTGCTTTACGCTTGAAGGTCAGGGAAGAGGCGTTCGCAGGGAGTATCACGGCAGATGGCAAAACGAATCCGAAAGGCCGTCTTTCCGGTCGCTGGACTGGGCACCCGGTTTCTGCCGGCGACAAAGGCCAATCCCAAGGAAATGTTGCCGGTGGTGGACAAGCCGCTCATTCAGTACGCGGCCGAGGAGGCCGTCAAGGCCGGGATCGAGACACTGATCTTCGTGAATGGGCGCAACAAGCGGAGCATCCCGGATCACTTCGACAAGGCCTATGAGCTGGAGACCGAACTCGAGGAGTCGGGCAAGCTCGAGCGGCTGGAAACGGTCCGCAATATCATCCCGTCCCACGTCGCCTGCATCTACATTCGCCAGTCCGAGGCGCTGGGACTGGGGCATGCGGTGCTCTGTGCCGAACCCGTCGTCGGTGACGAACCCTTCGCCGTGATTCTTGCCGACGACCTCATCGATGACGGCGAGGGGGATGGCTGTCTTGCCCAGATGGTGCGGCGCTATGACGAGCAGGTAGCGAGCATCCTCGGCGTGCAGCGTGTCCCGGAGGCCCATACGGACCGCTATGGCGTCGTCGACCTGGAGCCGGTGAGCGAGCGTCTCGGTCGCCTGAACGCCATCGTCGAGAAACCCAGCCCGGCGGATGCCCCGTCCAACCTCGGTGTCGTCGGACGCTATATCCTCAACGGCAGTATCTTCAACAAGCTCCGTCAGACCCGTCCCGGTGCCGGGGGCGAGATACAGCTCACCGATGCGATCGCGGCGCTCATGCGTGACGAACCCGTGTTCGCCTACGAGTTCGAGGGCACGCGCTATGACTGTGGCGACAAACTGGGCTATCTCCAGGCCACGGTGGAGTACGGCGTCAAGCACCCGGATTTCGGCGATGCGTTCGCCGAGTACCTGCGACAGCGCCAGGGGTAGGGTAGCCGGGGCCGGCCACCCTGTGCGTGCGGGTTCCCGCCGTTACCTCAGGCGGAGGCCTTCTCCCGGGGCGATTCCTCCCGGAAGCCGATGCGCTTGAGAATGGCCATGGCGGGGCACCAGCGAGTGAAGGCCGACTGAAGCAGGTTGGCGCCGACGAACGCGGTGAACAGATACCATCCCGGATGGACCCAGGTGCCCAGCGCCAGGCTCAGGAGCACGAAGAATCCCGCCATTGCCCGAAGTCCTTCATTCACGGTCATGATCAGCCCTCCTAGAAGCTGTAACGGAGTCGCAGGTAGACATTGCTGTTGTCCTCAAGCTGGGTGTGAAACGTCCAGTCATCCTTGCCGCCGAACAGATTCCCGCCCGCGGTCCCTGTCAGCTGGTCGCTGAAGCGGTAGATCGCCCTCGGGCGGAGGTAGTAGTCGGCATCCGAAGGCGAATAGAAGGTAAACAGGGACAGGGTCAGGTCCTGGCGCAGCAGCTGCCAGGTGATCCGGTTGGTGAGCAGGTGGCGGTACTCGTCCGGTGCATAGCGACGCTGAGAGGCCGGCAGGTTATTCACCAGCGCATCGTGATCCCGCGTCCACTCGAGCAGGTACTGCCAGCCGAGCGTAAAATCCGGGGCCGGTTCGTTCTCGTAACCGGCGAGGAAGCGCCACTGATCGTTGGGCAGATTGGGGTCCTTGCCGCCATGGTCCTCGCCGGCGTAGTAGGCGGTTTCCAGATTGCCAATCCCGCCGAGGATCGGCCGACGCAGGCTTGCACCCAGTGAGGACAGACGCGGGAAGTACGCCTCGCCGGTGGATGGGTCGACGGCGCTCGGCTGGTTGTCGTAGCCGTGGTAGGCGTACCCGGCGTATTCCACTCCGTCGATTGTCTGGTAGACGCGCAGGGCAAACTCGCTGTCCCGGCCCACGCTGTCACGTTCGCGGGGGTCGATTGTCGGCGGAGCGGCTACCCGACGTCCTTCCACCACGCTGAAGTAGGACAGTCTCTCGCCGGTGATGTACCGGTTGGGGGCGGCGCGGGGCATCCAGACGACGTCGACATTCACGTCACCGAACCAGGAGAGCTTGAGGGCATCGGCGGGCGCCTTCAGGTACTCATCGTCACGGCCGCTGAAGAACGAGACATAGTCCTTGGGGAAGAGGTCGTTGAGGAATACCAGGTCCCCGGTTCCCCAGGTCAGGATCTGGCGGCCGACGTTGATATCAATCCGGTCGGTGAGGCGACCCGCCAGCGCCGCCTCGCGAAGGTCGCCACGAACACCATCCTCGACGCCATCAATCCAGACATCGCCTTTGATGGTCGCGGTGTAGTCACCGAGCGCCCGCTCTGCCTCGAGCTGCAAGCGGGCTTCATTGAGCGTGTAGTCATCGCCCACGGCCGGATCGTCATGGATTCGGGTGGCCGTTGCGCCCTCGATGAAGCCGTACCACTGCCACCCTGTCTGCTCCTCTGCCCAGGGGTCTTCCCCCCACGCTTCATCACCCCACGGGTCGTCTGCTTCCGCGTTGTCCTGGGCGATCAGGGGCGTGGCAGTGGCCATGAGGAGCAGTCCGAGCAACACCCCGCGGCGGTGCCATCCGGGCCAGCGCCTAGTCATGCGGCTGACGGGTCCCACAGCTCAGTCCCGGCGTAGCCAGTCCCGCGGCGGGTTCCGCAGCGAGCGCTCACTGAAGATACGATCGGGCAATCCCACATCGTATTCCGAGAAGCGGAACTGCGTGACGGTGTAACCGCCGGAATCCAGGTCTTCCATGCGGGCCTCGGTCCCTGTCGGGTAGCCATCAATGGTTTCCACCTCGGTGACCTCCATCCGGCGATAGACCTCGCCCGACGCCCGCTGGTACTCGGTGCGCATGGGGAGCATCGTCTCCCGGTCGATCCACGTCCGGTAGCGGGCGAATTCCACCTGATCCGGATCCTTCGGCGTGCTCTCGATCACGTAGTACTCGTCGGTCGTGTCGATCAGGCTGTGTTCGTCCTCCTCGGTCCCCCGGCCGGATATATCCTCGTAGAAGAAATGCGAGCCGACGAAGCTCGTGCGCTTGTCGCCGGCGGCAATGCGCTTGACCAGATCGAGCGCGGGCAGGTAGAGCCAGCGATCATCGGCCTCACCGACATGCTTTTCCACCCGGAAGACCGTCCCCCGGATATCCGCGGGCCGGCTGAAGACCACCAGATAGCGCTGATCTCCGCCATCGGCGACATCCTTGCGCAGCAGCGTGAATTGCCGGCGCTGCCGGTTGTCGTTGCCATCGACGATCAGCATGCGGGCCGCTGAACGACCATCCTCGCCGGCATAGTAGGAGGCGATATTCGCCTCCTCGACGATCTGCACCGGATTGGTCATCTGGGCAGCCGCCGTGCTTGCCGCGAGGCCGGCGACGATCAGGCATGTCAGGGTCAGAAGATGTTTCATGTCGCCTCTCCCGTGGATTGCGTGGACGCGTTGGGCCGGTCGGGCATGATCCGGCGTTGGCCGAGTTTCATGATGGCCGGCAGGAGAACCACCGACGCGACAGCCGACGCCGCCATGATGCTGGCCAGGAAAATGCCCACGGTGTTGTAGGGCACCAGCGGTGCGGCGAGCAGCGGCAGAAAGCCGACCGCAATGACGATGGCATTCCGGCTGATGGCCCGCGCCGGCTCCTTGAACATCTGACGCATGCTCTCGGCGAAGTTCCCCGTGCGCCGATAGTTCTCGCGGCTGCGCTCGATGAAATGAATGGCAAAGTCCACCGACAGACCGAGGGTGAGCGAGGACAGCACCGCGATGGGCATGTCGTAGTACTTGCCGATCAAGCCGACCATGCCGTAGATCAGGGCGACGCTCACGGTGAGCGGGACCATCGCCAGGAGCCCGAAGATGAGCGAGCGGAACAGCAGCAGCATCATCAGTGCCACCATGACCCAGGCGATCGCCAGGCTCTGCGCCATGCCCTTGACCATGGCGTCCTGCCAGACGACGTTGATGTAGTTGAGTCCGCCCCAGCTCATCGTCACGCCCTCGGGTAGCGGATTGCGCTCGATATACGCATTGGCCCGGCCGATCACCGCCTGCATGTCCTGGTTGTCACCGCTGGAGAGCTGCAGCCAGAGGTTGGCCGCCCGATAATCCGGGGTGACCATCCGCCAGAGATCATGCGGGCGATGCGAGCCCTGGAAGCTGAGGATGGTCTGCGCCACGGCCTGACGGGAATCCGGAATGCGATAGTCCTCCGCCTCGCCGCTGCGGAGCTCACGGTAGACCGTGCGGACAAGATCCGAGACGGTATTGACCTTGCCAACCGCCGGACTCTCCGCCAGAGCGGCCTGGAAATCCGCGATGTAGCGGAGCATCCCGGGGCGCTGGAAGGTGTTGAGCTCGCCCCGGGTCTCGTCGATCAGCGCGAGCAGCTCATCCCACCATGGATAGGCGGCATCGTCCGCGGTGAACAGCTGGTCCTCGACCTCCAGACTCAGCGTCTCGAGCAGCGCGCGGAAGCCGTCGGCATCGCGGGCCGCCTGTTCCCGAAGCTGCGTCCAGGTATCACCTATCGGCACGCCGTCGGCGCGGGCCTGCTCGATGATCTGCCGGGATTGCGTCCGAAAGCGCTGCGGAGCGGCTTCTGCCTGCTCGGATTCCAGGCGGAGGTAGGCACTGTACGTCCCGGCAAAATGCTCATTCAGGACCCGGTCGGCGACCCGGATTCGGTGGTCCGACTGGAACCAGCGCACGGGGTTGTCGTTGACCGTGATCTGGCTGATGCCATACCCGGCGATGACCAGCGCGATGGCGAAGATGCCGACCACCAGCTTCGCCCGGCCGACGGCAAAGGCACCCAGATGCACCAGGCCACGGGCGAGGGGCGTGTCATCCGGTGGCCGCCGACTGCCCGCGGCGCGCAGCGCCTCCAGCCGCTCCGGCTTGAGCCGTACCGCATAGGCCGGGATGAAGAGTACGGTCAGGATGAACGCGAGCACGATGCCGGCGCCGACAAACAGCCCGAATACCTGCACCGGCGGAATCGGCGTGAAGGCGAGGGAGGCGAAGCCGATGCCGGAGGTAATGGAGGTGTAGAGCATGGGGGTGAACAGGTGGTCCATGACTTCCGCCATGGTTTCCCGGGCGCCGCGATCCGGGCGATAGCGGTCGGCGAACTCCGAGATGATGTGGACCGAGTCCACCACGGCGATGGGCATCAGGAAGATGGGGATCATCGAGCTCATGATGTGCACGGTGAAGCCCATGCCGATGAGCGCACCCATCGTCGTCAGCACCACGGCGAAGGCCATCAGCATCGGGGCAACCACCAGGGTCACCGACCGGAAGAACCACCACATCAGCGCAAAGATGACCAACGCCGCGAGGGGTGCGGAAATCGCCATCTGGATGAACATCTCGACGCCGAAGGTGTCCTCCGCCACTGGCAGACCCGTGATATGAAACGCGTCATCGGTGTCGAGTCCGGCGATCAGGCCCTCAATCTCGCCGGCGATGCGGTGACTCTGGTCCTTGGCCTCGATGGGGACGTAGATGGCCGTCGCCTCCCCGTCTCCGGAGATCAGGGTGTCGCGGAACAGTGGCAGATCCAGTGTCGCCTGCCGGATTGCCGCCGCCTCGGCCGGTGTCTCCGGCGGGGTGTTCATCATCCATTCGAAGCGGATCGTGCCCGGGCCGGCCTGCTCAATGTTGTCCACCGTCGCCAGGGACAGGAGGTCGCGCCGGATCACGCCATCGATTTCGGCAATCCCTTCGCTCAGCGAGTGGATCGCGCCGAGTGAGCGCGGATTGAAGACCCCCTCATCCCGGCTCTCGTTGACCACACCGACAACGATCATGTCGTGCAGGTTGAACTGTTCCTTGATGAGGTTGTGCCGCACCCGGTCTTCCTGGTCCGCGGGCAGCATGTTCTCCGGGTCGGTATCGATCTGGATGAGCGGGATGAGCGCCGTCCCCAGCAGGGTGAGCAGCAATGTCCCCAGGAAAACCATCCGGGGGTGGTCCATGGCAAGGCTGGCAATTCGGCGACCCATGTCGTCTCCTGACCCGAGTGAAAGTTTCACTATATTCCTACATAGTCATATAGTAAACAATAGTGTTTTCGTTTATGCTTGCCAATGTGACGTGGGCGTTATTCAGGCGCAGGAGGGCGGTCATGGCCGGCAGCGAGCATCAAACACCGGAATCGATGGAGCTCATCGCGCAATATTTCCGTGTGCTGAGCGATGCCCAGCGGCTGCGGATACTGCATTGTCTGCAGGCCGGTGAACATACCGTCGGCGAAATCGCGGAACTGACCGGTGCGAGCCCCTCCAACGTCTCCAAGCATCTCGCCCTCCTGCGCGCCAATGGCCTGGTCGGGCGGCGGCAGGAAGGCAATCGTGCCTATTTCGGCATCACCGCCCCCTTTATCTTCGAGCTCTGCGACATCGTCTGCTCCGGGGCCCGCAAACGGCTGCAGCACGAGCAGTCCCTTCTTCCGCAGACATAACCGCGATCTTCCGATTCCAGTGGCGGATAAGTCCCGCGAGCGCCAATGCGCGCCGTCTTTCGGTATACTGGCCGGCTAATACATGCACCACCGCCCGGAGGCGATGCGCATGAGCGGTCATGCATTGGCGCGGACGGCTTCATCCATTCGGGTCGAGGCGGTTACCAAAAGCTTTGAGCGCGGTGTGCCGGCGCTGGATGCCGTCACCCTCGATGTCGAGGCGGGGGAGTTCTTCACGCTGCTCGGTCCATCCGGCTGCGGGAAGACGACGCTGTTGCGGGTGCTCGCCGGCCTGGAGGAGCCGGATACCGGCCGGGTCGAGATCGGTGGCCGGTCGATGGCCGGTGTCCCGCCCCATCGTCGAAGCGTCAACACCGTGTTCCAGTCCTATGCGCTGTTTCCCCATCGGAACGTTCGCCAGAACATCGGGTTCGGGCTGGAGATGCAGGGTGTGCCGGGCGCAGAGATCGCCGAGCGTTCGCAGGCGATCGCCGGACTGACCGGCATCGGAACGCTCCTGGAGCGCGATGTCGCCCAGCTCTCCGGTGGTCAGCGCCAGCGCGTCGCCCTGGCGCGGGCCCTGGTCAACGAACCCGATGTGCTGCTGCTTGATGAGCCGCTGTCAGCGCTCGACGCAGGCCTTCGCGCCCATCTGCAGCTCGAGCTCAAGCGTCTCCAGCGGCGACTTGGAATGACGTTCGTCTTTGTGACCCATGACCAGGAGGAGGCCATGGTCATGAGCGATCGCATTGCCGTGCTCAACGCCGGGCGCATCGCCCAGGTGGACACGCCGCAGGGCGTCTACGAGGCCCCGGCGGACCTGTTCGTGGCCCGGTTCATGGGCCATGAGAACTTTGTCCCCATCCGTCAGCGCGACGCCACGGGTGTCGATACGGCCATCGGGCGGCTGGATGGTGATTTTGCTGCCGGCAGCCATCTGCTCCTGCGTCCCGAGGCCATCCGCCTCGACAGCGACGCGCGGCAGGTTCCCAACCGCTTCATGGCACGGGTCAGTGAGCGTCTCTATCGGGGTGGCACGACCGAGTACCGTCTGGACTGCGGCGATATCCAGTTGATGGCGAGTTGTGCCAACCGCGGACAACCGGGCCACGAGGTGGGGGAGACCGTCGAGGTCGGCGTGTCCGATCGCGGTACGGCAACCCTCTCGGACTGAGGTCAATCGGATTGTCCGTTCTGCGCCGCGAAACCCGGCATATGCTGTTCACGGTTGCGCCCGGGGCACTCTTCATCCTGGTATTCCTGGTGCTGCCGAGCGTCTATCTGGTGGGAATGGCCTTCCTCAGCAGCGGACCCTACGGGCTGCCGACGCTGCCCCTCAGCCTGCAGTCGTTCCGGGAGCTCGCCGGCTTCGGTTTTCTGGGCTGGAGTCCCGGTAATCTCTACACCCTCATCCGGTCCGTCTGGCAGACGCTGCTCGCCACGGCGCTGGTCATTCTGCTGGCCTATCCGGCGGCCTATTACATCAGCACGCGGCCGGCCCGGTGGCGGCCATTGATGTTGCTGGCCATTGTCGTGCCGTCCTGGACCAACCAGGTGATTCGCTCTGTGGGCTGGATGAACATCTTTGCGCCCGGTACGCCGGTTTCCGACCTCGCCGCACTGCTTGGCCTGACGGCACCGCAGATGGGGCTTTTCCCCTCCCAGTTCGCGGTCATCGTCGGGCTGGTCTACAACTTTCTCCCGTTCATGGTGCTGCCCCTCTATGCCGCCTTCGAGCGCCTGGATACCGAGCAGGTGGAGGCGGCGAGAGACCTGTTTGCCAGTCCCGTGGCGGTGTTCCGGCATGCGGTCTTCCCGCAGACGCTGCCCGGATTGATGGCCGGCATCGTGCTGGTGGCGATCCCGGCATTCGGGATGTACGTGGTCACCGAACTCCTGGGTGGTGGCAAGGCGACCATGATCGGCAACCTGGTGGCGCGGCAGTTTGCCCAGGCAAGTAACTGGCCGCTGGGCGCCGCCGGCGCCATGATCATGATCGCGGTAACCCTCATCGGGCTGAAGGTCCTGCGGGATCTCGGGCGGCGCCTGAGCGGCGACCGCGAGGTCGTGCTGTGAGCGCGGGTCGCCTCGAGAATGGGCTGCGCGCCTTCTGGATCGTGCTGCTGGTATTCCTCTACGCGCCCCTTGCGGTGGTGGTCTTCTTCTCGTTCAACAGCATCAATTCCTCGGCACGTTTCGCCGGCTTCTCGCTGCAGTGGTACGAGCAGCTTTTCCGCAACGAGGCCATTGTCGCGGCACTCACGAACACGGTGGTACTGGCAATGGTCTCGACGATCATCGCCGTGATCATCGGCGGTCTGCTCGGGTACGGGTTCTATCGCTACCGGCTCGGTCGATTGAGCTGGCTGGTATGGCTCATCTACCTGCCGGTGATCATGCCGGATATCGTCTTCGGAATCGCCGAGATGACCTTTTTCGTGGCGATCAATGAACGGCTCGGCATTCTCTCGCCGGGTCTGGGCACCATGGTGATCGCCCATGTCACTTTCCAGGTGCCGTTCGTGGCATTGCTGGTCAATGCGCGTCTTCTGTCGCTGGATCCGCAGCTGTTCGAGGCCTGCCACGATCTCTACGCGGGACCCTGGCAGCGGGCCCGGTTTTTTCTTCTGCCGGTATTGCGACCGGCGATCCTGTCGAGCTTTCTGCTGGCGCTGACGCTGTCCATCGATGATTTCGTCATCAGCTTCTTTACCGCGGGCCCGCAGAGCACCACACTGCCCATCTACATCTGGAGTGCCATCAAGAAGGGCGTCACCCCCGAGGTGAACGCCATCGCGACGCTGATGATCGGCAGCGTGTTCCTGGTGGCGTTCTTCAGTCTGCTGGTCCAGCACGGGCCGTCCGGGGGAAGACCATCCAAAGGGGGAAGACGAGCATGACGCATCGCACGATCGGGGCCACCGCAATGGCCGTCGCGCTGGCTGCCGGGGCCGGGCAGGCCATGGCCCAGTATGAGGGGGAGACACTGTCCCTGTTCAACTGGTCGCAGTACATGGACCCCGCGATCATCGAGGGTTTCGAGGACGAATACGGCGTCGAGGTGGTTGAGAACTACTTCAACTCCAACGGCGAGATGTTTGCCAAGCTGCAGGCGGGTGGCGTCAGTCAGTATGACATCGTCGTCCCCTCCAATTACTACGTGCCACGCCTCGTCGAGAGCGGATTGGTACAGCCCCTGGATCACGAGCGCCTGCCCAATCTGGATAATCTGATGGAGACCTTCATCGATCCGGTGTTCGATCCGGGTAACGAATACTCGGCGGCCTATCAGTGGGGAACGACGGGCCTGGTCTACGACCGCGAGGTGCTCGGGGATGTTCCGGCCAGCTGGTCGGTCCTGTTTGATCCGGCGGTCAATCCCGATGCGCCCTTCGCCCTGCCCGAGGACGCCCAGGTGACCCTCGGTGCCGCCTGTGCATGGCTGGGCCATGGCTACGACTGCACCGGTCGTAACGCCCTGGAGGAGGCGGCGCGCCTTGTCCTCGAGACCAAGCAGCGGGACAACTTCGCCGGCTTCATTCAGGGCACACCGGTGCTCCAGCAGCTGGTCCGCGGCTCCGTCGCCGCCGGAATGACCTTCAACGGCGACTATCTGTTCTTCAAGTCCGAGGATCCTGAAGGCTTTGCGAACATCGAGTACGTCATCCCGGAGGAGGGCGCCGAGGTCTGGGTCGACAACATGATGATCCCCGCCGAGGCGCCCAACCCCGGGCTGGCGCATGCCTTCATTGACTACATCCTGCGGGCGGAGGTAGGCGCTCAGCTGTCGAACTGGAACTACTACTCGAGCCCCAATGCGGCCGCCCTGCCCATGCTCGACGAGGTCCTGCAGCAGCCGCCGATCACCCCGACCGATGCCGAGATGGAAACGCTGACCTTCATCCCCAGCCTGAAGGGTGATGATCTGCAGTTCCTGCAGCAGGTCTGGCGTGAGGTGGAGTCGCGGTAGTGACGAACCCCGAGGGCCACGACTGGGCGACATCGCTTCCGGCGCTCCATGGCCAGGCCTGGAAGCGTCTTGAGCGCGGGGTGGCGGACCGCCGTGCCCCGGGTCGGCATCCGACACTGGCCACGGTCGATGACCGGGGCCGTCCGCAGGCGCGCACGGTCGTGCTGCGCGCCGCGGACCGCACGGACGCATGCCTTAAGGTGTATACCGATCGGCGCTCGGACAAGGTGGAAGAGCTGCGGGCCAACCCGGTTGCCGGTCTCCACTTCTGGGACCCCGGCGCGCACTTGCAGATCCGCCTGCAGGGGGATGTCCGGGTATTCGCCGGAGAATCGGTCCGGTCGGTCTGGGAAGGTCTCAGTGATTACGCCAGGGATTGCTATGGTCGCGATCCGGCGCCGGGCAATGCGCTCGATGACGCGCTTGCCTACCGGAAATGGCCCGAGCCAGGCGCATTGGCCGTCCTCGAGATCAGGCTCCAGGAGATGGACATTCTCCATCTGGGCCGTCATCACCGACGTGCACGGTATGAACGCTCCGATGGATGGGCAGGTCTCTGGCTTGTTCCCTGAGAGGAAGGCACAGACTAGTCGCCTGGCCGGGCCTCGCCGGTGCACCAGAATGCCGCGATGTGATGGCCACGACGCGCGCAGCGCGCCAGATATCGCAGGATGAAGCTGCAATCGCGGCAACCGCGGAGGCGAACCAGGCCGACCGGCGTCAAATGAAGACTGAATCGACCGCGGCCTGACATGGACCGCTTTCCTTCCACAATCACTCAGCCAGGAATCCCAGCAGATGACCTCCCACCGGATCCTTTCGCGCCTCGCGGTTGCTGCATCCATCGCCATCGCAGGCGCGGTGCACGCTGAGACGGCTTATCCGCCCGTTGACGTTTTGCTGCAATCGGAAACGACGATCATCGGACAACCGATCGTCTACCCCGATGGCCCTGCTCAAATCACGGCCGCCATCGTTACCATGGAATCCGGTCAAGCCACAGGTTGGCATAGGCATGAGGCACCGCTTACGGCCCATATGCTGGAGGGTGAGCTGACCGTTGACTACGGGCCTGATGGCACTCGGGTCTATCGCGAAGGCGACACCCTGGTTGAAGCACTTGACTCAAGCCACAACGGCAAAAATACCGGCGAGGGGATCGCCCGCATCTTTGTTGTGTTTTCAGGAGCAGTTGGAACACCGAACACGGTGATGATGGCTCCCCGGGACGGATTCGAACCGCCGACCCAGTGATTAACAGTCACAAACTTGATAGATCAGGAAGTCCCATCTTCTTCCTATAAAAACAATAAAAACAGACGCCTAGGGATTTTATAGTGGGTCATTTGAAGCCTTTTGCTGCCATTGCATGCTCTTCGGGGGTGTGACTATAGTGTGACTCATCGGGTTTACGTCACTCCAGCAAGGGCATAGATGAAACTCAGCGATAAAGCCGTCCAGTCTATAGAGCCTCCGGAGCGCGGACGAAAAACGATAAGCGATGACCATCGTGATGCTCCACGCGGCTTTGCGCTGCGCGTGTACTCGACAGGTACCCGAGTTTTCGTCCTCCGTTACAAGTCGAGCGGGAAGGACCGGCTCATCAACATCGGCGAGTACCCGACTTGGACGCTGACGGCGGCTCGGCGGAAAGCAACTGAACATCGAAGGAAAATAGACTCAGGCCACGACATCTTGGCGGAGCGGGCCCAGCGTCAGGCAGAACCAGTTGTCCGCGATGTCGCCGAGGCCTTCCTCAAATCGAAGGCGGACCTCAAGAGTCATCAGGCCATGGAGAGATCGCTGAATCGCTTCGTGATCCCAATGGTCGGCGACTGGAAGGGGACCGACGTGCGTCGAGGCCACGCTATATCAATAGTCGAGGACGCGGCTCCAAGTGGTCCCCGGCAAGCTGCTCTTGTCCTAACTTATATGAAACAGATGTTTGCGTGGGCTGAGGATCGTGAACTTGTTGAGGTGAATCCTATTGCCAGTCTGCAGCCGGCGAAAATCGGCAAGTCGCTCAGGCCCCGTCGGCGCGGGAGAGTTTTGTCGGAGGAGGAGATCCGGACCTTTTGGGAGCGCATAGAGACCTGTGGAGTGCATCGCCTCACTGCGTTGGCTCTCAAGTTGGTGCTGGTGACAGGCCAACGGCCCGGCGAGGTTGCAGGGATGCGCATGGACGAGCTGGATGGCGATCTATGGAAAATACCTGCGGTGCGGCGAGGCAAGACCAATACTGACCAAGTTGTGCCCCTCACGGCGACTGCGCGGGCGCTGCTGGATTGCGCTGCTGCGGAAACCAACCGACTCAATCAGCGTAATGAGAGGACCGGTGCCTTCGTATTTGAGGCCAGACCCGGAAGCCCGCTTACAGCTCCGGCAATGGCGCTCGCAGTTCGGCGGTATGCCGAGGCTCTCGGAAATCACAGCGATAAAGTCGACGGGACTTGGACGCCACATGATCTCCGTCGAACGATGCGCACCGGCTTAGCGGCTCTGGGTGTAGACGAGGTGACCGCCGAGGCGACCATAGGGCATACGCGCAAAGGCATCGCAGCCGTCTACGATGTCCATGGTTATGGTGAGCAAAAGCGCGCGGCACTTGAGGCTTGGGAAAAGAAATTGCTGAGCGTCGTCCGGTAATGCCCTCCAAGAGGTACGCCTACGGGAGAAAATTTCTATGACGCTCTCGCCCGAGGAACCCGATCAGATCTGCGCCATAGCTCAGAGGATGGAAGCGATCTGGGGTACGCCCGGACTCGCGGAGGCTGTGGAACAGAAGAATCCACCGCTCGTTGCCGAACTCTGCTTCTCAAACGGCGTGAGAGACGGAGACGAGAATTTATTCAGTGCTGCAGCCTTCTACGTGGATGGAGCGCAGGATCTGCAGAAGCCATCAGAGGGCCTCATCCGAGGGGAAATGAGAAGGGCCCAGCTCGGGCTGCCTCAGCAGGCTGTGCTGGCGAAGAGCGCGAAGGAGGGAGACTTGTTTGCGTGGGACGTCTGCCTCATCTTGCTGGTGGCCAACGCATACGGGCTCGACACAAGGCCACTTCACAATGATCTGCACAAGCTTGCCGCTCATGCGGTGCAGGGGACCTATCGGCGTCCGACAGCGAAGGGGGCTCCCAAAAAAACGATACGTGATCAGCATATAGCGTACGCGGTTCTATTCGCCGTCTCGGCGGGTTTGACCCCAACGAGAAACGAGACCAGCCAGCCCAACAGCGCATGCGATTTGGTTGCTCAAGAACTGCTGAATCGTGGAGTTGCCCTTTCCTACAGTGCTGTTGAGTCGATCTGGAAGCGTCACCGCAGGGCATGGTCGCTGTAGGGAAAAAAGATTTATTTTTTCCCGATGAGTCCTCTCGGCAAGCTCTGCAACCTAGCTCCGTCACCGACAAACGGAGCAGGAAATGCACACGAACAGCAACCTCACGACGAACGAATCGGCCTCATACCTCCGTCAATCAACCCGCACCCTGATTCGCTGGCGTAACCAGCGCATCGGCCCGCCTTGGGTTCGAGTAGGCGGCAAGGTGCTCTACAGACAGCGTGATCTCGATGCTTGGCTGGAGGACCAGACGGTTCAGCCAGTGGCGAATGATAGCGGGGAGGTCGCCTGACCATGGAGACACTCCACCGCGATTCCACATCAACAGCCGCCTCGCTCGGATCGGGCGCCGCATCTGCTTATCCCGGCGCATCCATCTCAAGGTCCGGGCTGCCGGATCAAGGACAGCGGCAACAGCGTTATGGGGCCGCGGCCCTGCAGCGAGCGGTCGCCGCCGTGGCCTCGGCTCAGCCGGGTAGCCGCAACGAGGTGCTAAACCGCGAGGGGTACAGCATTGGACGTCTGGTCGGCACCAACGTCCTCGCCGAAACCGATGCCCGCGAAGAGTTGATCGCTGCCGGCTTGGCTGCGGGACTACCGGCATTCGAGGTCCGATGCACGGTTACCAGCGCACTGCGGGCCGGCATCAGCAACCCCCGTATCGTGACGGATTTGGGGATGTCTCCCGCCGACCTCGAGCAGGAACGTCAGCGTGCCGAGGCTGCACGAAAGAGGGCTGCGGCGGATCGACTTCGCAGGGAGGCTGCGGCCGCGGATCGGGCCGCTCAGATCTGGGGCGTTTGTTACCCCGCGGCTCCTGAGCACCCTTACCTGCAGGCCAAACACGTGCCGCCGCTTGCTGCCCGGCAGCGGGGGAGCCAGCTAGTTCTGCCGGTAACCGAACTGGTAACGGGCCGGATGACCAGCCTGCAATTCATCGGGAAGGACGGAAGCAAAAAACTCCTGTCCGGCGGCCGGAAGCGTGGATGCGTTATCTACGTCGCCGGCGAAATGAAAAAGGCATGCCGCGTGCTAGTTGCCGAGGGCTGGGCGACGAGCGCCAGTCTCTCCAGCATCGAGCCCGAGTCCCTTGTCCTGTCGGCGATCGATGCCGGCAACCTCCGCCCAGTAGCGTTAGAAGCGCGGCGTCTCTGGCCAGACAAAGAGTTGATCATCTGCCCGGATGCCGACCCTGAGGGCGAGCGGAAAGGCCGGGCTGCCGCAGTGGCAGCAGGCGCCGCAATCGCAGCACCTCACTTCCCGGAGGGGGTCGCGGGCTCTGACTGGAACGACTTCGTCAACGCCGGCTTTGGGGAGCGTCAGTCATGAAAAACACCAAGGACCAATCGCCTTCGGATTCTCATGTCCCTGCGGTCCCCGATGTCATCCCATTGAATGAATGGGAAAAATCTGGTGACAAAAGTCCTCAGCAGGACATGTCCGAGATGTCACCACTCGAGCCGAAATCACCGCTCCACTCACCGCCGGCGGAGGTTCCAGAAACGCAGATCAAACGACCGAGCGACCGAACGCATGATGACTGGTTCAGGAGTGACGGCGAGGACTTCAAACCGGGCCTCTACCACCACATGATCGACAGAAATGGCAACCCGAAGGATATCTGGATCTGCTCGCCCATCCATGCCATCGCGATGAGCCGAAGCGAGCATGGTGATAACTATGGGCTCCTGCTGAGGTTCATGACCGCCGAGGGATCATGGCGTGAATGCACGATGCAGATGCAGGCGCTCGCGAGCAGCGCCGATGATCTCCGCGGTGAACTTCTTGATCAGGGCGCCCGGATCAATCCCGATGAATATAAACGTCTCAACCGCTGGCTCATGGCGCAGCATCCAGACGAGCGGATAGTCGCGGCTTCGCGCACCGGCTGGCATAACAACGCATTCGTTCTTCCGAGCCGCACAATTGGCGATGCGCGGGTTCGGTTTCAGTCGGAGTCCGTCGGCCACGACAACTTCACTTGCAGCGGCGAGCTCGAGGGTTGGCAGAGCGAGGTCGCGGAGCCCTGCCGAGGAAACCCAGTGCTGATGCTCTCAGTCTCGATCGCATTAGCCGGGCCACTGGTTTGGCTCGCGAAGCAACAAACGAGCGGCGGCGCGGGTGTCCATCTGGTCGGGGATAGCAGCCGCGGTAAGACCACAGCACTCCAAGCCGCGGCGAGCGTATGGGGGCCTCCCGAGTTTGTCGGGACATGGCGAGCCACTGCTAATGGCCTTGAGGCAAAGGCAGCGGCCTTGAACGACACGGTTCTGGTGCTGGACGAGATCAGCGAGTGCGATCCCCGCGAGATCGGGAGCATTGTGTACTCGCTCGCGAATGGTCATGGCAAGCAGCGAGCCAGACGGACTGGTGGGAGCCGGGTGGCCCAACGCTGGCGGTTGATGGCGCTGTCGAGTGGCGAGCGCACCCTCGGCGAACACATGGCCGAGGCGGGTCGAAATAGTAAGGCCGGGCAGGAGGCCCGTCTGCTCGATGTGCCGGCAACCCGGCAAACCCATGGCGTATTTGACAGCCTGCATAGCTGCCCAGATGGTCGCGCGTTCGCGGACCAGATGAAGCGGACCTCCGCCACACACTACGGACATGCCGGCCCGGCATTCGTAAAGGCGCTTCTTGCTTCCGACGCTGACTTTCCCGCGCTCCATGCCCGCATGCCTGCTCGTCCGGAATTCGCCGCAGGCGGCGGACAAGACGCACGTGCGGCTACATGGTTTGCTCTGGCCGCGCTCGCCGGTGAACTTGCTTGCGAACACGGCATCGTCCCATGGAAATCCGGTGAGGCGATAGAAGCCGCCGCTTGGGCACTTC
The DNA here is from genome assembly GCA_913056385.1 of uncultured Ectothiorhodospiraceae bacterium. Classification (GTDB taxonomy): domain Bacteria; phylum Pseudomonadota; class Gammaproteobacteria; order Nitrococcales; family Nitrococcaceae; genus Spiribacter. The sequence goes on from CAJXND010000009.1 coordinate 50,750, forward strand.
AGGCGTGGAGAGAGAACCGGGGATCAGGTGAGACAGAAGATCGCCAAATCCTTCAGGGTATACGGGAGTTCATCGAGCGGCATGGGGAAGCGCGCTTCAGCGCTTTGCAAAGCAACTCAATATCGCCTGTCCGTGATCGCGCAGGATATTGGCGCGATGAGCCGGGAGGCCGGGTCTTTCTCTTCTTCTCGGGCGCACTCCGAGAGGCGGCAAACGGCTATAACACCCGCCGCATAACAGAGGCTTTGGACAACGCCGGGTGGCTGGCGCAACGGGACCCTAAAGCCCGCTCAACGCGGATCGATGGTGAAGGCGATGGCCAGATCCGGGTCTACGCCGTCCGGCCGAGCGAGGAGGGCCCGGTATGAGCCTCGAGGATCTCCTGCCTCCTCTGCCGAGGACATCTATGACATGGCGCATCGAAATTGATGTCCCAGAAAAAGGTGAATTAAATCATACAGATGACATCAACGACATCGATGACAGCACTCAAAACGCAGAGGTCATCAGTCCCGTTCTGGATTCTGGAGGCTATCCGGCGTCGCCATGCAGAGTATGCAGAGGGGGCAGCTTCTTTCGCGACAGGGACGAGTGGCGCTGTGTGCGGTGCCACCCTCCCGCCGAGTCACCCTCGCATTGGTGCACCGTTCCCGGCGGCATTGTTCCTGATGGCGAGCCTCAGGATCTTGAGACGATTCTGGAGCAGGCTGTCGCCGAGACGGATATCCGCGTGGCGGACCTGCATGAAGCGCTGGATGCGAGAGACAGAGATGACATCCGCCACGGCCGGGTGACTATTCGAAACCTGCGCGCTTTCGCCGCGACGTTGGATTCAAAGCTTACCCGTTCTGCCGAGCCGGTCCGTTGCGTCAACTGCGTGCATTTCCGGCGCCGGGCGTATCACCCACATCTCGGGAGTTGTGCGGCAGGAGTACCACCGGATGGCGCTGCCGGTTTGTGGGATACCGATCGTCGACTCTGCGCATCATTCTCAGCAGCCGGCCCGGAACCTTCTCGTCGGGAGGAATCGGGCGCGGTCATGCTGAGCGGATTTGCCAAATGATTTCGGATGGAGGTGGATCATGCCAAAGCCGTCTCAGTATCGCCTGACCGGGGACATCCCGGAGATCGACGTCCGGCGTTGGCGCAAGCATGGCCATCTCGAACCGGGGCATCGTTTTGTCTCCCGGTGGTTTGCAGGCGATGAGTGCTACGCCAGCATGAACGTCCACGTCGAGTCCCAC
>CAJXND010000010.1 GCA_913056385.1 uncultured Ectothiorhodospiraceae bacterium
CGCTCGAGGCCGTAGGTGATCTCGCCCATCACCGGCCGGCAATCCAGTCCTCCGGCCTGCTGGAAGTAGGTGAACTGGGTAATCTCCATACCGTTGAGCCAGACCTCCCAGCCCAGGCCCCAGGCACCCAGCGTGGGTGACTCCCAGTTGTCTTCCACGAAACGGATGTCATGGACGAGCGGATCAATGCCCAGCGCCTCCAGCGATCCCAGATATTGCTCCTGGAAGTCTGCCGGGGAGGGTTTCAGGACCACCTGGAACTGGTAGTAGTGCTGCAGGCGGTTGGGGTTTTCGCCGTAACGTCCATCGGTGGGACGACGCGACGGCTGCACATAGGCGGCCCGCCAGGGCTCCGGTCCGATGGCGCGCAGGAAGGTGGCGGGGTGGAATGTCCCGGCCCCCACTTCCATATCCAGCGGCTGCATCAACACGCAACCCCGCTCCGCCCAGTATTTCTGCAGGGCGAGGATCAGGTCCTGAAAGGTCATTGATTCTCCAGCGAATCCGCGAAATGCCGCGCAGTATAGCCCGGCCAGGCCGGCGCTGTCAGGCGGGCGGTCGCGAACCAATGCACCGTGACGGTGCATTGGCTGTTCGCTGTGCACAATATTGGTTCGGCTATTGCCATTAGGGTGCCGTAGCGGCGAAGGTAAGGCCTGTTTTGGTGCGCTTCGCCCAGGTTGGCATGGAAACTGCTTCCTCCACGGGAGCAAAACTTTTGATTCGATATCACTGGAGGCCGAGTAATGGCTAAGACCGCCGATGACGTGCTTGCGATGATCAAGGAGAACGAAGTCCGCTTTGTGGATCTCCGGTTCACCGACCCGAAGGGCAAGCAGCAGCATGTGACCCTGCCCGCTCACGCCGTGGATGCGGACTTCTTCACCGAGGGCAAGATGTTCGACGGTTCCTCAATCGAGGGCTGGAAGGGTATCAACGAGTCCGACATGATCATGATGCCCGATCCCGAGACGGCGGTTGTCGACCCGTTTTTCGATGATTCGACCCTGATCCTGGTCTGTCAGATCATCGAGCCCAACACCATGCAGGGCTACGGACGCGATCCGCGTTCCATTGCGCAGCGGGCGGAGGCCTACCTGCAGTCCACCGGTATCGGAGACGTGGCCTATTTCGGCCCCGAGAACGAATTCTTCGTTTTCGATGACGTGCGCTGGGGTACCGACATGAGCGGGTCGTTCTACAAGATCGACTCCGAGGAGGCCGGCTGGAACACCGAGAAGGTCTATCCGGACGGCAACATGGGCCACCGCCCGGGCGTCAAGGGCGGCTACTTCCCCGTCCCGCCGGTGGACAGCCTGCATGACATGCGTTCCGCGATGCTGGAATGCCTGACGGACATGGGTATGGAGACCGAGGTGCATCATCACGAGGTCGCCACGGCCGGCCAGTGCGAGATCGGCGTCGGTTTCAACACGCTGGTCAAGAAGGCCGACGAGGTCCAGACCCTGAAGTATGTCGTGCACAATGTGGCCGCCGCGTATGGCAAGACCGCCACATTCATGCCCAAGCCTGTCGTCGGCGATAATGGCAGCGGCATGCATGTCCATCAGTCCATCGGCAAGACCGGCGAGATGCTGTTTGCCGGCGATCAGTACGGTGGTCTGTCGGAGACAGCGCTCTACTACATCGGGGGCATCATCAAGCACGCCAAGGCGATCAATGCCTTCGCCAATGCCTCGACGAACAGCTACAAGCGGCTTGTCCCCGGCTTTGAGGCTCCGGTTCTGCTGGCCTACTCTGCCCGCAATCGTTCGGCGTCCGTGCGTATTCCGTGGGTCTCTAACCCCAAGGCACGCCGGATCGAGGTCCGTTTCCCGGACAGCACCGCCAACCCGTATCTCTGCTTCGCGGCCATGCTGATGGCCGGCCTGGACGGCATCCAGAACAAGATCCATCCCGGCGATGCCATGGACAAGGATCTCTACGATCTGCCGCCCGAGGAAGAGGCCGAGATCGACAAGGTCGCCTTCTCGCTGGAGGAAGCGCTGGACGGCCTCGACAAGGATCGCGAGTTCCTCAAGGTCGGCGGTGTCTTCACCGATGACGCCATTGACGGCTACATCGATATCAAGCGCGAGGAAGTCCAGCAGTTGCGGATGACCACTCATCCGGTGGAGTTCGACCTCTACTACAGCGTCTGATCCTTGCCGAGGCATTCCGCCAGTCGATCATGGACCCCCGCTTCGGCGGGGGTTTTTTGTGGCCAACACACCGATCCGCCGCGCCTGATCCGTGGCCGTGCTCCGTCGCTCCCGTCTCCTTGTCCCGGGCTCGCGCGGTGCGCGGAGCTCTTCAAGCGGCGGATAACACACAGAAACGCGCACCGAGGTCCCCCGGGACAAGGAGACAGGATCGACAAAGGATTGATCGGGCACCGGCCCCTCACCTATCGGATACAACCACCGGATCCCGGCACAGCACCCCGCCCGAGGGCCGGTCAGGGAACCGATACGCCCCGAGGAGAGTCGCACCAAACTGGTGCGTTGTCCTGCCATAGCGCCTACACTGGATCCACCTTTGAACCCGTATCCGATGGGCCTAACGGGCTGGCGTGTTTCTTGCTTTAAGCGAGTGCGATGATGATTGAAGCCCCAACTGCCGATGCCAGCGATATCCTCGACAACCTTACCCGCGCGGTAGTGGTTATCGACGGAGAGCGGCGGATCATGCGGATGAATGCGGCCGCGGAGTCGCTGCTGCATGTCAGTACGCGTCAGGCGGTCGGTGAGCGACTCACACAGTTGGTGCCCGCGTTGGCTGTACTGGCGGATCCGGTTGGACAGGCGTTCGCCGAGGGCGCGAGCTATACCGAGCGCGAGATGCGTCTGGTGCTCGGGCCGGAGCGCACCATTACGGTCGACTGCGCGATCACGCCCCTCGATGGTGCGACCAGTCTGCTCCTCGAATTCGAGCAGCTTGACCGCCATCTGCGAATTTCCCGCGAAAACCGCCTCATTGCCCAGAATCAGGCGATCCGGGAGCTGATCCGCGGCCTCGCTCACGAGATCAAGAATCCGCTGGGCGGGCTGCGCGGTGCGGCACAGCTGCTCGAGTCGGAGCTCTCGGGCGATGATCAGAAGGAATACACCCGCATCATCATCAGCGAAGCGGATCGTCTGCGAACGCTGGTGAACGGTCTGCTGGGACCGGAGTCGCGGATCGAGCATGCGCCGACCAATCTGCATGAAGTGCTGGAGCGCGTCCGACATCTGGCGGTGGCCGAGGCGCCGGCTGGGGTCGAGATCCAGCGGGATTATGACCCGAGTATTCCCCTGTTGCCGGCGGCCGGTGACCAGTTGATCCAGGCCCTGCTCAATCTGGTCCGCAATGCCATGCAGGCCGTGGGTGATTCAGGGTGCATCACCCTGCAGACCCGCAGTCACAGGCGTTTCACTATCGGCGATCGGCAACATCGGCTGGTGGCACGCGTGGACGTCATCGATAACGGCCCCGGCATCGCAGCCGAGCTACAGGATCAGATCTTCTACCCGATGGTCACGGGTCGCGCCGAGGGGAGCGGTATCGGCTTGCCGATCGCCCAGAACCTGGTCAATCAGCATGGCGGTCTGATTGAGTGCACCAGTGAGCCCGGCCATACCGTATTTACCGTCTGGTTACCGCTGGAGGAAGCTTGATGGCCGATTCGACGAGTGTCTGGATAGTCGATGACGATCGCTCCATTCGCTGGGTTCTGAAGAAGGCGCTGGAACGGGACGGATTGAGTGCCGTCGACTTCGAGACCGGCGAAGAGGCCCTCATGGCCCTGGAGCGTGATCAGCCCAATGTGCTGATCACCGACATCCGTATGCCGCGACTCGACGGACTGACCCTGATGGGCCGCTTCCATGAGCACGACCCGGAGCTGCCGGTGATCGTGATGACCGCGCATTCCGATCTGGATGCGGCGGTGTCCGCCTACGAGGGCGGGGCATTCGAGTATCTGCCCAAGCCGTTTGACGTGGAGGAGGCGGTTGACTTGGTGCGCCGTGCTGCCGCCGCCGCGCGCAGCAGTGGGCCGCCCGAGAGCAGTCGCGAGGATATGCCGGAGATCATCGGCGAGGCACCGGCAATGCAGGAGGTATTCCGGGCCATCGGCCGGCTGTCACGCTCGAACATCACGGTGTTGATCAACGGCGAGTCCGGTACCGGCAAGGAGCTGGTCGCCGGTTCCCTGCATCGCCATAGCCCCCGCGCAGGCAAGCCCTTCATCGCACTGAACATGGCGGCCATCCCCCGGGATTTGATGGAATCCGAGCTTTTCGGTCATGAAAAGGGTGCATTCACCGGGGCCCATCAGGTCCGTCGTGGCCGTTTCGAGCAGGCCGATGGCGGCACCCTCTTCCTGGATGAAATCGGCGACATGCCGGCGGAGCTCCAGACGCGGCTGTTGCGCGTTCTGGCGGACGGTGAGTTTTATCGGGTAGGAGCACATACGCCGATGCGGGTCGATGTGCGGATCATTGCGGCAACGCATCAGAATCTCGAACAGCGCGTCGCGGAAGGACGTTTCCGCGAGGATCTCTTTCACCGTCTCAATGTCATTCGGATCCACTGCCCGGCGCTGCGGGAGCGATGGGCCGACATCCCCGCCCTGGCGGACCATTTCCTGCACCGGGCGGCCCGCGAACTCAATGTCGAACCGAAACAACTCACCCGCGAGGTCGAGCATTGTTTCCAGACACTGCCCTGGCCGGGCAATGTCCGCGAGCTCGAGAACACCTGTCGCTGGCTGACCGTTATGGCCAGCGGCCGTGAGGTGCAAATGGAGGATCTGCCCCCGGAACTCGCCGGCATCGACCCGTCCGCCGGTGAGGAACCGGCGGTGGACTGGGAGACGGCGCTGGCCCGCTGGGCCGAGCGTCAGGCCGAGAACCAGGGCGATGGCGCGCTGGCCGCGGCCCAGAGTCGTCTGGAGCGGGTGTTGATCGAGGCAGCACTGAAGCGCACCGGTGGACGTCGCCAGGATGCCGCGCGTCTGCTCGGCTGGGGCCGCAATACCCTGACGCGAAAGATCCGGGACCTCCAGATGCAGGTATGATGCGCGGATGCCGCTGCATGTCGTTCTGCATAGCCCGGAGATTCCGCCGAATACCGGCAACGTTATCCGCCTCTGCGCCAACAGTGGCGCGCGTCTTCATCTGATCCGGCCGCTGGGCTTCGTACTCGATGACCGGCGGTTGCGTCGAGCCGGTCTGGACTATCACGAGTTCGCCACCATGCAGGTGCACGCCGATCTCGAGGCCTTCATCGGCGCCGTGGCGCCGGCGCGCCTCTGGGCATTGACCACCCGGGGCCGGGTCCGTTTCGATCAGCCGGACTACGGACCGGAAGACGCACTGCTGTTCGGTAGCGAGACCGCCGGTCTGCCGGATCGGGTCATGGAATCGATTCCGCCGGCACGGCGAGTCAGGTTGCCGATGCAGCCGGGTAATCGCAGTCTGAATCTCTCCAACAGCGTGGCCGTCACCGTCTACGAGGCATGGCGGCAGATGGGGTATGCCGGTAGCGTCTAGCCCGGGCTGATCATTCTGATCAGTCGCCGAATTCGGCTCCCGGCTGTCGCTCCATCAGGTTTTTCGCGGCCGCCATGGGGGTCTCCCGGCCCAGCATGATGGCCTCGACGGCCTGACAGATAGGTAGCTCGACCATCAGTCGGCGGGCCAGAGCACCCACCTCACCAGCGGTGCGAACCCCCTCCACGACTTCACCGATGGCTTCGGCCGCCGCGGCGATGGACTCTCCCTTGCCCAGGGCGAGCCCCATGCGCCGGTTGCGTGACTGGTCATCGGTACAGGTGAGGATGAGATCACCCATCCCGGCCAGGCCGGTGAGGGTTCTATCCTCGGCACCAAGCGATGCCCCGAGGCGGCGGACCTCGGCCAGCCCCCGGGTGATGAGGCCCGCGCGGGCATTGGCACCAAAGCCCAGGCCGTCGGCGATTCCCGTGGCGATGGCGAGCACGTTCTTGACGGCACCGCCCAGTTCAACGCCGACAAGGTCTTCACTGACGTAGACCCGAAAGCGCTCATCATGGAAATCACGGCCGAGCGCCCGGACGATGGCCCGGTCGTGACCGGCGAGTACCACGGCAGTGGGTAGCCCCCGGGCAACCTCCCTCGCAAACGTTGGCCCGGAGAGAACCGCGAGCGGGTGATCCGGCAGCGCCTGTCCGGCGAGCTCATGCAACAGCCCGCCGCTGGCGGCGTCCAGACCCTTGGTTGCCCAGATGACCGGGATCCTGGCCGGCAGCTGGCCGGACAGCTTCTGCAGTGTTTCCGCGAAGGCGTGACTGGGTACGGCGATGAGCAGAGCGTCGATGCCCTGCAGTGCCGACGGCAGATCGATTCGCGGCTCGATGGCTGCAACAAGCGGGATATCGGTGAGGTAGCGGGGGTTGTATCCGGTCACGCCCATCGACCGGATGGCCTGCGGGTCATGCCCCCAGAGCTGCACATGATGACCGTTGCGAGCCAGCACGAGGGCAAGGGCCGTTCCCCACGACCCTGCCCCGAGCACGGCGTAACGGCGGTTCACCGCTTCAGCCGGTGGTGTCGCTGGCCTGACCCGCGGCCTCGGCGCCTTCCGCCTCCTGCTGCCGCTGGCGCGCATAAAGGGCGTCGAAGTTGACCGGTGAGAGGGTCATCGGCGGGAAACCGGCCTTGCCGGTGAGATCGCTGATCGCCTCGCGGGCGTACGGAAAGAGCACGCCCGGACAGTAGGCGCCCAGCAGCTGGTCGGCGGCGTTGTCCTCAAAGCCATTGACCGTGAAGATTCCGGCCTGATGGACTTCGCACAGATAGGACGGCTTTTCCTCTGCGGTGGCGGTCACCGTCACCGTGAGCACCACCTCGTGCAGGCCCTGGCCAAGCGGGGTGCGGCGGGTGTTGAGTTCCACCCGGGCTTCCGGTTTCCAGGCCTGGGTAAAGACTTCCGGGGCGCCGGGCGTCTCCACCGAGCAGTCCTTGAGATACACTTTCTGGATCGCGAATTGCTGCTGGTTTTCGCCCTGTGCAGCGGCTTCTCCGGGAACACCGGCGGCATTTCCGTTCGGCGTGTCGGCCATGTTGACTCCTTGACGGTAAATCGACTGTTGGATCGGGCTCAGCTGCGTCCCTCGGTCGGCAGGCTTGCCTCACGCCAGGCGTTGATTCCGCCGCGCAGCTGCCGGACATCGGACCAGCCCAGGCCCTGGAGCGCCTGGACGGCCTTGAGCGTCCGCTGGCCGCTATCGCAGTACACCACGATCGTCCGGTCGCTGAATCGCTTCAGCCGATCCTGGCGTTTACCGATATGCTCCATCGGGATGTTGATCGCCCCGGGCAGATGACTGGTCTGATAGGCGTTTTCGTTGCGCACGTCGACGAATACCGCGGCATCATGGTTGTAGAGCCGCGTTGCATCGGCCGTGTCGATGGCGTGACGACTGCGCCGGAAGTTCATGACCTCACTGGCGATCAATGCCGCCACCACGGCGAGCAGGGCCCCGATGAGCAACGGATGATTAATACTGAACTCTATGACTCTATCCATGACCCGGCGCTGTTAGCATGAGTGAACGCTGCGGGAGTATACCAGCCGAGATGGCCTGCCGATGACACGATTCCTGCCAGTCCTCTGCCTGGCGCTTCCCGCCCTTGCTTTCGGAGCCACCGACGGCGAGCTGGCGGAGCGTCAGGAGCGACTCGAAACCCTGCGCGCCGAGATGGATGCGCTTGGTGAGCAGCTGGCGGCCGACCGCGAGCGGGCCGGCGGGCTGGAGGCCGAGCTGGCGAGGCTGGAGCGGCGCATTGGCGAGGAGCGGGCGGATTTGCAGGCACTGGATGAATCGATTGCGGCCCGAACCCGGCGAGTGGACGAACTGCAGGCCGCCCTGGAGGCCGAGATGGCCCGCAGCGAGCGGCACCGGGACTACCTGGCGGAGACCGTGCGCTCGGCCTATCGGCGCGGGGCGCTGGCCCCGCTCGGTTTGATTCTTGGCGAGGACGATCCCGCCAGGATCCAGCGCTTGCTGGTCTATCAGCAGCGCCTGGGTGAGGCGCGAGCCGAGCGGGTGAGCGCTGCGGAAGCGGCCATGCGGCGGCTGGGTGAGCAGCGTGCCGAGTTGCAGACGTTGCTGGCGGAACAGCAGACGGCGCGGGAGACGCGGGCCTCCCGGCTGGCGGAGCTGCAGGGCAGTCTGGGTGAGCGGGATGCACTGCTCGCCAGGCTGCGCCAGAGAATTCACGAGAACGACGCGCGCCTGGCCGTGTCACGCGAGGAGGCAGACTCGCTCAGCGACCTCATCGAGGATCTCCAGGCTCGGTTGGCTGCGACGGGACCGGCAGTCGGCGAGTGGCCGTCATTGTCGGAAGGGGCGCTGGCCTGGCCGGTTCGTGGCCCCCTGCTGGCGAATTACGGGAGTGAGCGGGCCGCCGGTCTGCGCTGGACAGGGTTGCTCATTGGCGGTGAGGAAGGCGAGCCGGTCAGGCCCGTGGCGCCGGGGCAGGTGGTATTCGCCGACTGGTTGCGTGGTCTGGGGTTGCTGCTCATTATTGATCATGGAGATGGTTACCTCAGTCTCTATGGACGCAACCAGGCCCTTTATTCCGATGTCGGAGACTGGGTGGAAGCAGATGATGTGATTGCCACCGTCGGTCGCAGTGGCGGTCGTGCCGAGACTGCGCTTTATTTTGAGTTGCGGGCCGACGGCGAGCCGGTGAACCCACTGGCATGGCTGCGCGCGGAAGGTAACCAGGGTTGAGGATGGCATGATGCGTATTCCCGGAATGCTCAAGGGGCTGACAGCCGGCACGCTGATCGCGCTGCTGCTCGCGAACGTGCAGGGCGTGACGGCGCAGTCGCAGAGCACGGACGACCTGCCGCTCGAGGAGCTGCGCGTTTTCACCGAGGTCTATGAGCGGATTCAGAGCGATCACGTCGAATCGGTGGATGACGAGGAGCTTGTCCGTAACGCCATCCGCGGCATGCTTCAGGGCCTGGATCCGCATTCCGCCTACCTGGCTGCCTCCGAGTATCAGCAGCTCAGAGAGGGTACCCGGGGAGAGTTTGGCGGACTGGGCATCGAGGTGGGCATGGAGGATGGCTTCATCAAGGTCATTGCGCCCATTGACGGGACGCCGGCGGATGCCGCCGGCATCGAGCCGGGGGATCTGATCATCCGTATCGACGCGCAGTCGGTGAAGGGCCTGGATCTGCAGGAGGCCGTGGAGCGGATGCGTGGCGATCCGGGCACGGAGATTGGCCTGAGCATTCTGCGGGAGGGCGAAGACGCCCCGATCGAGATCACGCTGGAGCGCGACATTATTCAGGTGGAAAGCGTTCGCGCGCGGATGCTGGAGCCCGGGTTCGGATATCTGCGCATCAGCCAGTTCCAGTCGCGCACCGGCGAGGATGTGCTTGAGGCGGTGGATGAGCTTCGTCATGAATCGGGATCGCTGGACGGGCTCGTGCTGGACCTGCGCAACAATCCGGGCGGGGTGCTGGATGCCGCGGTGGGCGTGGCCGATGCCTTTATCAGCAACGGGGTCATTGTCTCCACGGACGGACGCGTGGAGAGTGCCCGCAACGAGTTCACGGCAACCCCCAATGACGTTCTGAACGGGGCGCCGCTGGTGGTACTGGTCAATGCCGGGTCGGCCTCGGCCGCGGAAATCGTTGCCGGCGCACTCCAGGATCAGCGGCGGGCAGTCATCATGGGAGAGCCGACGTTCGGCAAGGGCTCGGTGCAGACCATCCTGCCGTTGCGCAACGGCAATGCGGTCAAGTTGACCACTGCCCGCTACTACACACCGGATGGCCGATCGATACAGGCCGAGGGCATCATCCCCGATGTCGAGATTGCCAATCTGCGGGTCAGCGACCGTGAGCGCACCGCCGAGGTGTTACGCGAGTCGAATCTGCCGCGACATCTGCAGAGTAACGGCGTGCCTTCCAATGCCAACGATCAGCAGGCTCCCCCGCAGTCGAGCCTTGCTACGCGGGACTATGCGCTGGCCGAGGCGCTGAACCTGCTCAAGGGACTGAACATCCTCGGTAATTGATGCGCTGGGTGGGCATGGTTATCGGCGCGGCCAGGCGGCCAGCCAGATGATCGCGCCAAGGCTCCCGACGACCCAGCTCACCAGCGGTGCATCGCCGAGCATCATCGGACTGCGCCCGTCGAGTCCTGCGACGATGAATGCCGAGATCACCAGCGCGGCGCCCACACCGGTGGCGAAACCACGCCGGCCATTCTGTCGGACCTCTTCACGGAGAGCCGTGAGCTGATCCTGCTGGCGGTCGAGCTGCTCCCGGGTCTTCGTGACCTCGCCCAGCGCCTCATCCACACGCCGCGGCAGAGCCGGCAGCGTCTCGGCGAGATGCGGGAGTTCACGGCGGAGGTGTTTGAACACGGCCTGGGCGCCGACCTGCTCGCGCATCCAGCGCTCGAGGTACGGCTTGCCGGTATCCCATAGATCGAGTTCGGGGTAGAGCTGCCGGCCGAGGCCCTCGATGGCGAGCAGTGTCTTCTGCAGCAGCACCAGCTGGGGCTGGATTTCCATGTTGAATCGGCGGCCGGTCTGGAACAGCCGCATGAGCAACGCACCCAGCGAGATCTCGCCCAGTGGACGTTCGAAAATCGGTTCGCAGACCGTCCGCATGGCGGCCTCGAACTCATCGACCCGGGTATCCGGTGGGACCCAGCCCGACTCTACGTGGAGTTCGGCGACCCGACGGTAGTCCCGATTGAAGAAGGCGAGGAAGTTATCGGCCAGATAGCGGTGATCGACGGGGCTGAGTGAACCCATGATGCCGAAGTCGACCGCGACATAGCGTGGATCGGCGGGGTTGCTGACATCGACGAAGATGTTGCCCGGATGCATGTCGGCGTGGAAGAAGCTGTCGCGAAAGACCTGGGTGAAGAAAATCTCCGTGCCCCGTTCGGCGAGCGCCTTCATGTCGACGCCAGCGTTCTTCAGGCCCTCGATATCACTGATCTGGAGTCCGTGGATGCGCTCCATGACCATGACGCGCTGACGCGTGCCCGGCCAGTACACCTCCGGGACATACAACAGGGACGAGTCCTGGAAATTGCGTTTGAGCTGGGAGGCGTTCGCCGCCTCGCGCATCAGATCCAGCTCGTCGTGCAGGGTGGTGTCGAACTCCCGCACGACCTCCACCGGCCGCAGGCGGTAGCCTTCGCTCCAGTAGCGTTGGGCCAGGCGGGCAAAGAGGTAGAGGACGCCGAGATCCCGGGCGATGGCCCGCTCGATGCCGGGCCGGACCACCTTGACCACGACATCACGCCCGTCGTGCAAACGCGCAGGATGGACCTGGGCGATCGAGGCCGACGCCATCGGTTCGGTGTCAAAATGGGCGAACCAGGCATCGATGGGTTGCTGATACTCCGCCTCGACGATCCCACGGGCCTGATGCCCGGGAAACGGGGGGACATTGTCCTGCAGCCTTGCCAGCTCGGCGGCGATATCCGGTGGCAGCAGATCGCGCCGGGTGGAGATGATCTGGCCGAACTTGACGAAGATCGGGCCCAGATCCTCAAGCGCCAGGCGGATGCGTTCGCCACGTGGCTGCTGCCGCCGCTGGAACCAGGCCCATGGCATGAACAGGCGCAGGAACCGGAAGGGTCGAAACCACCGGGTGGCGAAAAGCACCTCATCCAGCCCGTGGCGCAACAGCACCACATTGATCTGGACCAGGCGCAGCAGCAGGCGGGGCCGGGGGATCATCCTCTCTCTCCGCGGTGTTCCAGCCGCCGAATTCGTGCCTCGAGGCGATCGACATCCTCGCGGAGCACGTCGACATCCCCCAGGAAATGCTGAACCTCCAGGGCCACTGGAAGCCAACGGCGCTCTTCGGTGGCGAGCTCGCCGGCGTTGTGCAGCAGGGTGTCCAGACCCCGGCGGCCCCATTCGCTCCCGTCGCGCAGGCCTGCGCTCACTCGCGCCGCCGAGGCCTCACCGACGAGTCGGGCCATTTGCGCCTCAAGATCCACATCAAGGTCGCTGAACAGGGTACGGACCTCCTGGATGGTGCCGATATCGCCCCGGAAAGCGACATCACGACTGCGCCGCCCGCGCGACAGCACGAGCCCGGTAAGCCCGGCCAGGGAGGCCTCGAGCAGCGCATCGCAGTCGCTCATGTCGGTGTCGTCGCTGATCAGGGTCAGGCCCTCTGCCCCGAAGACCAGGCGCAGGCTCAGCGCCGGATCAGTCAGTCTGAGGCCGAGCTCCCGCCCGTCCAGGGGGGCGAGCCGATGAGCCGTCTCCGGATCCAGGTGCAGGATCCGGTTGATGCCCTGCTCGATCAGGCCGAGCGGCAGCCAGTCAGTAGACATGGCCATGGTGGAGGGCAACGATCCCCCCGCTCAGGTTGATGTAGTCGACGTCCTCGAAGCCGGCCTCCTCCATCATCGTCTTCAGGGTCTCCTGATCGGGGTGCAGACGAATGGATTCGGCGAGATAACGGTAGCTGTCCGCGTCGTTTGCCACCAGTTTTCCCATGAGGGGGAGCATCCGGAAGGAGTAGAGATCATAGAGGGGCTGAAGCGGCGTGAGATAGAGCGAGGAGAACTCCAGTATCACCAGTCGGCCGCCCGGCCGGAGCGCCTCGCGCATGGCGCGCAGGGCCCGCGGAATCCGGGTGACGTTGCGCAGCCCGAAGCCGATGCTGATGCGATCGAACTGGCGGGGCGGGAACGGCAGCTGTTCGGCGTTGGCGATGACATAATCGAGATTGCCGGTATGGCCGTCGTCGAGCAGCCGATCGCGACCGGTCTCCAGCATGGCCTGATTGATGTCGGAGACGATCACCCGCCCCTCGCGACCGACCTGCCGGGTCATCCCCTCGCTGAGATCGCCCGTACCGGCCGCCAGATCCAGGACCCGCTGCCCGGGCCGGGCATCGATCAGTCGCAGCGCCTGGCTTTTCCAGAAACGGTGCAGGCCCGCCGACATCAGATCGTTCATCAGGTCGTAGCGCCGGGCCACCGAGCTGAATACCTCACCGACACGGCGCGCCTTCTCCTCCACCGGTACGCGCTGGAATCCGAAATCGGTCTCTTCGCTATGCTGGCGGTCGACTGTGGTCATGCGCCCTTACCCCCGTTGCGCTGATGGCCGGCATCGGCCAGGGCATCCAGATAGTCCTGCCAGTAGGTTGCCTGATTTTCGCCCAGATCGTAGAGCAGATCCCATGAGTACAGCCCGGTATTGTGACCGTCATCAAAATCGATTCGCAGGGCGTACTGGCCCACGGGTTCAATCCCGACGATGCCCACCGACTCCTTGCCGACCTGCAGGATGGCCTGCCCCGGGCCGTGGCCGCGTACCTCGGCAGATGGCGAGTAGACCCGGAGATATTCCGCGCCCAGTTCGAAATGCTGGCCATTGTCGAAGTGGACCTCCAGCATTCGGGAACGGCGGTGGAGGCGGATATCCGTCGGCACATGGCCGGTCTCGCGGCGTGCGGGGCGTTTCATGTCGACCTCAGAGAATGTACCGGCTGAGGTCTTCATCGCCCGCGAGGTCCGCGAGCTGTGCGTCCACGTATTCGGCGTCGATGGTGACCGCCCCGCCGCTCTGATCCGGTGCGCCGTAGGAGATGGCCTCCAGCAGTCGCTCCATGATGGTGTGGAGCCTTCGCGCACCAATGTTCTCGGTCCGCTCGTTGACCTCCCAGGCCACGCGGGCGATCCGGTCGACACCCTCCGCGGTAAAGGCGAGCTCCATCCCTTCGGTGGCGAGGAGGGCCTGGTACTGCCGTACGAGGGAGGCGTCCGGCTCGGTGAGGATGCACACGAAATCCTCCACCGAGAGGGAGTCGAGCTCCACGCGGATGGGCAATCGGCCCTGCAGTTCCGGGATCAGGTCGGAGGGCTTGGAGACGTGGAATGCACCGGAGGCGATGAACAGGATATGGTCGGTATTGACCATGCCGTGCCGTGTCGAGACCGTACTGCCCTCGACCAGAGGCAGCAGGTCGCGCTGGACGCCCTCGCGGGAGATATCGCCGCCGCTGCCCTGCTCGCTGCGACGCGCGACCTTGTCGATTTCGTCGATGAACACGATGCCGCTCTGCTCCACGGCCTCGATGGCCTTCTGCTTGATCTCCTCCTCGTTGACCAGCCGGGCCGCCTCTTCATCGCGCAGCACCCGCCAGGCGTCGGCGATGCGCATGCGCTGGCGCTCGCTGCGCTGGTTGCCGAGATTCTGGAACATGCCCTGGAGCTGACTGGTGAGCTGCTCCATTCCCGGCGGCGCCATGATGTCCAGGCCCGGTTGCTGTCCGCGGACATCGATCTCGATTTCGCGATCGTCCAGTTCGCCCTCGCGCAGCTTCTTGCGCATCTTCTGCCGGGTGCTGTCCAGGCTTTCGTCGGCCTCTCCACCGCGGGCCTGGGGCAGGAGCGCGTCGAGAATACGATCCTCCGCCGCGTCCTCTGCCCGGTTCGCCTGACGGGCCATCTCCTGCTGGCGGATCATCTTCACGGCGTTGTCCGTGAGATCGCGAATGACCGACTCCACGTCGCGGCCGACATATCCCACCTCGGTAAACTTGGTCGCCTCGATCTTGATGAACGGTGCGTTGGCCAGCCGCGCCAGACGTCGCGCGATCTCCGTCTTGCCAACGCCGGTGGGACCGATCATCAGGATATTCTTGGGGGTGATCTCGGGCCGCAGCTCGGCATCCACCTGGAGTCGCCGCCAGCGGTTGCGCAGGGCATTGGCGACGGCCCGCTTGGCGTCGCCCTGGCCAACAATATGCTTATCCAGCTCCTGGACGATTTCGCGGGGTGTCATTTCGCTCATCAGGCTGTCCCGTCGCCGAGGGTTTCAATGGTCAGGTTATGGTTCGTATAGATGCAGATGTCAGCGGCAATGCCGAGCGCCCGCCGCACAATGGTCGCGGCATCCAGATCCGTCTCGGCCATCAGCGCCTGGGCTGCCGCCTGGGCGAAACCCGAGCCGGAGCCAATGGCCATGAGATCGCGCTCGGGCTCAACGACATCGCCGTTGCCCGAAATCATCAGCAGGCTTTCCCGGTCGGCCACCATCAGCAGCGCCTCGAGTCGCCGCAGGGCCCGATCCGAGCGCCAGTCCTTGGCCATTTCCACCGCCGCCCGGGTCAGCTGACCCCGATAGCGCTCGAGCTGGCCCTCGAAGCGCTCGAATAGCGTGAAGGCATCGGCGGTGCCCCCGGCGAATCCGGCCAGTACCCGATCGTGGAAGAGCCGACGCACCTTGCGTGCGTTGCCCTTCATGACGGTGTCACCCAGTGTCACCTGGCCGTCACCACCGACGGCGGTCTGGCCATTGCGGCGCACGGCGAGAATGGTGGTGCCATCAAACTGCTGCAAAACGGTTCTCCGGGCGTTGCTGTACTGGCGTTCAGGACCCGTCATGGTAACGCAGCCGCGCCGAATCCGGGCTACTTCCGTTTGCGTCGTGCCCGGGGATGGGCGCGGTCGTAGACCTCGGCCAGATGCTGGAAATCCAGATGAGTATAGATCTGCGTGGTACCGATATCGGCATGGCCCAGAAGTTCCTGCACGGCGCGCAAATCGCCGCTGGATTCCAGGAGGTGTGTGGCGAATGCGTGTCGCAGCATATGGGGGTGGACCGGCTGATCCAGCCCCCGGGTACGGGCCAGTTCGGCGAGGCGGGTCTGTATGGCGCGATGGGAGAGACGGCCACCCCGGCGGCTGACGAACAGGGCCGATTCCCCCGGCCGGGCCAGTTCGTCCCGCACGGCGAGCCAGCCTCCGAGTGCCTCCCGGGCCTTGCGACCCACCGGGACGATACGCGTTCGGGCGCCCTTGCCGATGACCCGGAGCTCGCTGGGCTGACCCGCGGCATCGGTGATGTCGAGGGCGGCGACTTCGGCGAGGCGCAGGCCGGCGCCGTAGACAAGCTCGAAAATGGCCTGATCGCGCTGCGTGAGCGGATTGTTCTGCGGCGCTGCCGTGTCCGGCGCATCGAGCAGTCGGGTCATGGCGTCCACGTCCAGTGTCTCGGGCAGTCTCCGGCGCTCCCGGGGCGCCCGGATATCCGCGCCGGGGTCGTTCTGCGCGAGCCCCTCCCTCTGGAGGTAGCGATAGAACCCGCGCACTGCCGAAAGTTGCCTCTGCAGAGAGCGCGGTGAGAGTCCGCGGCGGTGGCCGGCGCTGATCCACGCCCGGACATGAGCGCTGCTCACGGCCCGCCAGTCATGGGCATCCGTGCCGTCCAGGAAATCGGCGAACGACTCGAGATCGCGGCGGTAGTGTCGGCAGGTCAGCGTCGAGAGACGACGCTCATCCCGGAGATGGGCGAGGTAGGTATCGAGAGCCGGCTGCAGCCCGGCCGCGGTCAACCGGACTCCCCGTTGAGGGAACGGCGCAGCACCCGCGCCACCAGTGATCCCAGCTGGCCGAGAAACACCGTGCCCTGGTCATCATGGTAGCGGTCGGGATCGCGGCTGCCGATGGCGATAAAGCCCCGCAGGGGCGTCTCGTCCATCGGGATCACGGCAGCTGATGCCAGTGTCTCTGCCTGATCGCCAAAGATCAGTGCCAGGCGCTCGGCGTCGAGGCTGCCCAGAACCGGTGTGGTGCCGGGGAAATGCTCTTCGAGTTGCACGGCTTCGGCGTCATCGGGGGCAAGCACTGGAACACCCCCACCGGGGAGGCCATTGCCGATCAGCAGCACCTGCACGACATCGGCGCGGAAGTCCTGTCGCAGGCCGTCCCGCAGTGCCACCAGGACGCTCTCGAGGTCTTCCGCGGCCAGCAACTCCAGGGTAAAGCGATGCAGCTGCTCGGCCAGCCTGTCGTTGTCCCGGGCGATGTAGAGCAGTTGATCGAGCCGCTGGGACAGTTCGCGGGCCTCCTCGCGCAGGATGGATACCTGGTACTCGATAAGGGAGACCGCGCCACCGCTCTCGTGGGGGATGTCCAGATCAACCAGCACGTCCCGATGACGCCGGAGCAGATCCGGGTGTTCGCGCAGGTAATCGAGCACCTGGCGTTCGTCGAGATCGTTGCCCGTCTCCGCAGATTCCGTGGTTTGCCTGCTCATTCCGCCCCCGCCGCCATTGTGCCCTCGAATACGGGTACCGCCGGGCCGGTCATCCACACCGGTTCCCCCATGCCGCCCCAGTGTATCACCAGCCTGCCGCCGGGCAGGTCCACTGTGACCCGAGGGTCGAACCAGCCGTTGAGAATGCCGGCGACCACGGCGGCACAGGCGCCCGTGCCACAGGCGAGGGTCTCGCCGACACCGCGCTCGTAGACGCGAAGCCTGGCGCTGTCGCGATCGAGGACCTGGAGGAACCCGGCGTTGACCCGGTTGGGGAAGTCGGGATGTCGCTCCAGCAGAGGCCCGAGGCTTGCCACCGGTGCGTTGTCCACGTTGTCCACCCGCAGCACCAGGTGCGGGTTTCCCATGGACACGGCGGCCACCTCGAACGCCTGCTGCTGGACTTCGAGCGGATAGAGCGCCTGCCATTCTGACGCCCGGAAAGGGATATCCGCCGGCGTCAGCACGGGTGGGCCCATATCGACCCGGACCATGTCACCGGCGAGCAACTCCACCCGGGTGAGCCCGTTGACGGTCTCGAGTGTCATCCGCTCGTCTGCCGAGAGACCGTGATCCTTGAGGAAACGGGCCATGCAGCGCACGCCATTGCCACAGTGTTCGACCTCACCGCCGTCGGCGTTCCAGATCCGGTAGCGGAAATCGGCTTCCGGAGCCCGCGCCGGCTCGGCAAGGAGCACCTGGTCACAGCCGATGCCGTAGCGGCGGTCGGCCATGCGACGGACCCGCTCCGGTGTGATGTCCAGCGGGTTGGTGATGCCGTCGAGCACGACAAAGTCGTTGCCCAGCCCCTGCATCTTGGTAAACCCGAGGCTCATGGCATCTCCAGCAGTCGCTCGCCCTGCCAGAGGGCCTCGAGGGGTTCACGCTCGCGGATGAGATGGGCCCGGTCGCCGTCGACCAGTATCTCTGCCGGCCGGGGGCGGGCGTTGTACTGCGAGGCCATGACAAAGCCGTAGGCCCCGGCCCCGTGGATGGCGAGCAGCGCGCCGGGGACCAGGGCGAGAGAACGGGCCTTGCCCAGGGTATCCGCGCTTTCGCAGACCGGCCCGACGATATCGTAGAGGCGCGGCTCGGCGTCTACCGGCTCGGCATTCTCGATGCGCTGCCACGCGTCATACAGCGCCGGCCGGAGCAGATCCGTCATCGCGGCATCGACAATCGCGAAATCCCGATGACCGGGCTTGAGGTATTCCACCCGGGTCAGCAGCAGCCCGGCCTCGCCCACCAGCGCGCGGCCGGGCTCCATGAGCAGACGCTGCGGGCGACCCGCGAGCAGGGGGGCAAGGCGCGCGGCAAGATCTCCGGGTGTCGGTGGCTGTTCGTCCTCGTAGCGAATCCCCAGGCCTCCCCCGATATCCAGATGCGACAGACTGATCCCGGTATCGCCGAGGCGGTCGACCAGCGAGAGGCTTCTCGACAGTGCGTCCGCCAGAGGGTCGAGTTCGGTGAGTTGCGAGCCGATGTGGAAATCGAGTCCCGTGACGCGGATACCGGGCATTGCCGCCGCCTGGCGGTAGATGGCCTCGGCCCGGTGGATGTCGATACCGAACTTGTTCTCCTTCAGTCCGGTCGAGATGTAGGGATGAGTGCGGGCATCGACATCGGGGTTGACGCGCAGTGACACAGGCGCCTCGAGCCCCTTGCGAAGGGCGATCGTGGCGATGCGCTCGAGCTCCGCTTCCGACTCCACGTTGAAGGCAAGGATGCCCACGTCCAGCGCCCGGATGATCTCCGCCTCGGTCTTCCCAACGCCGGAGAACACCACTTTGCCGGGGTCGCCGCCGACCTCCATCACGCGGGCCAGTTCGCCGCCGGAGACGATGTCGAAACCACTGCCGAGGCGAGCCAGGAGCTGGAGAATGGCGAGGCTCCCGTTCGCTTTTACCGCGTAGCAGATCAGATGGTCGCGGTCGGCGAAGGCCTCGTCGTAGGCTCGCCACGCGGACTCGATGGCGGCTCGGGAGTAGACATACAGGGGCGTGCCGAACTGCTCGGCAAGGGCCGGGACCTCGCAATCCTCGATGCGCAGGACGCCATTGTCACGGGAGAGGCTCATGCCGTGTCCTCCGGGCCGGCGTACGCGCGGGCCTCGGGCAGATGGAGATCGCCCTTTACGCCGCATCCGGTCAGCAGTATCAGCAGTACGAGCAGCAGGCAGGACAGGATGCGCATGATGATCCGGGCTCGGCGTTTGGAGTGGCGCGATAGTATAAAGCCGGTAGCCTGCGATTCCGAATACACGCGACGCTGAGGGAGAGGAATATGGCGGATGAGCTGCTCAGGACGGTCGAACTGGGGCCAGCGGACGCGCGCCACAGCGTGATCTGGCTGCACGGGCTGGGCGCCAGCGGGCACGATTTTGAACCGATCGTCCCCGAGCTGGGCCTGCCGGCAGACAGTTCAGTGCGGTTCGTTTTCCCGCATGCCCCGGAGCAGCCCGTCACGCTGAATGGTGGTCTGTCGATGCCGGCCTGGTATGACATCTACGGACTGACGGCAGGGACGCCTGCCGATGAGCGGGGCCTTGACCGCGGGGCCGGCTGGATCGAGCTGCTGATCGATCGAGAGGGCCGGCGGGGTGTCCCGCCGGAACGCCTGGTCCTGGCAGGGTTTTCCCAGGGAGGCGCTCTGGCGCTGCATACCGGGCTGCGCTACGCCTCAGGACTGGCCGGGATCATGGGCCTGTCAACCTATCTGCCGCTGCCGGATCACTTGGCGCAGGCGCGAGCGGCAGCCAACCGCGATACGCCGGTTTTCCTTGCCCACGGCCATTACGATCCGGTGCTCTCCCATGCGTTGGGCATCGCCTCGCGGGATGCCCTGATGGCTCTCGGTTATCCGGTCGACTGGCATGACTATCCGATGGAGCATCAGGTGTGTCGAGAGGAGATTGATGACATCGGCCACTGGCTGCGCCGGGTTCTGGCGCTTTCGTCTTAGGGCGCCGGGGGGGCAGCGGCTCAGCCTGTTGCGAGCCGCTGCCGCGCCGCTCTCACCTGGATGCGCACCTGAGCCGGGGCCGTACCCCCAACATGGTCCCGGGCGGCCAGCGATCCGTCCAGCGTCAGGACCTCGAAGACGTCCCCGTCAATGACCTTCGAGAACTGCTGCAGCTCGGCAAGCGACATCTCGGCCAGATCGCGCCCCTCGGCCGCGCCGTAGGCGACCGCCTTGCCAACGATTTCGTGCGCGTCCCGAAAGGCGACGCCCTGCCGGACCAGGTAATCGGCCAGGTCTGTGGCGGTGGCAAAGCCTTCACGGGCCGCGGCACGGGTACGGTCGCGGTTCACGGTCAGGGCGGGGACCATGTCGGCGAAGGCATGCAGGCTGTCACGAAGCGCATCCGCGGCATCGAACAGTGGTTCCTTGTCTTCCTGGTTGTCGCGGTTGTAGGCGAGCGGCTGGCCCTTCATGAGGGTGAGCAATGCCTGTAGCGCGCCATGAACCCGGGCGCTCTTGCCACGGACCAGCTCGGCGACATCGGGATTTTTCTTCTGCGGCATGATCGAGCTGCCGGTGCAGAAGCGATCGGGTAGCTCGATGAAACCGGTCAGTGGCGAGGCCCAGATCACCAGTTCCTCTGCCATCCGCGACAGGTGCGTCATGGTCAGTGCCGCCGCCGAGACGAATTCGATGGCGAAGTCCCGGTCGGAGACAGCATCCAGCGAGTTGCGGGTCGGTGTGTCGAAGCCCAGTTCGGCGCAGGTCTGATGGCGATCGATGGGGAAGGTCGTACCCGCCAGGGCCGCTGATCCCAGCGGCATCTGGTTAAGCCGCTGTCGGGCGTCGGCAAACCTCGCCTGATCCCGCACCAGCATTTCATACCACGCCAGCATGTGGTGCCCGAAACTGACGGGCTGTGCGACCTGAAGATGGGTGAATCCGGGCATGACCGTGTCCGCCTCGCGTTCGGCGAGATCCACCAGCCCGGTCTGGAACCGGAGCAACAGACCGATTGACTCATCCATTACGGTGCGCAGCCACAGCCGCACGTCAGTGGCAATCTGGTCATTCCGCGAGCGGCCCGTATGGAGCCGCTTGCCGGCCTCCCCGATACGCTCGGTGAGCCGCGCCTCGATGTTCATGTGAACGTCTTCAAGGGCCGGATCCCAGGGGAAGTCGCCGGCCTCGATCTCGGCGGCGATCGCATCCAGCCCCTCCATGATGGCGGTGGCGTCGGCTTGGCTGATGACGCCGCAGTCCGCCAACATGCGCGCATGGGCTCTCGAGCCCTGGATATCCTCGCGGTAGAGCCGTCGGTCATAGTGTTCGGAGGCACTGAAAGCGGCGACGAACGCATCCGTTGCCTCGCTGAATCGACCGCTCCACATGCCCTTTGCGTCTGACTTGCTCATGCCCTTTCTTCCCCGTCAACTGAGCCGGGCAGTATAGCAGCCGGCCGGCACTGAACGCCGGATGCGCGGTTCTGTGAACCGGTTGGCGGCGTCGCTCCGACAGCTCGAGCAAGCTTGATCAAGCCGTCCGTCGTCCTGTCGGGCGGCGTTTCAAGCCACCAATGCCTTCGGGAGGACGTAATTGATGAAGATTGTTATTGCCTGCGAACAGTCATCATTGCGCCGGCGACTCGCCCGCCTGGTCGCATCCACACCCGCCTGCGCAGTGAGCGCCGTGCTAGAAGACCCGGCCGGGGTGCCGGATGCCCATCGTAATGATCCGGTCGACGTCGTCGTGCTCGGGATTCGACAGGAGGCCGACCTGCGGGTCGCCGTGGCACTGACCAATGAGCGCCCGGCGCCGGCCGTGTTGCTGACCAGTTCGTTGACCGACCCCATGCTGCCCCGGCTCGAGCAAAGCGGGGTTGACTACGTCCTGGAGTATGTCCAGCCGGCACGGCTCAAATCGGCCATCCAGAATGCGCGACCGCTCAGTGCCGAGCAGATTGCCCGAATCCAGGCGCCCGGTTCCGGCGGTGAACGACGACATATCCTCTGCCGCCGACGCAATGGGCTGAGCCTGATCCCGGTGGACGGGGTGCGCTGTTTCGTGGCCGACCAGAAATACGTCACGGTCCAGCACGACGAGGGCGAGGATCTCATCGAGGATTCACTATGCCGGCTGGAGGCGGAATTCGGCCCCCGGTTCCTGCGCGTCCATCGCAGTGCCCTGATTGCCCGGGGTGCCCTGCGCGGGCTGGAGAAGGATCTGGAGGGACGCACACAAGCGCTCGTCGATGGGAGTGACGAGCGCCTGCCGGTGAGCCGGCGGCGCCTGCCGCAGGTCAGGCAATGGCTCAGGTCCGCGGCCGGTCCGGGCTGACGGTTTGCCTGATGACGATCTGGCGGTATGGTTGCGGCTGACCGATTCCGGCCGCCGCGGCCGCCGCCAGGCCTTTTTTATGTCCTTAGATCATCTTCGTATCGCCACCCGCCGCAGCCCGCTTGCCGTCTGGCAGGCCGAACATGTCGCCGACCGTCTGAAAGCCCGATACCCAGGGCTCGGCGTCGAACTGGTGCGCCTGTCCACGCGCGGTGATGAGATCACCGACCGGCCCTTGATGGCCGTTGGTGGCAAGGCGCTTTTCGTCAAGGCGCTCGAGGAGGGCATGCTCGCCGGCAAGGCGGATATTGCCGTGCATTCCATGAAGGACGTGCCCGCGGTGGTGCCGGAGGCCTTCCGGTTGCCCGTCATCCTCGACCGCGAAGACCCCTGCGATGCCCTGGTATCCCGCCATTACGGCGATATCGCGGAGCTTCCTGCGGGAGGCCGCGTGGGCACGGCCAGCCTGCGCCGCGAGTGCCAGATCCGGGCGCGGCGTCCCGATCTGGTCGTCGAGTCGCTACGGGGCAACGTCCAGACCCGGCTCGCGAAGCTGGATGCCGGTGAGTTCGATGTCATCGTGCTGGCGGCATCGGGATTGCGGCGACTGGGGATGGTCGACCAGATCACCCGGGTTATGCCGCCGGAAGAGAGCCTGCCCGCGGTGGGTCAGGGGGCGCTCGGTATCGAGTGTCGCGCCGACGATTCGGAGGTCGAGGCCCTGATTGCCGGTCTGGATGACCGTGATACGCATGACCGGGTTGCCGCCGAGCGTGCGGTCAACGCCAGGCTGGATGGCAGCTGCCATGTACCGCTTGCGGCCTATGCCGTGCTCGAGGGGGACAGTCTTTGGTTGCGGGCACTGGTGGCCAGCCGGGACGGGCGTCGGGTCCTGCGCGCCGAAGGCCGTGCGCCCCGGACCGAGGGTGTCGAGCTGGGCGGCGCCGTTGCCGAGGATCTGCTCTCCCAGGGCGCCGCTGAAATACTGGCCGAGGTCCATTGAGCGCCCCCCTCGGTGGATGCCGCATCCTGGTCACCCGACCGGCGGGCCAGGCCGAGGGATTGATCCGGCAGCTGGAAGCCGCCGGGGCGACGGTGTTACACCGTCCGACGCTCGCGATCGTTCCCTGTGATCCCGAATCCACGATCGACGGACACTGTCCTGACTGGCTTGTCTTTACCAGCCCTAATGCCGTGCATCACGGACTGGTGCATCTGCCTCTGGCGCATTGTCGCTCGACAAGGCTGGCCGCGGTGGGACCTGGCACCGCGGCCAGCCTGCGCCATGCGGGACGACCGGTGACCGTGGCCCCGGTTGCCGGCGGTGGCGCCGATGCATTGCTTGCGGAGCCGGCGTTTGATCCCGACCCGGGTGAGACCGTCGTGATCGTTCGTGGCCGGGGTGGACGTCGGCGTCTTCAGTGCGCCCTTCTGATGCAGGATGTCGACCTCTGCGAGATGGTGGTCTACGAGCGCATCAAGCCCGCCGACACCCTGGCGATTCCCCGGGACTGGCAGGCCAGGCGACTCGACTGCACAATCGTGACAAGTCAAACGGGACTCGAGCATTTGCTCGGCATGGCGGAACCAGGCGCGATAGAGTGGGTCAGGCAGGGACGGCTGGTCACGGTAAGCGATCGTATCGCGCAGGCCGCGACAGCCGCCGGATTTGATCGGCCGCTGGTGGCCGATGGGGCGGACGATGACGCCATCACCCGCGCCGTCTGCGCAGCGCTGCAGAGAGAAAACCAATGACTGAAAAGGACAAGGATCCCGAGGAGCCGACGACGGGCAACGGCCCGCTCAGCGACAAAGGCGGGGAACAGCGGCCGGCCGACGATTCGCGGCCTGCCTCCGTGTCGGTGGATAACGGCGCCAGCGATAATGGCGAGGATCCAGGGGAGAAGACCGAGCCGGCCCCGACGCCTCCGCCCAGGGGCCGCTCCGCGGGTCGCGGCGCCCTGGTGATGGCGGTATTCGTTGCCGCGCTGGCTGCCGCCGGTGGTGGCTATCTGTACCTCCAGGTGCAGTCACTGGCCGACGCCCAGTCACGTCTTGCCGAACGCAGCGAACTGCAGGCACTGGCTGACAGGCAGCAGAGCGATATCGGTGAACTCAACGGGCGGATCACCAACCTGAATGAGGCCCTGGAGTCTCGCCTGCAATCGCTCGCGCGACTCGAGAATCGCATGGCGGATCAGGTGTCCGCCCGCAAGGAGCTGGCCGATCGGGTCGATCAGCTCTATCGGCGCATGCAGTCGGAAACCGATGACTGGCGCGTGGCCGAGGCGAGTTACCTGGCCCGAATGGCCCTGCACCGGGCCCGCTTCAATGGCGATATCGCGGGTGCGCTCGAGGCGCTTGAGTCGGCCGATATCCTGCTGTCAGGCCTGGGGGGGACGGGCATTGACCGCCGCGAGGCCATCAGCGAGGCCGTGGATCGTCTGCTCGCGGTGGACCGGGTGGACATGGTCGCCATCAACCGCGGCCTGGACCGTGTCGCCGATCAACTCGATGATCTTCCCCTGGCCGCCGGTGTCAGCGACTTTGAGCAGGATGCGGCGGATGACGCCGGAAAAGGGGTGGAGACATCGGCCAACGGCGATTGGCAGAGCCGCCTCGAGCGGGCCCGTGACCGCCTGCTGGAAGGCCTGGGCGGACTGGTGACGGTGAGCCGCGACCGCCAGGTGGAACCCCTGCCGGAACCCGAGTCGCGATTCCTTCTCCAGCAGAACCTCCTGCTGCAGATCGAGTCGGCAAGACTGGCGGCCCTGCGCGGGGAGCCGGAAACCTACCGCGATGCACTGCAGCGGGTGGATGACTGGGTGGCCGCCTATTTCGACTCCGCCTCGCCGGTGGTCTCGGCGGTCCGGGAGCGACTGGCCGGGCTCATGGAAGAGCCGGTGAAAGTGGAGGCGCCCGACATTGCCGGCGTGCTGTCACCCGTGCTGGACGGGAGCCGTGAGCCATGATGGGCCGGCTGTTACTGCTGGTCGTCCTGCTGCTCGCAAGCGTTACCGCGGCACTGTGGTTTGCCAACCAGGGCGGTTTCCTGATGCTCCGCGTCGGCGAGGTCACGGTGCAGACGAGCCTGTTCGTGGCGGTCGTTGCATTCATCGCCGCCTGGGTGGTGGTCACCCTGCTCTTTGGGCTGGCGCGGCGCCTGCTGCTGGCACCGGGGCGAATCCGCGTGCGCTGGGCGAGTCGGCGCACGCACAAGGCGCAGCGCGAGCTGGTGGACGGGCTGATCGAACTGGCCGAGGGCCGGTATGCCGAGGCCGAGCGCCATCTGGAGGGAACCAGCCGGGCGGCCGTCCAGCCGCTCATGCATCATCTGCTGGCGGCCATCGCCGCGCAGCGACGGGGTGAGTGGCAGCGGCGGGATGACCTGCTGGCAGCGGCGGATGCCGCCAATCCCCGGGCGCGGGTCGCCGTGGGGCTGCTCCAGGCCCAGTTGCAGGTGGAGGCCGAACAGTGGGAGCAGGCCCTGGCCACGCTGGGTTGGTTGAGGGAGAAGGCGCCACGCAACCATCGCGTTCTCATGTTTCTGGCGAGGGCCATGCAGGCGGTGGATGACCACGCCGGGCTCGCGGATCTCCTGCCGGATCTGCGCCGGGAAAAGGCGTTGCCCGAGCAGGAGCTTGCCGAAATCGAGTACCGGGCGCTGGGTCAACGGGTCGACGCGCTTGGCGTCGAGGCCAATGCCGACAGCCTGGGCCGTATCTGGAAGTCTCTGCCCAAGGTGCGCCGGCGCGATCCGGCATTGCAGGCCCGCTATGCCCGTGCGCTGGTTGATGCGGATTGCCCGGTGACCGCCGAGCAGCAGCTTCGTCGCTGGTTGCGCCAGCACTGGGCGCCGGAGCTGGTCGAGGTTTATGGCGAACTGCCGGTCGACCCGCCCCAGCGGGTCTACGACCGGATCACCGGATGGCTGCGGGAGCGGCCGGAGGACCCGGCACTGCTATACGCCGCTGCGCGCCAGGCTGCCCGCTGCGAGCTCTGGGGACAGGCCCGGGGTTATCTGGAGGCAGCCGTCGGGCGCAGCAACAATCCGGCCATGGCCCGCATGCTCGCCGAACTCTATGAACGGCTTGGCGAGGAGGAGCAGGCCCGCCGCACCTACCGCCAGGCGCTGGGACTCGACCCGCTGGGCAATAGTCTGCCGCGGATCGAGTCCAGTGGTCACTAGACGGTGAGAATGGTCGAACCGGTGCTCTGCCGCGATTCCAGCCTCCGGTGGGCGGTGGCCGCATCGGCGAGGGGCAGGCGCTGACCGATCCGCACGTTCAGCCTGCCCTGTCCAATCATCTCGAAAACGGCCGCAGCGGCCGATTGCAGCTCTTCCGCCGTGGCGATGTAGTCGAATAGTGACGGCCGGGTCAGGAAGAGCGAACCGCCGGCTGCCAGCTGACCCACCTCGATGGCGGGTGGTTTGCCCGAGGACTGCCCGAAGCTCACCAGCATGCCACGGCGGGCCAGACAGGCCAGCGAAACCATCAGTGTATCGGCGCCGACGGAGTCATAGGCGATCTGGACGCCGTCGCCCCCGGTCAGTGCTCTTACCCGCTCCAGGACGTCCTCCTCGCGGTAGAGGACGGGATGGTGGCAGCCATTGGCTTTTGCCAGCTCGGCCTTTTCGGGGCTGCCCACGGTTCCGATGACGGTCGCGCCCAGATGGCTGGCCCACTGGCAGAGGAGTAGCCCGACGCCACCCGCCGCGGCGTGGATCAGTACCCGGTCGCCCGGGCGCACGGCATGGACCTGTTGCAGAAGGACATGCGCCGTCATGCCCTTGAGCATGACGGCTGCTGCCTGTTCGTTGCTGATGGACGCCGGCAGTGGCACGAGCCGGTCTGCCGGCATGACCCGCTCGGCGGCATAGGCCCCCAGCGGCCCGCCGGCATAGGCCACCCGCCGGCCCGGCCGGAGCGTTTTGACGCCCTCGCCGGCGGCAACAACCTCACCTGCGCCTTCCAGGCCGGGCGTAAACGGCAGATTGCCGGCCGGGTAAAGCCCGGTACGGAAGTAGACGTCGATGTAATTCACGCCGATGTGCGTCTGACGCACGAGAACCTCGCCGGGTCCGGGCGCGCGGACCTCGATCGACTCGTGCCGCAGCTGCTCGGGACCGCCGACTTCGTGGACACGGATGGCTTCAGTCATCTCTCTCCTCCGATTTTCCGGCGGCCATGACCGCCTCGACGCCGGCAAGTGCCGTCAGATTGACGACACCGCGGACAGTGACCGACGGCGTGAGGA
Organism: uncultured Ectothiorhodospiraceae bacterium; assembly: GCA_913056385.1. Taxonomy (GTDB): domain Bacteria; phylum Pseudomonadota; class Gammaproteobacteria; order Nitrococcales; family Nitrococcaceae; genus Spiribacter. Next base: position 27,633 of record CAJXND010000010.1, read on the forward strand.
TATGCGCGGGCTTGGACATGCCGAGAACGATCGGCCCGATGGAGACCGCATCGGTCACCGTCTTCAGCAGATTGAAGGCGATATTGGCGGCATCCAGTGTGGGCATGATCAACAGGTTGGCCTCGCCGTCCAGTCGCGAGTTGGGGAAGATCCGACGGCGGATTTCCTCGTTGAGTGCGGCGTCGCCGTGCATTTCGCCCTCGACCTCGAGCGCCGGGTCGCGATCCTCGATCAACTGCAGGGCCTCTCGCATCTTGATCGCTTCCGGCGCCTCCGACGTGCCGAAGTTGCTGTGGGAGAGCAGGGCCACCTTGGGAACCATGCCGAAGCGACGGATCTCATCGGCGGCCAGTACCGTCATCTCGGCGAGCTGATGGGCCGAAGGGTTCTGGTTGACGTAGGTATCGCAGAGGAAAAGCGTGCCCTTGGGGGTGATGATGGCATTCATGGCCGCCAGATTGCGGACGCCGGTGCGCCGGCCCAGGACCTCGTTCACGTAATCCAGCTGGCGATGGTATTTACCCACGGCGCCCGAGAGCATGGCATCGGCCTCGCCGCGGCGGACCATGAGTGCCGCGATCACCGTGTTGCGGGTGCGCACAATCTGCCGTGCCCGGTCGGGTGTGATACCACGGCGCTCCATCAGTGAGTGGTAGAGGCGCCAGTATTCCTTGAAGCGGGGGTCGTCCTCGGGGTCCACGAGCTCGAAATCGGTATCGATGCCGAGGCGCAGACCGAGACGCTCGATACGCATTTTCACGACGCGGCGGCGGCCAATGATGATCGGGCGAGCCAGCCCGTCGTCCACCACCAGCTGGACGGCCTGGAGGATGCGCTCGTCCTCGCCATCGCCGTAGACCACGCGCTGCGGGTTCTGGGTGGCCCGTTCGAAGATCGGTTTCATCAGCAGGCCCGACTGGAACACGTAGGTCGACAGCCGGCGCCGATAGGCGGCGAAGTCCTCGATCGGGCGGGTGGCGACGCCGCTCTCCATGGCCGAGCGGGCAACCTCGGGCGCAATCCGGGTGATCAGCCGGGGATCGAAGGGCTTGGGAATCAGGTATTCGGGTCCGAAGGACAGCGGTTTGCCGCCGTAGGCCGCCCGGACTACATCCGATGACTCCATCGTGGCGAGATCGGCGATGGCCCGCACGCAGGCCTTTTTCATCTCGTCGTTGATGGTGGTGGCGCCGACATCCAGCGCCCCGCGGAAGATGAACGGGAAGCACAGGACATTATTGACCTGATTGGGATAGTCGGAGCGCCCGGTGGAGATGATCGCATCGGGGCGGGCCTCCAGTGCTTCCTCTGGCCAGATTTCCGGCGTCGGATTGGCCAGCGCCATGATCAGCGGTTTATCGGCCATGCGCTTGACCATCTCCGGCGAGAGAACCCCGGGTGCCGAGAGCCCGAGGAAGATATCCGCATTCTCGATGGCCTCGCCCAGCGTTCGCGCCGGCGAGTCGGTCGCGTAGATGCCCTTGCGGTCATCCATGTACTCGGTCCGGCCCTTGTAGATAACCCCCTCACGATCGGTGGCGATCACGTTTTCCGGACGCAGTCCCATCGAGACCAGCAGGTCGAGACAGGCAACGGCCGAGGCGCCGGCCCCGGAAGTGACCAGCTTGACATCCTCGAAGCGCTTGTCGACCAGTCGGAGTCCGTTGTAGATCGCCGCCGCCGCGGTAATGGCCGTACCGTGCTGATCGTCATGGAACACGGGGATGTTCATCCGTTCGCGGAGCTTTTCTTCCACCTCGAAGCATTCCGGTGCCTTGATGTCCTCGAGGTTGATCCCGCCGAATGTCGGCTCGAGTCGCGCAATGGTCTCGACCAGCTGATCGGCGCCTGTCTCGGCGATTTCGATATCGAAGACATCAATACCGGCGAATTTCTTGAAGAGCACCCCCTTGCCCTCCATGACCGGTTTTGATGCCAGTGGCCCAATGGCGCCAAGCCCGAGTACCGCGCTGCCGTTGGTGATCACCCCGACGAGGTTGCCCCGGGCGGTCATCGTCGCCGCTTCGCGTTCATCCTCGACGATGGCCTCGCAGGCCGCTGCAACGCCCGGACTGTAGGCGAGGGCCAGGTCACGCTGATTGGCGAGCGGTTTGGTGGGCGCGACCTCTATTTTCCCCGGCGTGGGGTAGCGGTGGTAATCGAGTGCGTTCTGTTTGAAGTCCTCGGCCATGGTTCTTCCTCGGGGTGCTCACGGGTTGTTTTTATCGCTCAAGAAGGTCTGCAGATCGGTACCGAATCGCTCGGGGTCCTCGGCATGGACCCAGTGCCCGACGCCTGCATAGGACATGATCGTGGCGTCGGGGAAGTGCCTTGCGATGGCGGCACGGCCGCGATCATCGACATAGCCGGATACCTCGCCGTGGATGAACTCGACGGGTGCATCGCGGAATGTGCCGAGCCCGGCGGGCCACCCCTGAATGACCGGCAGCTGGTCGGCAAGGATGTCCAACGGGATGCGCCACTGCCACTGTTCGCCCTGACGCTGGAGATTGGTGAGCAGGAACTGGCGCACGGCGGCATGCGGAATGGATTCGGCCAGGGCTGAATCAACATCCTCGCGGCGGCGTATCGTGCCCGGGTCCACCTCGCGCATGGCCCGGATGATGCGGCCGTGCTCGGCGGAGTGGTCGTACGCCATCGGCGCAATGTCCACCACCATCAGACGCTCGACCCGCGGGGGAGCCGTCAGTGCCAGTGCCATGGCCACCTTGCCCCCCATGCTGTGTCCGACCAGGCTGGCCCGGTCAATGCCTTCCCGGTCGAGCAGGGCCAGCACATCGGCGGCCATCCGCCGATAGTCCATATCCGGATGACTCGGTGAGCGGCCATGGTTTCTCAGGTCGGGCAGCAGGGTTCGGTGGTCTGCCCCGAACGGACGGGCGATACCGCGCCAGTTGTTTCCCGAGCCGTAGAGGCCATGCAGCATGACCAGCGCCGGCCCGGTCCCCGAAGACTGGCAGGCGAGTTCGACGGTCCCGCTCATGCATTCTGCTCCTGCGGATTGGCGGCGACATGGCGGAGTTCCTGCATCGCGACGCCGAGCATGGCCGGGTCGGCCTGTGCCGTGCCCGTGACCTGTTCGATGGTCTCACGCAGGTAGTCGATACGATTGCCCCGGGTGGCCAGCCACTCCGCCACCCGGCCATCGGCGTCAGTCGGCGCCGTGCTGCAGAGGATGGCCTCGGTCAGCCGACGATGTTCGCGGTGCAGGGACTCCATCAGGCCGATGCGATACCTCGCTTCCCAATCGCTGTCGGGGGTGAAGTCGGCGATGGCCTCGTTGAGGTCGCCGAGGCCAAGCTGATCCGCTGCCCGGAAGTGGATACGCGCCGTCTCCGCCAGATCGGCGCCCGCCATCGCCGCGGCGGCACTGATGTCCAACGCCGGGTAGAGCCGCGGCAGACGGCTCATGCGATCGGCCAGTTCGCCGGGAATGCCGGCATCCAGGTGTCGCTGGCGATCGCGCGCCAGGCGCTCCAGCGCCGGCTCGGGAAGCAGCTCCGGCAGGGCGTCGTCGAGGGTGCGGATCGCGGTGTGCATCCGATCGATGGCAATCCCGGTGCTGCTCATGGCCGGCTGATGGCGAAGCAGCCAGCGGGTGGCACGCTCCTGCAGGTCACAGATGCGGTGGAGGAGGCGTTGCTGCTCGGCGGTGGCCACCTGATTGTCTAGGCCGTCGATTTCCCGCCACAGGCTGCGCAGGCCGTAGATATCGCGGGCGGCGATGTAGGCCCGGACCGTCTCGGGCAGATCGGCTCCGGTTGCCTCTGTCACCCGCATTAGGAACGTCGCGCCCATGCGGTTCAGAACATGATTGGCGAGATTGGTGGCGATGATCTCGCGACGCAGCGGATGCCGGTCGATGCGTGCGGAAAAGCGCTCCCGTAGCGGCTTCGGGAAGTAATCCAGCAGTTCGTCGAGGTTCTCTTCCCCCTCCACCAGCGGCGAATCGAGTAGCTGTTCGAAGCTGCGGATCTTGCTATAGGCGAGCAGGATGGCCAGCTCGGGCCGAGTCAGACCGCGGCCCTGCTGCTCGCGCTCTGCGAGCATCTCGTCATCGGGCAGCTGCTCCACCGCGCGATCGAGTCGCCCCTCGCGCTCCAGTCGCCGCATGCAGCGGCCCTGTTCGGGCAGTCTGCCCGGGGCCCGGTCGAGCATCAGGCTCAATGCCTGGGTCTGGCGGTAATTATTGGCCAGGACATGCGTGGCGACGGCATCGGTCATTTCCTCGAGCAGGGCGTTGCGCTGCTTCATGGTGAGGTCGCCGTCATCGACAACGCCGTTCATCAGGACCTTGATGTTGACCTCGTGGTCGGAGCAGTCCACGCCGCCGGAGTTATCGATGGCGTCGTTGTTGATACGCCCGCCCGCCAGCGCGAAAACGACTCGTCCCAGGGGGGTCACGCCCAGATTGCCGCCCTCGCCGATGACCCGGCAGCGCAGATCTTCGGCATCGACCCGCAATGCGTCGTTACCCTTGTCGCCCACCTCGGCATGGCTCTCTGAGGCGGCCTTGATGTAGGTCCCGATGCCCCCGTTCCAGAGCAGGTCCACCGGGGCCCGCAGGATCGCGGAAATCAGGTCGTTGGGCGTCAGTTTCTCGGCATCAATGCCCAGTGCCCGCCGCGCCGGCGCTGCCAGACGGATGGATTTGGCGCTGCGGGGCCAGATGCCCCCACCCTCGGAGAGCAGGGATTCGTCATAGTCGGCCCAGCTCGAACGCGACAGGGCGAACAGTCGCTCACGCTCGGCGTAGCTGCCTGCCGGATCGGGATCAGGATCGATGAATATGTGCCGGTGATCGAAGGCCGCGATCAGCCGGGTGGTGTCTGACTGGAGCATGCCATTGCCGAATACGTCCCCGGACATGTCACCAATACCGACGACACTGAAGGGCTCGGTCTGGATATCGCGGCCCAGCTCCCGAAAATGCCGCTGCACTGCAACCCATGCGCCCCGCGCCGTGATGCCCATCCGCTTGTGGTCATAGCCGGTGGAGCCGCCGGAGGCAAAGGCGTCGTGGAGCCAGAAGTCGTAGGCTTCGGCGATCGCATTGGCTTCGTCCGAGAAGCTGGCCGTTCCCTTGTCCGCGGCCACCACCAGATAGGGGTCGTCGTCGTCATGCCGGATCACCTCCGCTGGCGGCGCCACCCGGCCGTCGACGATGTTGTCGGTGACATCCAGCAGGCCACGAATGAACAGCCGGTAACAGGCGAGCACCTCCTTCTGTCGGGCACTGCGCTCCCGGGGAAGCTGCTTGCAGACGAAACCCCCCTTTGCTCCGACCGGAACGATCAGGGCGTTCTTCACCATCTGCGCCTTCATCAGTCCGAGGATTTCGGTGCGATAGTCCTCGGGGCGCTCCGACCAGCGCAACCCGCCCCGGGCCACCTTGCCGCCGCGCAGGTGGACGCCTTCAACGCGGGGTGAACTGACGAAGATCTCGAAGGCGGGGACCGGCTTCGGGAGGCCCGGAATCGTCTCGGGCTGGAGTTTGAAGGCCAGGTTGTCGCGATACTGACCCTGCTCGTCCGTGCGGAAGAAATTGGTTCTGACGGTGGCCAGTATCGCCGCGAGCATGCGCCGGAGAATGCGATCCTCGTCGAGACTCGCGACGGACTCCAGGCGGTCATCGATATCCCCGGCCAGGCGTTCCGCCTGCTTCGCGTCAGCCGCGCCGGGGGCGAAGCGTGCATGGAAAAGCCGGACGAGCCGAGCGGCCAGTCCGGGGTGGGCAGCGAGCGTGGCTTCCACGTAGGGCTGACTGTAGGCGGTACCCGCCTGCCGCAGATACTGCGCGTAGGCCCGGAGGATGACGATATCGCGCCAGCTCAGCCCGGCCAGCAGGATCAGGCGATTGAAGCCGTCATCGTCGGCCTGATGGCGCCAGATTGCCGCGAATCCGTTCTGGAAGGCATCCCGCAGCGTCCCCGTGTCGAGTTCCAGGCCGGGGTCGTGGCTCAACCCGAAGTCATGGATCCAGCATCTTTCCGCCTGCAGCGGACGAATGCCGTACGGGCGTTCGTCGATGACCCGGACGCCCATGTGTTCAAGAACCGGCAGTACGTCGGACAGGCTGATGGGTTCGCCGGCATGATAGAGCTTGAGGCGCAGGACGCCGGCGGGTGCCTCGAGGGGGCGATAGAGACTGATTACCAGGCCCTCATTATCGCTCAGGGTCTCGAGGCGCTCGATATCCTGTGCCGCGGTCCGCGCACCGGTATCCTCGCGGTAGGCGGCGCTGAATGCCTCGCCGTAGCGATGATGGAGCCGGGTACCCCGCGCCTCGCCGCAGTGATCCAGCAGGGCCTGGGCCAGATCGTCGGACCAGGATCGGGTGGTGGCAGCCAGTCGCGCCTCCAGGGCATCGGCGTCGACATCACGGTCGGTGGCGCTACCGAAATGGATAATGAAGTGAATACGCGCCAGAACGGCTTCTGATAGCTGGACGGTGAACTCCGAATGCGCGCCATCGAACGCTTCCATGAGGATTTTCTGCATGCGCTGGCGCACCGCCGTGTCATAGCGATCGCGCGGCGCATAGACCAGGCAGGAGACGAAACGCCCGAAACGGTCGTGGCGCAGGAAGAGCCTGACACGCTGTCGTTCCTGCAGCTGCAGAATGCCGTGGGCCGTCTCGTAGAGCTTGTCGACGCTGATCTGGAAGAGCTCGTCCCGCGGATAGGTCTCGAGTATGTGCACCAGCGCCTTGCCGGCATGGCTGTTGCTTCTCAGGCCGGCATGGTGGAGTACTGCATCCAGCTTACGCCGCAAAAGCGGGATGTTGCGGGGGTTGCGGCTGTAGGCCGAGGAAGTATAGAGCCCCAGAAAGCGGTGTTCGCCAATGACCTCGCCACGGGCGTTGAAACGCTTGATGCCGATGGTGTCCATGTAGCCATGGCGGTGCACGGTGGCCCGATGGCTGGATTTGGTGAGGATAAGCGGGTCGGGGTCCGTCGCCTGCTCGCGAAGCGCCTGCGGCAGGGCCTCGAAACTCTGCGACAACCGCCCGGCATCATGACCATCGCGCAGGAGGCCGAGCCCGGAGTCCCGGACGGCCCGGAGCTGCACCGCGTCATGCACTCTGCGCAGGTCGTAGCGACGATAGCCGAGAAACGTGAAGTGATCGTCGAGGATCCAGGCGAGGAAGTCGTCCACCTCATCCAGATAATCATCGTTGCTGGCGGGGGCGCGGCGCCTGAGTGCCGCCCGGGTGCGCTGTGCCTGCTGGCGCATGGCCTGCCAGTCGCCTACCGCCACCTCGACATCCTGAAGGGCGGAGCGAATCGCCCCGTCCAGCGCCTGCAGCTGCTGACGCTCCGCCTGGCGGTCGACCTCGATATGGATCCAAGCCTCCGTTTCGCCGTCGCTTGCCGAACTTTCCCCCACCGAGGTCGCCCATCCCTCGGTGTCGCGGGCGATTTCCAGCACGGGATGAACGATCAGGTGGATCATGAGGCCCTGTTCGTTGATGGCCATGGACAGCGAGTCCACCAGGAACGGTCGATCATCGGTGACAATCTGGATGACGGTATGAGTGGATTCCCAGCCGTTCTGCTCGGGATCGGGGTTGTAGATGGCAAGCGCGGTATGGCCAGGCTGCCGATCGGCGCCGAGACGCCAGTGTGATACGGCTGCCCCATAAACCATGGGGATACCGCGGTAGGTCAGATCCTCCGTGGCCATGCCGCCGTGGTAGTGACGCAGGAAGTCCTCGATCAGGGCGCGGTCGGTATCATCCCAGCGGCGGGCGGCATGGGCCATCAGCCCTTCAAGCTGTTGTCGGCGAATGGTCGCGGCATCATCCGTCATGCGGGAAAATTCTCCTCCAGTCTCAGGGCCACGCCTGCCATGTTGTAGCCCACGCCCGAGCCAAGCAGGGTGACCAGATCGCCCGGGCGGACCCGCCCGTGTTCGATCGCATGGTCCAGTGCAATTGGAACACAGGCGGAGCCTGTATACCCGTACCGATCCATGAGTTTGGGCGCTCGATCGCGGGCCAGGTTCACCCGGTCGCATGCTTTGTCGATGCTTGCTGCGTTGACCTGGGTAAAAACCGCCAGGTCCACTGCATCCATGGTAAACCCGCCCTGCGCGGCCAGTCGGCCCATGAGTCGGGGCCATCCCTCCTCGTTGATCTCCGGCGGGTAGCGCTCATTGAGCCGAACGCGGGTGCGGCCCGCGTCCACCGCCGCGTGACTGGCCGGTTCCGCCGTCCCGCCGGCAGCGATGTTCCAGTGGCCGGCGTACCGACCGTCGGCCAGAAAGGCGCTGGCCAGTAGTCCCGGCCCTCGGGTGGGCTCGACAATCGCGGCCCCTGCGCCGTCCCCGTAGAAGAAGCTCATCGGGTCATCGGGGTCGGCGAGCCGTTGCATCAGATAGGCGCCGATCACCAGCACCCGCCGGATGCTCGGGTTGACGGTCACCAGACCGACCGCCGTGGCGAGTGCCGTGGGGAAGGAGGCACAGGCGCAGCCGATGTCGAAAGTCCCGGCATTGGAGGCGCCGAGCTTGGTCTGGACGATGACGCTGGTGGCCGGGGTGATCTGATCGGGTGTGTCGGTACCGAGGATGATCAGGTCAAGGTCGGCAGGCTGGCACTCTGCCCGGGCCATGGCCTGTCGGGCAGCCTCCACCGCCAGGTCGGAAGTCGCCTGGCCGGGGTCGGCGCGGTAACGCTGCAGGATGCCCGAGCGGGCCTCGAAGCCGTCGATGATCTCTGCACGGTCGGACGGGGCAAACCGCGACCGCAGCTCGTCGTTGGTCACCAGGCGCTCCGGCAGGTAGCGCCCCGTGGCAACGACGGTGGCGGTCCGAGTCATGGGCGGTCAGCGTTTCTTCTTGGGTATGTAGAGATCCGTTAGTGTTCCGGCGGCGGCCTCGGCAGCCATGCCGACCGTCTCCGAGATCGTTGGATGCGGGTGAATCGTCAGGCCGATATCGTGCATGTCCGCGCCCATTTCGATGGCCAGACCCGCCTCGGCGATCAGATCACCGGCGTTGGGTCCCACGATGCCGGCCCCGACAATGCGCTCGGTGCCCCTCTCGAAAATGAGCTTGGTAATGCCCTCGTCCCGGCCCAGGGATAGCGATCGGCCATTGGCGGCCCATGGGAAGCTGCCAACCTCCACATCGAGGCCCTCGGCCTTCGCCTGCTCCTGGGTCACACCCACCCAGGCCACTTCCGGATCGGTGTAGGCCACCGAAGGGATGACGCGGGCATCGAAGGCGCTTTTCTCGCCGGCAGCCACTTCAGCGGCGACCTTGCCCTCGTGGACGGCCTTGTGGGCCAGCATGGGCTGGCCGATCAGGTCGCCGATCGCGAAGATGTGCGGCACGCTGGAACGCATCTGCTCGTCGGCTGCGATGCAGCCGTTGTCGAGTAGCCGGACACCGGTGGCCTCAAGGTTGAGCAGGTCGGTATTGGGTCGCCGGCCGACCGACACCAGCACCCGGTCGAATCGGTCTTCCGCCGGCGCCTTGTCGCCCTCGAAGTGGACGGTGACCCCCGAATCGTCAGGCTCCAGAGCGCTCACGCGGGTTTTCAGGAAGATATTGGCATAGCGCTTGTCGATGATTTTCCGGAACGGTTTGACGATGTCCGGATCCGCGCCGGCCATGAGACGGTCGGCCAGTTCGACGACGGTAATCTCGCTGCCCAGCGCATGATAGACCGAGGCCATCTCCAGCCCGATGATGCCGCCACCCACCACCAGCATGCGCTTCGGCACCTCCTCGAGCTTGAGGGCGTCGGTGGAGTCCATCACCCGCGGGTGATCGAGGTCGAACCCCGGTGGTGCAATCGGCCGGGACCCGGCGGCAATGATGACGTGGCGGAAGCTGATCGGACGCTCGCCGTCGGTGGTCTCTACCTTGACGTGATGATCGTCGACGAACTGCGCCGGACCGGTGACCACCTCGACCTTGCGCTGCTTGGCCAGTCCCTCCAGGCCGCCGGTGAGTTTGCCGACCACGCTGGATTTCCAGGCTTCGAGCTTTTTCAGGTCGATTCTGGGCTTGCCGAACTCGATACCGTTATCGGCGAAGAACTCGGCCTCATCGATGACCTTGGCGGCATGCAGAAGGGCCTTGGACGGGATGCAGCCGACGTTGAGACAGACGCCGCCAAGGCTGGGATAGCGCTCCACCATGATGGTTTTCAGGCCCAGATCGGCGGCCCGGAAGGCAGCGCTGTAGCCACCGGGGCCTGCGCCAATGACCAGTACGTCGCAGTCGGCGTCTGCCGGCGCTTCCTGCCGGGTGGCAGCGGGCGCCGGCGCCGGCGCGGGTTCTGGCGCTTTGGCGTCACTGCCAGCCTCCGCGGTGTCTCCGTCGCCGGCTTCGGCGGTATCCGCTGATTCATCCCCGGCGGGAATCGCCATGGCGATGAGATCGCCCTCGGCGACCTTGTCTCCGACGCTCACCGACAGTGATTCGATCCGACCATCGAAGGGGGCGGGAACCTCCATGGTGGCCTTGTCGCTCTCCAGGGTGATCAGCGAGCTTTCCGCCTCGACCGTATCCCCCGGGGAGACCAGCACCTCGATGATCTCGACGGCATCGAAATCGCCGATATCCGGGACCCGGATTTCCTTGGCTTGTGACATGAATCGCGGTCCTTTGAGCGTTAGAGGATGAGCCGGCGCAGGTCGCCGAGCACGCCGGCCAGATAGCTGGTGAAGCGGGCTGCAGACGCACCGTCGATTACCCGATGGTCGTAGGAAAGACTCAGGGGCAGCGTCAGTCGCGGCGTGAATTCATGACCATTCCAGACCGGTTTCATGTCCGACCTGGAGACGCCGAGAATGGCCACCTCCGGGGCATTGACGATGGGCGTGAAAGCCGTCCCGCCGATGCCACCCAGGCTCGAGATGCTGAATGTGCCGCCCTGCATGTCCGCTGGCCCCAGCTTCCCGTCGCGGGCCTTGCCGGACAGCTCGGCCATATCGCCCGCGATGTCGTAGATTCCCTTGCGGTCGGCATCCCGGATCACCGGGACCACCAGCCCCTGGGGGGTGTCCACGGCAACACCGATGTTGATGTAGTGCTTGCGGATCAGGGCCGCCCCGTCACCCCGCAGTGAGCTGTTGAAGTCCGGGAACTCCGCCAGCGCCCGTGCCGATGCCTTGACCAGGAATGCCAGCGGCGTGAGTTTGACACCGGCTTTCTCCGCCGCTGCCTTCTCGGCCTTGCGGAAGGCCTCGAGCTCGGTGATGTCCGCCTCGTCGAACTGGGTGACGTGGGGCACGTTCAGCCAGCTGCGATGCAGATGCGGGCCGGAGAGCTTCTTGATACGGGGCAGATCGACTTCCTCGACCTCGCCGAACTTGCTGAAGTCGATCTCGGGAATCGGCGGGATGCCGGCTCCTCCGGTGCCAGCAGGCGCTCCCGCCGGGGCGGTAGCGGCCCCACCCTCCATGACGGATTTGACGAATGCCTGGACATCCTCGCGGGTGATGCGCCCCTTGGCACCGCTTCCGGATACCTGGTCCAGCGGGACACCCAGCTCGCGGGCGAAGCGCCGTACCGACGGTCCGGCATGGGCCAGCCGCTGCGTTTCCGCGTCCAGGGGCTTGTCCGCCGCGGTGGCCGCCGGCTGTTCCGGGCTTGCCGTCGGTGCCGGCGCCTCCGGTTCGGCGGCGACCGGTGCCGCGCGCTCCTCCGGGGCGCCGACAGTCGATTCAGTCCCGGTGTCCGCCGCCGATTCGCTGTCGCCGGCACTCTCGGGGGCTTCGTTACCGGTGCCGTCCGTCACCTCGACCCGCGCCACGGGCGTCCCTTCAGCGACCTTGTCACCCACCCCGATGAGCATTTCCTTCACCGTGCCGTCGACGGGTGAGGGAACCTCCATGGTGGCCTTGTCGCTCTCCAGCGTAATGAGCGAGTCTTCGGCCGACACGCTGTCGCCCGGTCCGACCAGCACTTCGATGACATCCACGGCATCGAAATCGCCGATGTCGGGAACCGTGATTTCCTTGACCTCTGCCACGCAATTTCCTCCTGCGCCCTGAGCGGTCCCTAAACCGTGGTCGGGTTAGGGGCTTCGGTGTCGATGTTGTACTTGGCGATCGCCTTGCTTACCTGCTCGGTCTTGATCGTGCCTTCGTCGGCCAGCGCCTTCAGTGCTGCCACGGTGACGTAGTAGCGATCCACCTCGAAGAAGCGACGCAGGTTCTCGCGGGTGTCGGAGCGCCCGTAGCCATCGGTGCCGAGCACCCCATAGTGCCGGTCGAGGTAGGGACGGATCTGGTCGGCATAGGAGCGCATGTAGTCCGTCGAGGCAACGGCCGGTCCGTGATAGTCGGCGAGACACTGCTGTACATAGGGCGTCCGCGGCTCTTCCTCGGGGTGGAGGAGGTTCCAGCGCTCGCAGTCGATGCCGTCCCGGCGCAGCTCGGTGAACGACGGGCAGCTCCAGATGTCGCTGTCGATCCCCCAGTCTTCCTTGAGCAGATCGGCGGCGGCAATGACCTCCATGAGGATGGTGCCCGAGCCCATGAGCTGGACGCGCTTCTTGCCGCGGCCGCCCTTGCGAAGCAGGTACATGCCGCGACGGATGCCTTCCTCGGCGCCCTCCGGCATGGCCGGCTGATGGTAGTTCTCGTTCATCATGGTGATGTAGTAGAAGACCGATTCCTGGTCCTCGTACATCCGCTTCATGCCGTCCTGAATGATCACTGCCATCTCGTAGGCGAAGGTCGGATCGTAGGAGCGGCAGTTGGGCACGGCGGCCGTCATCAGGTGACTGTGACCATCCTCGTGCTGGAGGCCCTCGCCGTTCAGCGTGGTCCGTCCGGCGGTGCCGCCCATCAGGAAGCCCTTGGCCTGCATGTCGCCGGCGGCCCACCACAGATCGCCCACGCGCTGGTAGCCGAACATCGAGTAGTAGGCATAGAAGGGGATCATCTCGACGCCGTGGTTGGCATAGGCCGTGGCCGCGGCGATCCAGCTCGACATGGCGCCGGCTTCGTTGATGCCTTCCTGGAGGATCTGGCCTTTCTTGTCCTCCCGGTAATACATCAGCTGGTCGGCGTCCTGCGGCTCGTAGAGCTGGCCCTTGGGCGAGTAGATCCCTACCTGACGGAACAGCCCCTCCATGCCGAAGGTCCGGGCCTCGTCGGGAACGATGGGCACCAGGCGGGACGCCAGGCTCTTGTCGCGGGCGATGATGGACAGCGCCCGGACGAAGGCCATGGTGGTGGACATCTCGCGGTCGCCGCTGTCCTTGAGCAGGACATCGAACGCCGAGAGCTCGGGAACCTTCAGCGGTTCGGCCGTTATCCGGCGCTCCGGCAGATAGCCACCCAGCTCCCCGCGGCGCTCGCGCAGGTACTTGATCTCCGGCGAGTCATCGGCCGGCTTGTAGAACGGCGCGTCCGCCACCTGCTCGTCCGGCACCGGAATATGGAAGCGATCGCGGAAGTCCTTGAGGGCGTTCTCCGCCATCTTTTTCTGCTGATGGGTGATGTTCTGGCCTTCGCCGGCCTCGCCCATGCCATAACCCTTGACCGTCTTGGCGAGGATGACGGTGGGCTGGCCTTCGTGCTCGGTGGCGACGCGGTAGGCGTTGAACACCTTGGCGGCGTCATGCCCGCCACGCTTGAGGCCCCAGATATCCTCGTCGGACATGTTGGCGACCATGGCCTTGAGCTCCGGGTATTTGCCGAAGAAATGCTCCCGGGTATAGGCACCGCCCTTGGCCTTGAAATTCTGGTACTCGCCGTCGACGGCCTCTTCCATACGCTGCCGGAGCAGGCCCTGATGGTCCCTGGCGAGCAGATTGTCCCAGGCGGCACCCCAGATCACCTTGAGGACGTTCCAGCCGGCGCCACGGAACTCGCCCTCGAGTTCCTGGATGATCTTGCCGTTGCCCCGCACCGGCCCGTCCAGGCGCTGAAGGTTGCAGTTGACGACAAAGATGAGGTTGTCGAGGCCTTCCCGGGCCGCCACACCGATGGCGCCCAGGCTCTCGGGCTCGTCCATTTCGCCGTCGCCGCAGAACACCCAGACCTTGCGGTTGGCCGTATCGGCGATGCCACGATTGTGCAGGTACTTGAGGAATCGCGCCTGGTAGACGCCCATGATCGGGCCAAGACCCATGGAGACCGTCGGCAGCTGCCAGAAATCCGGCATCAGCCAGGGGTGCGGATAGGATGAGAGCGGTTTGCCCTCCTTGGCGAGGTCGGCGCGGAAGTTGTTCAGGTCCTGCTCGGTCAGACGGCCCTCGAGGAAGGCTCGTGCATAGATGCCGGGTGCCGAATGCCCCTGCATGAAGACCAGGTCGCCGCCATGATCCTCGCTCGGTGCCTGCCAGAAGTGGTTGAAACCGACTTCGTAGAGGGTCGCGGATGAGGCGAAGGAGGCAATGTGACCACCGATCCCGTCCCGGTCCCGGTTGGCCTGTACCACCATGGCCATGGCATTCCAGCGGATGATCGAGCGGATCCGCGACTCCAGTGCGCGGTCGCCGGGGAAGGGCTGTTCATGGTGCGCCGGGATCGTGTTCTGGTAGGCCGTAGTGGCCTTGAAGGGGAGCTGTCCACCGCTGCGGCGAGTCGCGTCCACCAGGCGTTCGAGCAGGAACTGTGCGCGCTCCGGACCCTCGTATTCGAGGACCGACTCGATGGCCTCGAGCCATTCCTGGGTTTCCTGTGGATCCGGGTCGCCGGGGCTCGGCATGGGCTTCATTCGTGCTGCCATCGCTCACCTCTCCAGTCGTCGCTTTCTTCAGCCTAGCGGGAGCATCCTTCCCTGACCAGACCCTGGTGCAGCGTAGGTTATTGTTGCGCTGCGGAAAATCCCTTCCGTCGGGAGTTGTCACGCTACCCGACCCTCGCGGCCATGTCGCCCCATGATTTAAGAATCTCAGTCACATTGATATGAATTTTTCCGGTTCGGCGATGGCGGAATGCCGGGTCGGGCGGCGGATCAGATCCACTCCCGAGGACGGAGGTAATCCCGCGTCAGGGCGGCCTCGGGAGTGCCCTCGGCGGGCTGGTAGTCATACTCCCATCGCGCCAGGGGCGGCATGGACATAAGGATGGATTCCGTCCGGCCACCGGACTGGATACCGAATTTGGTACCGCGGTCGTAGAGCAGGTTGAACTCCACATAGCGGCCACGCCGGTAGAGCTGGAATTGACGTTCGCGATCGGTGTAAGGGGTATCCTTGCGTCGCTCGACGATGGGCAGATAGGCATCGAGATACCCATCGCCCACCGATCGCATCAGGGCGAAGGCCGATTCGAACCCGCCCCGATCGAAGTCATCAAAGAACAGTCCGCCAATGCCGCGGGCCTCGTTGCGATGGGGCAGGTGGAAGTACTCGTCACACCAGTGCTTGAAGCGGGGGTAGAGGTCCTCCCCCCAGGGCGAGACCGCATCCCGGGCGACTTCATGCCAGTGTCGGCAGTCTTCGTCGAACGGATAGAAGGGCGTGAGATCGAAGCCGCCGCCGAACCACCAGACCGGGGCCATGCCCTCGGCCTCGGCCAGGAAGAAGCGCACATTCGCGTGGGAGGTCGGGACGCGGGGGTTCTGCGGATGAACCACCAGCGATACGCCCATGGCCTGAAATCCGCGTCCGGCCAGTTCGGGACGACGCTCGCTGGCGGTGGCCGGGAGCCCGTCGCCGAAGACATGGGAGAAGTTGACGCCGGCCTGCTCGAAGACGTTCCCATTCGCGAGTACCCGGCTCCGGCCGCCGCCGCCCGCGGCACGATCCCATGCGTCCTCGGAGAAGTGCGCGCCGTCCAGTCCGGCCAGGGCATCACAGATACGGTCCTGCAGATCCAGCAAATAGCCGCTCACGGCAGTCGGGTCGATATCGGGCATGGGTCGTTTTATCTCTCTTCAGGGGTAGAACAATGCTACCCCGACCGGTGTCTGGACAGGCAGGGAGCGCCCCGGCATCTTGTGGGTTGAATCAGGAAAACCTGCCGATAGTCTGGAGCCTGTTGCCCTGGATGGCCAAACCGACCGCGGAGACGGATCGTGATGACCGAACGTGTGGACAGCGTCGTTATTGATCTGGATGAGCTGCTTGCGCAGACCGACTCGCCGGATGCCGGCGCGCTGGTGGTTTTCGGCGGTACGGTTCGGCGTCACCACGATGGCAAGGCGGTCACGGCTATCGATTATTCGGCTTATGAACCGCTCGCCGAGCGCTCGCTGGCCGAAGTCGAGGCGGAGGCCATGGCCCGGTTCGATATTCTCTCCTGCGCGATCCGGCATCGCACCGGCAAGCTCGAGGTGGGTGATCTGAGTGTGGTGGTCGTTGTCCGGGCGGTTCATCGTGCCGAGGCCTTCGAGGCCGGTCGCTTCGCCATCGACACCCTCAAGAAAACCGCCCCGGTATGGAAGCGGGAGGCCTACGCCGACGGAACGGAGGGGTACCTGCAGGGTGAGACGTTGCCCGGCGCAGGTGAATAACCAAGATGACCGCTACAGTGACGGATCAGCTACAGCGGCCGCTGCGCGATCTGCGTATTTCCCTGACCGATCGCTGTAATTTCCGTTGCGGCTATTGCATGCCCCGGGCGCTGTTCGGCGCGGATCATGCATTCATGCCGCGTCGCGAACTGCTGACCTTCGAGGAAATCCAGCGACTGGCCCGAATTTTCACCCCCCTCGGTGTTCGCAAACTCCGTCTGACCGGCGGCGAACCGCTCATCCGGCGCGACCTGGACAGGCTGATCGGCATGCTGGGTGACGTGGAGGGGATCGAGGATATCAGCCTCACCACCAATGCCTCGCTGCTCACCGCGGACAAGGCACGGGCACTGAAGGCGGCGGGGCTGAATCGGGTCACGATCAGCCTCGACGGCATAGACGACGCCACCTTCCGGGCCATGAACGATGTCGGTTTCCCGGTGGCCAGAGTGCTCCAAGGCATCGAGAATGCCGAGCAGGCCGGGCTGTCACCGATCAAGATCAATATGGTGGTGCAGCGCGGGGTCAATGATCACGACATCGTCCCCATGGCCGCACATTTTCGCGGCACACCCCATATCGTGCGATTCATCGAATTCATGGATGTCGGCAACAGCAATGGCTGGCGACTGGATCAGGTGCTGCCCTCGCGGGAGGTGCTGGCACGCATCGATGCCCACTGGCCACTCGAGCCGGTATCGCCGAATTACCGCGGGGAGGTCGCGGCCCGCTACCGCTACCGGGACGGTGCGGGGGAAGTGGGCCTGATCAGCTCCGTGAGTCAGCCATTCTGCGGCACCTGTACCCGGGTCAGGCTGTCTGCCGAGGGCAAACTCTTCACCTGTCTGTTTGCCGGTGCCGGCCATGACCTGCGTGAGCGCCTGCGCACCGGTGAGAGCGACGCGGCCATTCGCGAGGCACTGGTCGACATCTGGTCACGCCGCAGCGACCGCTATTCCGAACGGCGCACCCATGAGACCCGGCCCGTGGACACGCGCCGGATCGAGATGTCCTACATCGGAGGCTGAGGGGGCGTCGCGCCGCTTCAGATCAGTGGGCTGGCGAATGGCTCGACGGTGACCCATTCACCGGCGGTTACGTCTCCGCTGTCCGCCGGCAAAACGATGAAGCAGTCCGCCGCGCTCATTGATCGGAGCATCCCGGACCCCTGCCGACCAACGCTCTCCACCGCCAGCGAACCGTCTTCCCCGACCACGATCCTTCCCCGCTGGAAGTCCTGTCGTCCCGGCTTCTTGCTCAGGTTGCTGCGGCAGGGCAGCCGGAAACGTGCCCGCGGCCGGAGAGTCTCGCCGGCGAGCTGACGCAGGGCCGGTGCGACGACCTGGGTGAACGTCGCCATCACCGAGACCGGGTTGCCGGGCAGACCGAAGAACCAGGCATCGGCGTAACGACCGAAGGTGAGGGGGCGCCCGGGCTTCATGGCGAGACTCCAGAAATGCGCCTCGCCCTGTTCCCGCAGGATCTGGCCCACATAATCCGCTTCTCCCACGGAGACACCGCCGGAGGTGACCACCACATCCGCCTGTGCGGCGGCGTTTGCCAGGGCCTCGCGGACAGCGGTCGGCTCGTCGGGGACCACGCCCAGGTCCAGTCGATCGACCTGCAGCCGCGTGAGCATGCCGTCGAGACTGTAGCGGTTGCTGTCATAGACGTCGCCTTCGCCGAGCACCTCGCCGATCCCGCGAAGCTCGTCTCCGGTGGAGAAAAAGGCCACGCGCAGCGGTCGGATGACGTCGACTTCCGCGCGGCCCAGCGAGGCCATCACCCCCAGGTCCGCCGGCGTGATCCGGCGGCCTGCGGGCAGGATGGTGTCGCCGGCCTGGAGGTCGTCCCCGGCGCGTCGGATGTTCTCGCCCTCGCCGGGCCATCGCCGCAGTGTGACGGTATCGCCCTCGGCGTCGGTCTGCTCCTGCATGACGACCGCCGTTGCACCGGGCGGGATCACGCCGCCGGTCATGATGCGGACGCATTCGCCGGCAGTGATTTCACCGGGAAAAGGCTGGCCGGCAAAGGCTGTCCCGACGCAGCGCAGGCTGCCCGCGCCCGCATCCTCACTGCGGACCGCGTAGCCGTCCATGGCGGAGTTGTCATGTGCCGGAACCGGCTGGTCGGCCACGATTTCCGTGGCCAGCACGTGACCCAGCGCCTCCCGGATGGCGACACGGCGGTGGCCGACGATTGGCGTCAGTGTCTTGCGCAGGTGGTCCAGTGCGTCGGCGACGGTGAGCGAGGTGGTTGCACAGGGATCAGTCATGAAGCATTTCCGGCGAGTTGATGTTGATGAACATTTCCGGGTGGTCGGAGCAATCCGCCTGTCGCCAGTCCAGCGTCTGGATCCATTGGTCGACACGCCGCCCGCCCGTCTCGAGAAAATAGTCAAGGCTGTCACGGCAGCGCTGTCGAACGAGGGCATGGAGTGGTTGAAGCCGCCGGCCGTCGTGGGCCACCGCGATATCCGCCTCCCCCAGTACGCTCAACAGGCGCTCGACACAGTATCCCTCAATGCCTGGCGTGTCGCAGGGAATGACCAGCAGGTGCGCCGTCGGGCACCAGGCCAGTCCAGCGGCAATTCCGGCGAGCGGGCCGGGATAGCCCGCGATCCGATCCTCGACCACCGGATGGCCCAGCCCTGCGTACGCGTCCGTATTCCGGTTGGCGTTGATTGCGATACGGTCCACCCGGGGCGCGATGGCAGCCAGCACATGCGCCACGAGGGCTCGGCCATCGAATTCCACCAGGCCCTTGTCGCGGTAGCCCATGCGAGACCCGCGTCCGCCGGCGAGGATGATTGCACTGACCGAGTGGTAGGCCATCAGATGCCGGCCTCCCTCTCGGCTGATGGTTGGATAATCTCGATAATCGGCTCGGCGGCCGTCATGGACGCCAGCACAACGCGTTCCGGCGGGGTCGCCGATGAGAGTGCGGTCCGGGCGGCATCGCGGGCCTGCAGCAAACGCGCGGCATCGTCGACCTGGTTGATGACAGCGATATGGCGGGCAGTGCGGAGGTGCTGTCGGTGTCCATGCGCACTACTGAGGAGGCGTCCAATGTGGGAGGCGGTGATGGGGGTGCCGATCGATATATCCAGCAGTTCGGCGAGAAGTTCGGCCCGATGGGCGACGTGCTCATCAAGCGCCTGGCCGATGACCGCTGCCGAAACCACACTGATCAGTGTGGTACATCCCGGAACGACCACCGGCTCGTCGGCGCGTGGTGCCTTGATGCCGCGCATTCTGGCGCCATCGGCCTTGACCAGCATGACATCGAAGTGGCCGAGCCGATGCAGTTCGGCCGCCTCGTCGGGGTCGAGGCCGGCAAACCGACCGGGTCTGTGCCCGGGTGCGGCAAAGGCCACACGGTGATGATGCATGGCGACGGATGGCACGCTCTGCCGGAGCTCGGATGCCGTCGCAATCAGTCGTGTGTCCACGATGCCATGGTCGGGCAGTGTCGACATCACCGTTGCAGTGAGGCCAACGCGGCCGGGATGTTCGGCGAGGATGCGATACAGGGTGGTTTTCTTGCCTCCCGCCCCGACGGCGCAGACGATGCCGCGACGGGCGTCCAGCGCGTCGATCAGTGAGCAGGCCATGACGTCCGTGACTGGCCGGCCGCCGCACGCAGTATCCGGCCTGTGTCGGCCTCGCGGATCTCCGACGGGCCGCGCTGTCCGCCCAGTGGCCCGGGCAGAAACCAGTCCAGCTGGTTACCGAACACACGGCGAACGCGCCAGCCGCGCCGACAGGCGGAGTGGCCGCTACGGTTGGCGCTGGTGGAGACAAGTGCCATGCCCGTGGCCCGACACAGGTCAATGACCGGGTGGTGAGCCGTCACGCGCACGGCGATCGTGGAGCGCCCGCCGGTGAGCAACGCCGGCAATTCGGGGGCCGCTTTCATGACCCAGGTTACCGGTCCGGGCCAGGACGCCAGCATGGCATCGGCCACCGCTTGCCGTTCGGGCCATTGCACAAGCCCTTCGAGCTGGTCCAGGCCCGCCGCGATGACGATCAGGCCCTTTTCGCTGCCACGGCCCTTGAGCCGGATCAGCCGGGCGAGGGCCTGCGTATTGAACGGGTCGCAACCAAGGCCCCAGACGCCTTCAGTGGGATACGCCCCGACACCGCCGGCCAGCACGCCATCGCGGATCCGGCGCAGACGAGGCGCGTGAGGGGCCACGTCAGCTGCCCGCGGACTGGCGCCGGCTGCTGGAGCCGCCTTTTCGCTTGGCTGTCGCCTTGCGCTTGCCGCCACGGCCCTTCGGCTCGGGGGCTTCGTCGACCAGTGCCTGGCACTCGTCGCGGGTCAGGCTCTCGGCCTCGCGATCCTTGGGGACCTTCGCCCGCTTGCGACCGTCGGTCACGTAGGGGCCGAAACGGCCCTTCATGACTGTCAGCGCACCGTCATCAAAACTCTGGATGGTCCGCCTGGCAATGTTCTCCTTTTTCTCCTCGACCAGCTCGAGGGCGCGATCGCGCTCGATCGTGTAGGGATCGTCGTCTTTCTTCAGCGAAGCGAATTGATCACCGAAGCGGACGTAGGGTCCGAATCGGCCGATGTTCACGCTCAGCGGCAGACCATCCAGTGTGGTCCCCAGATCGCGTGGCAGGGTGAACAGCGCCAGGGCCTCATCAAGGCCAATCGTATCAATGCTCTGTCCGGGCCGCAGACTGGCGAATCGGGGTTTTTCCTCATCTTCGCGCGTGCCGATCTGTACGAAAGGCCCGTAGCGGCCCAGTCGTGCTGTCACGGGCCGATCACTTTTCGGATCGGTGCCGAGTTCGCGGGCTTTCATGACCTCGCCACGCGAGACCTGCTGCTTCTCCTCGACCCGCTCATGGAAGGGGTCCCAGAATTCACGCAGCACCGGGACCCACTCGCTCTCGCCGCGGGAGATCGCGTCGAGGCGGTCCTCCAGCCGGGCCGTGAATTCGTAGTCGACGTACCGGTCGAAGTGCTCGGTCAGGAACTTGGTGACTACCCGGCCGGTATCCGTCGGCTTGAACCGCCGGTTCTCGAGCGTGACGTAGTTGCGTGCCTGCAACGTGGAGATGATCGAGGCATAGGTCGACGGCCGGCCGATGCCATACTCCTCCAGTGTCCGCACGAGGCTGGCTTCCGAGTACCGGGGCGGAGGCTCGGTGAAGTGCTGTTCGGGTCGCAACGAGAGGAGCGGAATCCGATCTCCCTCCTCGAGCGGTGGGAGAATGCGTTCGCTGGCATCGGCCGCCCGGTCATCACCGTCTTCCTTGTAAACGGCCATGAAGCCCGGGTCCCGGATGGTCGAGCCGGTCGCCCGGAAGCTTGCCGTGCTGCCGGCCGCCAGGTCCACCGAGACGGTATCAATGGTGGCATGGATCATCTGGCACGCCACCGTGCGCTTCCAGATCAGATCGTAGAGGCGGTACTGGTCGTCGGACAGGTGACCCTTGAGTGCCTCCGGCTGGCGCTCGGGATCGGTCGGCCGAATACCCTCATGCGCCTCCTGGGCATTCTTGGCGCGGGTGCGGTACTGGTTGGGCGTTGCCGGCAGCTTGTCCTTGCCGAAACGGGCCTCGATCAGGCTGCGCAGTCCCTGAATGGCCTCCTGGGAGAGGTTCACCGAGTCGGTTCGCATGTAGGTGATCAGACCGACGGTGCCATTGCCGGTATCCACCCCTTCATAGAGCTGCTGCGCAATGCGCATGGTCTGCTGGGCCGAGAAGCGCAGCTTCCTGGAAGCCTCCTGCTGCAGCGTGGAGGTGATGAAGGGGGCCGCCGGGTTGCGTCGGCGCTGTTTTTTCTCGACCCGCGTGACCCGCAGTTCGCCGCGGGCGTCATCGGCCAGAGGCTCGCCGGGCACCGCCGAGGCGTCGGCGCCTGAAGCCGCCAGGATTCGCCGCGAGGCAGACTCCGCCGTTTCGCCATTGTTGATCGTGAACTGCTCGACCTTCTCGCCATCCAGCTGCTGGAGCCGGCCAGTGAAATCCGCGCCGGCGCGGTTGAGATCCGCCTCTATGCTCCAGTATTCCTGAGGGACAAAGGCCTCGATCTCCTTCTCGCGCTCGACGATCATCCGCAGCGCGGGAGACTGGACGCGTCCCGCTGAAAGCCCGCTGGTGATCTTGCGCCAGAGCAGCGGGGAGAGGTTGAACCCCACCAGGTAGTCCAGGGCCCGTCGCGCCTGCTGGGCATCAACCAGATCGCCCGAGAGGCCGCGCGGATGATCGATGGCGTCGCGGATCGCGTCCCGGGTGATCTCGTAGAAAACCACCCGGTGGACGGGCTTGTCATCAAGTACGCCACGCTCGCGCAGCAACTCCAGCAGGTGCCATGAAATGGCCTCGCCCTCCCGATCGGGGTCAGTGGCGAGGTAGACGGAGTCGGCCTTGCGGGTGGCCTTGGCGATGGCATCGACCTGCTTGGCGTTGCGCTCCACCAGGCTGTAGTGCATTGCAAAGTCCCGCGACGGGTCGACCGCTCCCTCCTTCGCGATCAGGTCGCGCACATGGCCATACGACGCCATGACCTCGAAGTCTTTGCCGAGGTACTTGTTGATGGTGCGCGCCTTCGCTGGCGATTCGACGATAACGAGGTGATGGGCCATGTAGGGTTAGTGTGCAGTGGGATTCGGATGTTCAAAGAGAAGGTTTTCCATCCAGGCACAGGCTTCTTCCTGGCCCGGGCGACTGAAGAGCACCATGAGCACGATCCACTTCAGCTGATCGAGTTCGATCGCGGCGTCATCCAGCGCCATCAGCTGCTCAATGACCACTTCGCGGTTGCTGGCCGTGAGGATGCCGGTCTGTTCGAGGAACATCAGGAAGCCGCGGCATTCCACATCGAGCCTGGCCATCTCCGCCTCGGTGTAGATGCGCAGGGCGCCATGACTGTCGGTGGCGACCGGCAGATCCCGGCTGTCAGCCAGGGCATCAATCCAGTTGAGTGCCTTGTGAATCTGTGGCTCCGGAAAGCCGGCACCGCGCAGGTCGGACTCGATCTGTACGCGGTTCGGATCAACATCGACGGCGTCGTGGAAGTAGTGCTCGAACAGGTACATCAGAATATCGAAGACGTTTTCTTTCATCCGCCTGCCCGATTGCTGATTCGCATGTAATGGCCACCGTTGCAGGGCGCAACATGGCCCATAAGTTCCAGGCTCAGGAGCATGGAGGAAAGGATATCGGGCGTCAATGAAGTGCG
>CAJXND010000011.1 GCA_913056385.1 uncultured Ectothiorhodospiraceae bacterium
GAGGCGAGTTGGTCTTCATCCGCCACCAGCATGGCCAGCTGATCGGTGCAGAGGTTCATTGAGACGACCCGCTGGGGCGGTGCCGGCACCTCAGCCAATGCCGCCGCCGGCATCAGCAAACCGGTGATGAGCGCTATAAGCCATCGGCCTACCATGACGCCTTCACCCCAACGTAGCCGGCACGGTCACGCGTCGCGTAGCCCCAGACCTCCTGGTAATCCTCGTCCAGGGCATTGGTGAGCCGGGCGGTCAGTTCGAGATGCTCGGTGAGCTGATGGTTCGCGGCCAGGTTCACCACCGTGAAATCGGGCACCCGGGCTCCGGTCTCACCACCGGTCCAGAACTGATTGGCGTAAAGACCCCGCACATAGCGGAGATCCCCCGAGAGCTCTGTCGGCGTTGCCGGCAGCCGCCACGTCGCCCGCAGACCCAACTCGTTACGCGGCCGCCGTACTTCCGGGTCGCCATCAGGCCCAGTGGCATCCAGATAAGTGTAGCTCGTGTTCAGGTCGAGACTTGGGATCGGGCTGGCCGAAATCGCAATCTCGATTCCCTGGCGGTCGCTGTCTCCATCGCGATTCGTGTAGAGGAATGCGCCACCGGCAAATCGCTCAAAGAGGATTTCATCGGTCAGCACCTCCCGGAAATAGGTCACGTCGAGGGTGCCGTTAATCGGCGTCACCGGAACCTCGACGCCGATGTCGAACCCGCGGTTCTTCTCCGGCTCCAGACCGCTGTTGACGGCTTTGTCGGTTCCACCGGTGATCTCGAAGAACGTCGGGTTCACCACCGCCCTGCCGGCCGAGGCGTGCAGTCGAACGTCACTCGGGAGGAAATAACTGCCGGCGATATTCCAGGTCGTGGCATTGCCGAAGATGTTGTTGTCATCGTGGCGGAGGCCGGCCTGCAGACTGAGCGAGTCGGAAAGCCAGGTCTGGTACTCCGCTGCCAGGCTGTCGTTCTCACGGTTCCTGGCTTCGCCGTTGTCCTCGTCCTTCCGTCGTTCCACGAGCAGGCTGAGCAGCTGGTCACTGGTTTCTATGCGGGCCTGGTCCAGCGCCGCCTGGAAGCGATACTTGGCGACATCCGTGCGGGTATCGGAGGAGAAGCTGTTATCCGTCTGATTGGAGGTGCGGTCGAAACGCACCTTATGGCTCATTGACGCCCCGTGGGGCCGGTACTCGAGATAGACGCTGCCGGCGCGTTCAGTGAGGCGGCGTTGCAGTGAGTCGTCGTCGATCACGTATCCGCGCTCACTATCAGCGGAGCTGTCCGCCCGGTCGAAGTCGTAGCGCGCCTTTGCATAGCGGTAATTGAATCCCGCTTCGGTATTCGGCCCGAGACGGACATCACCCTTGGCCGTGCCCGACTGCCACCTTGTGCCATCCCGCTCGCCACCGGTGCCACTGAAGTCGTAGCCACGGTCGTTGAGATTGGAGAGCGTCAGCGACAGCCGCCCAGCATCGGCGCCATACCCGTAGTACACACTCTGTCGGTCGCCCTCACCGAAAACCGCCGACCCGCCATAACTGACGCCTTGCTCCGCCTGCCGGGTAATGATGTTGATCACGCCGGTGGCAGCATCGGTGCCGAATGGAACGGACTGTGGCCCCCGCAGGATCTCGATTCGCTGGACGTTATCCACATCGATGCCGCGGAGAAAAAACTCCGTATCCCCGGCCGACGCCCGGACCCCGTCAATCAGCACGAGGGTGTGATTCCCCTCGCCGCCACGGATCCTGATCTGTCGTTCATTTGGCCCGGTCCCGTTGATCGACACGCCAGGCTGGGCCTCGAGTGCTTCCTGAACGGTGGCATAGCCCTGCTTCTCGATCTGCTGGCGGCTGATCACGGTGCTGGACCGGCCGAACTCGTCGGCGGCAACGGGCGAGATCCCCCCGGAAACGATGATGGGTTCAAGCTCGGTGGCGTCGCTGGACTGCGCGTAAGCGCTGGCATATACGCTGACGGCCACGGCCAGCGCGGTGGTGGTGATTGCCCTGTGCATGGTCTAGAGGCCTTTCTTTCCATGGCGGGATGGCTCCCGCCGACAGACACACGAGGTCTGCGAAGGCCCTCATCGGACAGCCCACCGCAGACCGGCGACTGTCACCTCTGCGGTAGTGCCGCTTCCCTGGCGCGCCCCGCACCGGAAATGGGTGATCGCCTCGGCAGGTCTCCTGGCTCACGGGTCGTTGCTTGGCCCCGCCTTCCCATCGCATGCGCGACAGTGGCTTTCCGGGGGCTTCGCTCGCCGCTTACAGTTGCGGGGGCAGCCGCAGCTTTGCACTGCGTTCCCTTTTCATCCGATGCCTTGGCACCGGAACCGAAGTGAATGGAAGTCTGCCCGGCCTCGGCCAATCCTGCAAGGACGTGCGCTGAGGGATCGCGCTCAGATCCGCCGAAGGATCAAGTCGAAAACCGCGTGCCCCTTACGCATGCCACGGCGCTCGAAGCGGGTCTGCGGGCGGTCCCCGGCATCGGGGGCATAGCCGCCATACGGATTTTCAAGGTGCCGATCGGCATCGCCCAGCGCCAGCATCCAATCGGCATACTCGGCCCAGTCGGTGGCCATGTGCAGGAAACCGCCCGGCTGCAGACGATCGGCCACGATCGCCAGCCAGGGCGCCTGGACCATACGGCGCTTGTGATGCCGCTTCTTGGGCCAGGGGTCGGGGAAGAACAGTTGCAGGCCCGCCAGCGACGCCGAGGGGATACCCTGGTGCAGCAATTCACTGGCGTCCGCCAGCAGGACCTTGAGATTCGTGATGCCCTCGGCCTCGATGCGCCGGAGCAGCCGACCGGTACCGGCGCGATACACCTCCACGCCCAGATAGTTGCGCCCGGGGTGGGCGCTCGCCATCGCCGCCAGTGCCTCGCCATCGCCGAAACCGATGTCCAGTACCAGCGGTGCCGGGCGGTCGAACAGGGTGCTGCGGTCGAGCAGACCCTCGGACGGAGTCCAGTCGATGCCATAAAGCGGGTACAACTCGTCGAGGGCGCGCTGCTGGCCGGTGGTGAGCCGACCCTCGCGACGGACGAAGCTGCGGATGGGGCGGCGCGTGCGTTCGCTCACGCGCCGCCTTGCCAGAAGGTGCCCTCCAGCGGGGAGCTGGCCGACGCAAACCGGCGCATGGGCATGCGGCCGGCGAGGAACGCCTCGCGCCCGGCCTCGATACCCTTGCGCATCGCCGATGCCATGAGGAGGGGGTTCTTTGCGGCAGCGATGGCGGTATTCATCAGCACGCCGTCGCAACCCAGCTCCATCGCCACCGCGGCATCGGACGCCGTGCCGACGCCGGCATCGACGATGATCGGCACATCCGCGTTCTCGATGATGGTCATCAGGTTATAGCGGTTCTGGATGCCCAGACCGGAGCCGATCGGCGAGGCAAGCGGCATGACGGCCACGCACCCCATCTCCTCGAGACGCTTCGCGGCGATGGGGTCGTCGCTGGTGTACACCATGACATCGAAACCGTCGGCCACCAGCTTCCCGGCCGCCTCCAGAGTGGCCGGCACATCGGGATAAAGGGTTTTCTGGTCGCCCAGCACCTCGAGCTTGACCAGGTTGTGGCCATCCAGAAGCTCACGCGCCAGGCGACAGACGCGCACGGCATCGTCAGCTGTGTAACAGCCGGCTGTATTCGGCAGAATAGTAAACTCACTCGGCGGAATGACATCGAGGAGATTTTCCTCATCGGCATTCTGGCCGATGTTGGTGCGGCGGATGGCCACGGTGACGATTTGTGCGCCGCTGGCTCGAATGGCTTCACCGGTCTCGGCCATATCGCGGTACTTGCCGGTACCGACAAGCAACCGCGACTGAAAGTGGCGGCCGGCGATCGTAAGGGTATCCTGGTCTGTCATGGTGCCTCTTGCTGTGTCAGCCGCCCCCGATGGCGCGGATGATCTCGACCCGGTCTCCGTCCTGAAGCCGGGTTGCGGCGTATTCACTACGCGGCACGACGTCCTCGTTGCGTTCAACGGCCACGCGTTGCCCGGCCATGTCCATTCGGGCGAGCAGCTGATCAAGCGTGCAGCCCGCCGGCACGGGACGAGGCTCGCCATTGACGCGAATTGTGATGTCGGATGCCGGAGAGTTCATGGCGCCATTATAGCGCAGACGCGCTTTTCTTAGGCATCATGGGGCTTGCCGAAATTGACCAAACCCGGATACTGGTCAGGGTTGCGCGGCTGTAGCTCAATGGTAGAGCGCTGCCCTCCCAAGGCAGTGATGCCGGTTCGATCCCGGTCAGCCGCTCCAGTTTATTGCCATACTCTGGCCCCTCACACAGGGGCGGTCATGCAGCCCTAAACGCCGTAAGGCACCCAGATATTCTTGACCTGAGTGGCACGGTGCAGGAATT
The DNA here is from genome assembly GCA_913056385.1 of uncultured Ectothiorhodospiraceae bacterium. Lineage (GTDB taxonomy): Bacteria > Pseudomonadota > Gammaproteobacteria > Nitrococcales > Nitrococcaceae > Spiribacter. The sequence continues at coordinate 4,371 of CAJXND010000011.1, forward strand.
CCCGGCCCTGTCCCGCAGCGCCCATCCAGTCCCGCGCCCCATCGGCCTCGGTCCAGGTCTGTTTGAGGTTGCCAGCGCTTTCGGCTTCCACCATCGCGATGCCGCTACACCCCCCGACATACCAAAGTCCCGCGATCCCGTCGTGCCCCGCCAGCGTTTTTGCCAACTCGTCACGGGGACCGGTCACGATATTGACCACGCCGGCCGGTACATCCGAGGTCTCGATAATCTGGTAGAAGTCGGTGGCAGCAAGCGGATGGGGCTGCGAAGGGATCACCACAACGGAATTACCCATGGCAATGGCCGGCAACACGAGGCTGACGAAACCAAGAAGCGGTGCCTCCGTCGGACACACGATCCCGAGCACGCCAAGCGGTTCGTGCATCGCCAGGGTCACATGGGCCGACTTTGTCTGGTGTACCGCGCCATCAAACTTGTCCGCCTGGGCGGCATACCAGAAGCAGCGCCGAACAGCGGCTTCAACCTCCGCCTTCGCCGCCGCCGGCTTTGCCCCGAGGCGCTCCAGGCGCACGGCAAATTCCGCCGCCCGCGCCGACATATTCTCGCCCAGGTAGTACAACACCTGCGCACGATTATGGCCGGTGGCCCCGGCCCATCCCGTCGCCCTGCCAGCCGCTTCCACCGCGTTCCGGATATCTTTGCGGTTACCCAGACCCGCAAGCCCCGCGGAGCCCTTTGCACCCATCACCGCGTAGGCGTAACCCGAATCGGGGCGCACTTGTTGACCGCCGACAAACAGCTTGGCCGTCCGATCAATGGCATCTCCGGTGGCGCCTCCGCCCGGGGTAGGCTGGAGGGCTGGCAGATCGCCTGCCTCGCCCGTCGGACCGGGGCGGCGAAGGTAGGCCATCATCCCCTCGCGTCCGCCCTCCCGACCAAATCCCGACTCGCGATAGCCACCAAAGCCCGCCCCCGCATCGAGGACGTTGGTGCAATTGATCCAGACAACGCCCGCCTTGACCTGGGAAGCAATATCCAGGCACAGATTGACGTTCTCCGACCAGACCGAGGCCGCGAGGCCATAACGCGTATTATTGGCCAGCTCCACTGCCTCGGTGGGTGTGCGGAAGGTGGACAGGGTGACCACCGGACCGAAAATCTCTTCCGTGGACAACACGCTCGCGGTCTGTACGTTGGTCACCAGGGTCGGCGGATAAAAACAACCCTCGGGGGCCGAGCCTTGGTGCAGGATCGCGCCCTGCGCCACCCCCTCCGCCACGAGCGCACGGATCCGTTCCAGCTGAACGGGGTGGACGATCGCGCCGATATCGGTGCACTTATCCAGCGGCTCGCCGACCCGCAGTGCCTTCATACGGGCCTTCAGCAGTGCCTCGAAACGCGATGCGACGGCCTCGGCCACCAGAATCCGTGCGCCGGCACAGCAGACCTCGCCCTGGTTGAACCAGATCGCTTCCACGACACCCTCGACCGCCGCGTCGAGATCGGCATCAGCGAAGACCACGAAAGGCGATTTCCCTCCCAATTCCAATGTCAACGCCTTGCCGGATCCGGCAATCTGCCGCCGGATCGTCTTGCCCACTCCGGTGGAACCGGTGAAAGCCACCTTGTCGATGTCACCATGCCCGACAATGGCCGCCCCCGTGGCACCATCACCGGTTACCAGATTCACAACGCCCGGGGGCAGACCGGCCTCGGTACAGATTTCAGCGAAAGCCAGTGCAGTCAGCGGCGTGTATTCCGCCGGCTTCAAGACCACCGTGTTACCTGCCGCCAGTGCCGGCGCGATCTTCCATGCCAGCATCAGCAGCGGGAAATTCCAGGGAATCACCTGCCCGCAGACGCCGTGCGGCTCGGCGTCCGGAAACTCATCGGCGGCGATTTCGGCCCAGCCGGCATGGTGATAGAAATGGCGCGCCACCAGCGGCACGTCGATGTCGCGCGTCTCGCGAATGGGCTTGCCGTTATCCATGGATTCGAGCACGGCGAGGAAGCGGGAATGCTGCTGGACATGCCGCGCAAGCGCATAGAGATGCCGGGCTCGCTCGTGGCCTGACAACTTCGCCCAGGCGCCCTGAGCCTGGCGCGCGGCCTTTACCGCCGCGTCCACATCCGCCGACGTGCCTTGAGTCACCTGCGCGATGGACTCTCCCGAGGCCGGGTTCTGCACATCGAACAGAGTGCCTGGCGCTGTAAAAACGCCATCGATGTAGTGCCCGAAGCCCGTTTCATGGGCATCAAGCCAGCCTTGCACAATTGCCGAATCCTCAGGCGCGGGGCCGTAATCCATATGCTTCAGTATCATCTGGATGCTCATCGGTTATTCCTTACGAGGCGGCGTGACGATGCGAGGCCGCATAGCGTCCCGTGACGTGGTGTTCAAGCTGACGCTCTATGTCGCCCAGCATGGAAGAAGCCCCAAAACGCAGCAGATCCGGTTCGAGCCATGACCGGCCGAGTTCTTCCTTCATGAGGATCTGCCAGCGGAGGGCCTCCTTGGCCTGCTTCATGCTGCCTGCGGGCTTGAAACCGACTCGATGACCCGTCACGCCGCCGTAGCGCCTGAGCGCACGCATCATGACCAGGCTGACCGGCAGTGTGGCGTTCACATCTTCCTTGCCCGTCGACGTTTTGATGAAATCCGCGCCCGCCTGCATCGCGACCATCGATGCCGCGTAGACATTGTCGAAGGTCTTCAGATCGCCGGTGGCGAGAATCGCTTTGAGATGCGCAGGACCACAGGCATCCCGCATCGCTCGAACCTCGTCATGCAGCGCCTGCCAGTTCTGTCTGAGCGCATGTTCGCGGGTGATGACGATATCGATCTCCCGCGCGCCTTGCGCCACGGCCCATTCGATCTCGGCCAGTCGCAAATGGAGGGGGATCAGACCCGTCGGAAAGCCGGTTGCCACACTCGCCACCGGAATGCCTGATCCTTGCAGCGCCTCGACCGCATGGGGAACCATCGTCGGATAGACGCAGACGGCACCGACGGTCAGGCCCATCTGCTCGATACCGAGATCCTGCATAATGCGCGGCGCCAGTGGCTGACGCGCCTTGGCACAGAGTCGATGTACCCGGCCCGCCGTGTCGTCGCCCGAGAGCGTCGTCAGATCCATCAGCCGGATTGCATTCACCAGCCATGCAGCCTGATGCAGTTTCTTGACCGTGCGGCGCCCGGCGAGGGCCGCCACCCGGCGCTCTGCGGCTGGGCGGTTGACGGGATGGCATTCGAACATTGCGACATCAAGCGGCATGCCGGGATTTCGTCCATCACCCACCGCAGCAGTGACTGTGTCGGGCCGGCTTACATGTTTAACGGTCGTGGTCATCTTTTCACCGATTCTCGAGCGCGGCGCAGAATGCCTCGAAGCCTGCCAGATCGGCGTAGCTCGACTGGGTCCCACGACCCGTAATGGCATGAGCTGCATAGCGGGAGGCCCGCTCCAGCGCCTGTGTGGGCGTGCTCCCCCCGGACAGGAAACGCGAAAAGCTGCCGATAAACGCATCGCCGGCGCCGGTTGTGTCCAGCGGATCCACCTGCACCGGCGCAATCTGCACTGCAGTGTCAGCCGTAATGAGCCGAGCACCACGACCACCAAGCGTGACGATGACATTGCGGATGCCGCGCCCGATCAGCGACCGCGCAGCGGCCAGTACCGCCTCGTCGCTGTTGGTGGGCATCCCTGACAGGAGCGCCAGTTCACTCTCGTTGGGACAGAACCAGTCCAGTCCATAGAGCCGCGAGAGGTCGATGTCGGGATTGGCCGGGGCCGGATTGAGGATGGTCTGTACCCCGTGCCGCGCGCCAAAGGCAACCGCGTGATAGACCGTTTCAAGCGGGACTTCCAGCTGCAGCAGGATGACATCACAGGCCTTGAGCGTCTCGGCGGCATGATCGATGTCATCCGGCGAGAGATAGGCATTGGCGCCCTTGACGATCAGGATCGCATTTTCGCCATCCGGTTCGACAAAGATCGGCGCCGTCCCGGACGGGGCCGCGTCCACCGAGCGGACATGCGAGACGTCAATGCCGTTATCCGCCAGGTTTTGCCGAGTGCGTGGCCCGAACAGATCATCACCCACGCAGGTCACCATGGACACTCGCGCACCAAGACGCGCCGCAGCCACCGCCTGGTTGGCCCCCTTCCCCCCGAAGCCGAGAGCAAAATCGGGGGCTTCAATCGTCTCGCCCCGATTGGGCATCCGCTCGACATAAGTAATGAGATCGACCATGTTCGATCCAACAACGGCGATACGATCAGCCATGGGGTGCATCCTTCTCGGCGCCGCCCAGTGCGGCAATGGTGCGGGCCAGCGATGCGACCTCTTCAGGGGCGACATAGCCAAAAAGCGCGGTAAAACGGCGCGTTTGACCGGCCGGCAGTGTCGCGATATGGCCCTTTGCCTTTTCCGCCAGATACCCCTCGGGTTCACAGGTGGCCGGTAGCGCAAATGCGGCGACCGTGGCATCGGCGCCATACAGAATCCACCGGACCATATGCGCGAACTCGGCGCTGGCATAGGACATGACAAAGCCGTCACCTTCGGGACGTTCAAGCATGGCGTGGGTCATTCCCGCCGCGTCCGCTCCTGGCTCGTCGACGTAAATCACCTGCTCCGGATCCCAGCGCTCGGGCCGGTCAAGCACACGACCCGCCTCCGGCGTCTCGGCCAGTTCCGACAGAAAAGCGTTATAAGCATCGCTCGGCACAACGTGCGCAGGCACATCGGTCCGGACCCGGGTCCGGCCCTTCGCGAAAGGCGCTGGCTGGTGGATGACCCCGCCTGGCACAAAGGCAAAATTCACATGGGCCATGTACATCAGATCCATCGGCAGAGCCGATCGATTCTCGACTGCCATCCCCATGGCAATCCGGGTGCCCTGACCCAGCGTGACCGATGGGCGGGCTCGGTAGTTGGGGCCAAAACCGCGCATGTGATCCACGTGCCCCCCGATACGAACCATCGGAACCCCGTGCTCATCGCCGAACTCAAGGTGCGCCTCGTCCATGCGCTTGCATGGCATCTCGCCATGCAGTGGATGAGTGTCATTCGGGCCGGGGCATCCATTGGCAAGGAGGCCACTGTGGTACGCCAGGCACCCATAGGTCTCCACAATGGATTGCGCAGGGCGGGGCACCGAAAAGGCACTGTCCATGGTGAGGCGAACCCCGTCGAATACCGCATCCCAGATCATCTGTCCCATGAAGGGCAGGACATCGACGTGACCACGGGCGTTGGTCATGCGCAGCATCTCGACGCCCAGCTCGGTCCGCCAGGCGGTCACCGAAAAATGCGCGCTGCGAGCGATGCATCGCGCCGCGCGCTCGAACATCGAAGCGGAAAGAGGAATCACTGTCGTCATGTCAAAGCCCCTTTCGAGCACTCAGGGAATTCAGCGCGATCACGGCGATCAGGAAGGCGCCCCAGACGAAGTCAATCAGGTGGTTTGACACACGCATCATCTGCAGTCCCGTGGCCAGCAAGGTGAGCGCGGCCACTGCCAGCGCAACGCCCAGCACGTTACCCCTGCCTCCTGCCGGATTGGTGCCAGCCAGCACCGCGATCAGCACCGCCTGCAGCAGGTAGGACGAGCCATAATCCGATTTCGCCGCATTCACACGGGCGGACAGCAGGATCCCGGCCATGGCGGCGAGCGCGCCCGTCAGCATGTAGGACCACAGGATCATGCGCCCCTTTCGGATGCCCGCGAAAACCGCCGCTTTAGGGTTCGTGCCAATCAACTTCAGTCTCAGCCCGAACGAGGTTCGTTCGAGCAGTAACGCCAGGGCGACGCAGAGCACGACGAAGAGAAGGAACGGCACGGGGATCGACGCGATCTTGCCATTGCCAATCCAGGTCCACCCCGATGGAAACCCGACAATCGCCGGACCGCCCGTCAGCACCACGCAAAGACCGATGAAGACCTGGCCGGTGCCCAGCGTTGCGAGGATTGGCGTAATCTTGAGCCCCGAAATCAGCAGCCCGTTAACCAGCCCCGCCAGCACCCCGACAATCAGGCCCACTCCGACGCCGAGGATCACGGCACCCGTGCCGAGCCCGCCCACCCCGGCTTCTCCCGCGAGAAACCCGAACAGGGTGCCCGCGGCTATGCCAGCCAGATTCGCGACCCCCACGATGGACAGATCGATACCGCCGGTGAGCATGGCGATCATCATGGCGATGGACAGCAGGACGAGTTCCGGCATGAAAAAGGCCATCGACTCGAAGTTGTAGGACGACAAAAACATACGCGGCTGGAGCGCCGTCATCAGAATGATGATCAGAATGCAGATGATGCCCAGCTGGATATTCGTGTCGGCTCTGGCACGGATCAGGAACCGGCCCGGCCCGCTGCCCTTGCCGTCCGCGGCCTCGGTGCCGCGTGTATTGCCTTTCATCATCCGTCCCTCCTCAGGCTGGTGAACGCCGGTCGCGAAGGGCCGTAATGGCGACTGCGCTGATCAGCACACCACCCACGACCACCCGCTGCCAGGTCATGTCGATTCCCATCAGGATCAGCGAGTTCTGGATCATCACGAGGATAAAAACACCCAGAACCGTCCCGATGACCGACCCTCGGCCGCCAAAGATCGAACAGCCGCCCAGAACCACCGCCGCGATGACATCCAGCTCCAGCCCCACGAAGCCTCGCGGGTTGGCGAGCCAGCTCATGGACGAGTGCAACAACCCCGCGAAGCCTGCCAGGGCGCCGGCCGTGCAGTAGACGAAAATCATGGTGCGGCCGGTCTTGAAGCCCACGCGCCTGGCGGCCTCCGGATCGGCCCCGTAGGCATACACCGAGCGACCGATCATGGTCCGCGTGAGCACGAGATGAATCAGGATGGCCAACGCTGCATAGACGAGAATCATTGCTGTCAGCCCGAACGTCGTGCCGTTCGCGCGCTCCAGCGTCACGATATTGGCCCGCCCCAGCTCGATCAGGGACGGCGGCATTTCATCAATATTGACGTTCGACGTGCCGACCCCGCCCAGCACCAAACCGCGGACAAGAGAGGCGGTTCCGAGCGTGACAATGAGCGGGATCATGTGAAACTTGTGGATGATTCCCGCATTCATGAGCCCCAGCAACCCGCCGATGGCCGTCGCAAAGATGAAGGGTAGAATCACGCCGTCGTAATCGATCGCAACCATCGTGCGCACCACCAAATACATGGCGGCGATGGCAAAGGCGGTAAAAGACACATCAATTCCGCCCGAGATCATGATCAGCAGCACGCCCAGGGCCATCAAACCAATGACCACGTTCGCCTTCAGGAGGCTGAAAATATTGGAAAGCTGCCAGAAAGCAGGGTTGATCAACCCGATCACCACCATCGCTGCGACCAGGATCAGCGCAATCACGACATTGCTGTTCCGCAAAACCCTCATGCCCCGCCCTCCCGGGTTACCGCGGCCAGTGCCGACTCCAGCGCATCTTCGGTCAAACGCTCACCCGAGAGCTCACCGGTCAGGCGGCCATTCGTCATGGTGAGCACGCGATTGCAATTAGCGGCGAGCTCCGGCAGATCATCCGAGATCATCAACACAGCGAGCCCCTGGTTACGAGCCAGGTCGTGAATGATGCCGTGGATCTGCTCCTTCGAGCCCACATCGACCCCCACTGTCGGCCCATTGAGAATCAGCAGGCGGGCGTCAGTCATCAACCAGCGACCAATGACGACGCGCTGTTGATTACCTCCGGACAGGATTGAGACGGGGACATCGGTATTCGGCGCAGCGATCTGCATGTCTTCGAACATCTTTTCGGTAGCCGCGCGCGCCCTGTTCCGCTGGAGCCACAACCGCGGTGCAAAGCGCCCGAGAGCGGATGCGATGGCGTTATCTCGAATAGAGCGGGTCAGGAAGAGCCCCTCGGACAAGCGATCCTCGGGGACATAGGCGACGCCGGCGTCAATCGCATCAGTCACCGAAGCCGGCGCGAGCCGCTCGCCGTCCAGCTCAATGCGGCCTGATACATCCTGCCTGAGACCGAAGATGGCCTTGGCCAAAGTCGAGCGCCCGGCCCCGATCAACCCCGATAACCCCACGACCTCGCCGCGCATCAAGCGCAGCGACACATCATGAACTTCATGGCCGACGCTCAAGCCCTCAATCAAAAGCCGGGGAGTCTGCACATCAGCGCCGGCGGGCGCGGCAAATCGGCCGGTATTGAGGTGGCGGCCGGTCATCGCGAGCGTGATTGCCCGCTCATCGAAATGGGTAATCGGCCCCTCGGCGACCTTTTGACCGTTACGAAAGACGGTCAACTCCTCACTGATTTCCAGCATCTCACGCATTTTATGGCTGACGAACAAGATCGCGATGCCCTGCTGCTGCAGACCGCGAACGATGCGGAACAGGCGCTCAACCTCCCGAGCGGTCAGGGCCGTCGTCGGTTCGTCCATAACGATGAGACGCGCATCCGCCAGAACTGCACGAGCGATCGCAACGATCTGACGACCCGCCGTAGGCAGGGTCTCGACCGTCGCGTCCAGATCCAGATCGACATCCAGTCGGGCGAGTACCTCACGCGCCATCTCGCGGCCGCGGCGCCAGTTCACGGTGGATCTGCGCTCACGCAGATAGGTATTCAGAAACAGGTTTTCGACCACCGTCAGGGTGGGGAAGAGTGAGAGATCCTGGTAGATCACCTGCACCCCGTGTTCCATCGAACTGGCGGGGTTCAGCCTCTCGACCGGCGCCCCGTCAATGATAATTTCGCCTTTGTCAGGCTGGTATACACCCGAAATGATCTTGATGAGCGTGGATTTGCCCGAGCCGTTTTCACCGGCGAGGCAGCGAATCTGGGCACTCTCGATCGTCATCGACACGTCATCGAGCGCACGAACCCCACCGAAACGCTTTGAAACGCCCCGAAGCTCAATCAGGGGATGCGACACCATGGTCCGGTCTCCAGGGAAAGGGATGCGGCGCACTCATGTGCGCCGCATCAGGACCACTCAGAAGTCGTACTGATCCATGTTCTCAGCAGTGACACCAACCCAGCCCGAGCCATAAAGCACGTTCTGGCGGTCCTCACCGGCCACCTTCAGGTCACGGTAGCCCTCGAGCCCGAGATCCGTACCTGCCCCGATCTCCGCACTCCTGCCTTCCAGAACAGCCACGGCGAGCATGTTCATCGCGTAGCCCGCAACAGCAGGGTCCCAGAACTGGATGTAGCTGATATCCCCGTTTTCGAGGTAGTTGCCGGCCACTGAGGGCAAGCCCGTTCCGGCAAAGTGCAGCTGCCCCTGCAGACCGCTCTCGGCGATCAGGCGTCCTGCACCAGCGGAGGTTGGCATGGGACCTCCCACGATACCGCTGATTTCCGGGTTCGCCGCGAGGGCCTCTTTCAACCTCGTGTAGTCGGTATCGGCGTTGTCATAAGTCTCGATTCGGTCCATCGCCAGAGACATATTCGGATAGGCCTCTTCCTGACGCGCGATCGCACCATCAATCCACTCATTCTGGGACTTGGAAGTCAGGCTACCGACTGTTGCCACATACTCGCCTCCCTCGCCCATCTGCACTGCCAGCTCATCCATGAGTTTTGCGCCGTAGGCGAGGTTGTCGAAGGCCTCGATGTCGAAGTCCACGTTCTGGATATTCGATGCCTCATGGCTGATCACGACGATACCCCGATCACGCGCTCTGGAGAGCACCGGCTCCAGGGCCTCGACAGAGAAGGGAACGACGGCAATCGCATCCACGCCTTGGGCGATCAGGTTTTCGACAAGCTGCACCTGCGCCGCGGCGTCTGCCGACGATGGGCCCACCATGTAAGTATCCTGTCCGGTATCGGCCCCGAACTGCTGCACGCCATCGCGCATGCGGTCGAACCATGCGATGCCGTCCACCTTAACCACCGTGGCGATCGTGTAGGACTCATCCGTCTGGATCAGCGCAGAATTGACATCGGTCGTATTGACCACGTCGTCCTGCGCTTGGGCGGCGCCTGCCACAAAGGCAGCTGCGACAGCCAGTGATGTCAACCAGTTTTTCATGGTCTCTCTCCTCGTTGTGGTTTTCTTCTGGGTTGTATCCCGCCGGGGCGGTCCATCCCGCACCAGTGCTGTTCTCGGTACACCAGCTCCTAACCAACAGATGAGCAATATTTGCGCAGCTGTTGGTTCAACTTCACCAGACAAGACTTTCCTTGTCAATATAACCGGACTGCAATCGGGGAAAGGACGGACAGAGAGGGAGTTTTTAGAGACTATTCATACAGTTACAATAGGCCCGGCAGCGGAGAGACCGTCCAATGAATAAAAAACAGTCTGCTTCAGGTAAACCGCTCCCGCCGAGCATGGCGCGCAAATGCGTAGACGTCAGAAAGCAATCGGCAGCAATTCGGGTGTTCCTGCCGGCGGTCTGTTTCTTGCGAGCTCACCCATTCTCGATCGCGTGAAGGGCCGTTGCCTCGTCGGTAATCAGAATGGAGACATAGCCGGCTCTCAAGGCGGCCAGTGCCACCTCATGCTTTTCCTCGCCGGCGACAATTCCAATCGCGCGTTCGGTTTGCCTTAATTGTTTCAGCGGCAATCCGATCGTGCGGTCGTCGAGCTCCTTATCCACCGGATGACCGTCGGCGTCGATAAACCGACCGAGCACGTCGCCAACCGCACCGCAAGCCTGCAATCGATCGATATCGTCTTCGTTGATATACCCGGAACTCAGCAGGATGGAGCGATGAGAGATCCCGCCCATTCCGAAGCAGATAATTTCACTTTTCTCTGCCAGGGTGAGAACACGTTCCACGATCGGGTCGGCATCAAGGGCCTCGCGCGTGCTCTTTTTGCCGACGATCGCAGGGACGGGGAGCACGGTCGCGGTTCCGCCAGCAGTCTGCGCAAAAGTTTCGGTCACCGCGCTGGTGCGCGTGGTGGTGAGCCGGAGCGCCGCTGAACCGTTAACCAGGACGACATGAAGCCCGGGATTCCATTGATCGGGCAGACATCGCGCGACCGCCGACATGGTCCTGCCCCAGGACAAGCCCATCAGATCAGGCTTGGGATGTATGGACGCGATGTAGGTGGCAGCCGCCTGGGCAACGGATTCCATGAGCAGCGCGGTATCGGCGATTTCGCCCACAGGCACCACGATGGCATCCCTCAGGTTGAAACGCTCCTGTAGCTCCACTTCCAGCACCGCTCGCCGGTTCGTGCGTGTCGTGATCTCGATACGCACGATCCCGCACCGTTTGGCTTCGGCAAGAAGACGCCCGACCTGCCAGCGGGTCAGCCCCAGTTCGTTTGCGATGTCCTGCTGGGTGCGCTGCAAGTCGTAGTACATCTTGGCAACCTGAACCATGAGGTGTTCACGCTGCTCATCCGAAGGCAGACGGACAGATGTTGCCCGAGCTGTCTCCCTCATGTCCTAACCCTCGCCTGCGTAACCTCTGGTAGGGGGACAGGATATCCTGATCCAGGCAGCGACGCTCGTCGTTGGAATACGCCTTGGTCGGCATGCCGACTGCGCTCAGCCGCTGCAGACTCATTGCGTCTCGATCACATCTCCCGTTCGGACAACTGCCTGACAGGCGATGGCCTCGCGGCCGTTGATGCGCACGCGACAACGCTGACATTGACCAATGCCGCAGAACCAGTCGGGTGGCATCACACGGCCATCGGCCACCGCGTCGGCGCAGAGCAGCGCAGCAAGCACGCTCATGCCGGCCGGCAGTTCATGCTGCCCCCCGTCGATCGCCACCGTGATCCACTCGCCGGCATCGCGCACCGGACGAAAACCCTGCCCGCTCATACGAAGCGCTCCGGATGTAACTGACCGCCATAGGGATGAGTGGCTCCCTCGGCCAGTGTTGCAGCCACGATCTCGCCGGTCACCGCCGCCAGCCCGTGGCCCGCCCCTTCATGCCCGGTCGCCACCAAGACGCGTTCCGCGTCCGGCAAGGAGCCGATAATGGGTAGTCCGTCGCGGGAGAAGGGCCGCAATCCGGCATAGGCGCGGATAACCCGCAGCCGCGCCAGATCCGGCACCACGCCGACGCAGTCGGCCAACAACCGCTGCACCGTCTCCATGTTGACCGTCATGTCAAACCCCGCGAACTCCCGCGAGCTACCACACAGGATGGTGCCGCTGCGGGTGGCCTCGATAATGGCCGCCGTCTGCACCGCCGTCCCGTCGATTTCGGTACTCTCGGCCGCCGCCTGATAGCCGAAGTCGGCGATCTTGGAGTTGACGGCGACATCGCCTCGCTCCAGCACGGCGATATGGCCCTTGCGCGGCTCGATCGGCACGGAAAGCCCGACCGACTTCAGCACCTCGTTCGTCCAGATGCCCGTGCAGAGGCACACATGCCCGGCGGTCACCGACTCCCCTCCGGCGAGTGTCACCACGACCCGATCATCCGCCGGATCGAGTTGCTCGATGGCCTGATAGAAACGGTATTCCACACCCGCCTCGCGCAGGTCGCGGGCGATCTGGTAACAGGCGAGCATGGGCTGCACCTGGGCATCCCCGGGCCAGTGCCCCACGGCCACCGTATCAGGCCCCAGATGCGGCTCGAGCGCCTCCCAGCCGGATTCCAGAAAACGACAGTCGATCCCCTCGGCCTGCTGGGCGCGGACCAATGCCGCCAGCCCTTCGGCCTCGGCAGGCGACCGTGCCACCACGGTCGATCCCTTGGGGTCGAACTCACAATGATTGCCGTAACGCTCGGCAAAACGGTGCCAGGCCTGCAGGCTTCGGTGGGAGAGCTCGAGCATGAGTCCGGGAGACTTGTCGGAGCAGAGCAGGTTGCCGTCACTGCTGCGCGACGTACCCGGCGCCAGACCGGCGCGGTCGATGACCATCAGTCGAAGGCCGCGCTCATGCAGGGCCAGCGCGACGAAACTGCCGATGATCCCACTGCCGACCACGACGGCGTCAACGTGGGTCATTCAATACCTCCGCCACAGAGAGCGGGCGGGAGAATGCCCGCTGGTTGAGCGCGCCGAGCGGTTCGAGCCCCGCCGCGCGGATGCGCTCACTGACCTGGGGCTCGCAGTAGCGTCCCTGACAGGGTCCCATCCCACAACGGGTAACGACCTTGATCGAGGACAGATCCGCGAGACCCAGCGCAACCGCTTGATCAACATCACGCACCCGGGCCCCTTCACAGGCGCAGATGACCGCGTCCTGATCCGGCACCCGGCAGGCGCGCCGCGACTGGGCCCGCTCCAGCCCACGGGCGAAACCGATCAGAAAGCGTCGCTGCCATTGCCCCTTCGGCCGACTCGCCGTCCTGCCCGTCAGATCGCTCAGCACGGCAGGCACCACACGCTCGCCGGAAAGCCGGGCATGCCGCCAGCCGCGGATGCCCTGCCCTTCACCAATCACGTAGATCCCGGGTCGGTTGCTGCGCCCGAGCGAATCCGTCGCCACCACCCAGTAACCACCGACCGGGTCGTAATTGACAGCGCAGCCTGCCGTCCGGGCGAGCTGTGTCTGCGGAACGAAACGCTCGGTCAGGCCCAGGTGATCAAAGGGAATCCGCTCATCGCCGTCGGTGAGCAGTTCACCATCGCCCACGGCGGCCACCGCTGTGCCGTAGCGTATGGGCACGCCGGCCCGGGCGAGCCAGCGGCGCTTGCGCATGAATTCGAGACTGTTGCCGGGAATACCGAGCCCCCACGGCGCGAGACGTGCGTAATCGCTGCGCCGCAGACGATCAATGACATGCGTGACCATGCCCCCGGCGCGCACGACGCCAGCTGCCACCACGGTAAGGAAAGGGCCGCTTCCGGCAATGACAATCCGCCCGCGAGGCAGAATGCCATGCCCCTTGCCCAGCGCCTGCAGGGCGCCCGCACTCGTGACGCTGCGCGCCGGCAGGCCGGGCACGGGGTCATGCAGGTCATAGGCGCCGCAGGCGAGGACAATGGCATCGAAGCTCGCCTGATCCGCGCCATCCCCGCCCTCGAACCAGACGCGGCCATCGGACTCGACCGACAGGACCCGGGTCCCCGAGCGCAGGCTCAGCTCAGGGGTTTCCGCCGCCAGCGCCTCCAATGGGGTGGTTGGCGCCGTGGTCCGAATGCGGCCGATGTTTCCGCCGGTGCGTGGCTGTTCATCGAATACGGTCACGCGGACGCCGCGTGCGAGCAATCCACGGATCGCCGCCTCCCCGGCCGGCCCGGTCCCGATCACCGAAACGGAGGGGGCGGGCTGTCCAGCGGCAATCGACATCGATGCCGTTCAGGCGCCCAGGTAGGCCTGGACGATGCTCTCGTCGGCGGCGAGTGCCGAGGCCTCCCCCTTGTTCCAGATCTCGCCGTTCTCGAGCACGTAGGCGTAATGGGCAATCTTCAGCGCCAGCCGGGCATTCTGCTCCACCAGGAGGATGGTGGTCCCGGTCTCGTTCAACTGCTTGACGATGCGCATGGTCTGGGTGACCAGCTTGGGCGCCAGCCCCATGGACGGTTCATCCAGGAGCAGAACACGCGGTCCATGCATGAGCGCCCGGCCCAGCGCCAGCATCTGCTGCTCGCCTCCGGACAGAAGCGAGCCATCCTGGTGGCGCCGCTCGGCGAGGATGGGAAAACGCTCGAAGACATCGGCCAGGCGCTCGCGACGCAGGGCATGGTCCCGCACTGTAAAGCTGCCGAGCTCAAGATTTTCCTGCACGCTCAGCCCCTTGAGGATATGCCGTCCCTCGGGCACGTGCACCAGGCCCTTCCGGGCAATCTCATGGGCCGGCAGGCGGGTGATGTCCTCGCCGTCCAGAACCACGCGGCCCATCTGCGCGCGGACGATGCCCGAGATGGTCTTCAGCGTTGTCGTCTTGCCGGCGCCGTTGCTGCCCAGCACCGCGATGATCTGCCCGGGGGTCACCTCGATATCGATCCCGCGCAACGCCTGGATCTTTCCGTAAAACGACTCGACCTGTTCGACCCGAAGCACTGGCTCAGTCACAGGGCCATCTCCTCGTCTTCCTGTCCCAGGTAGGCCTCGATCACCTTCGGATCGTTCTTGACCTGCTCAGCCGTGCCCTTGGCGATGATGCGCCCGTAATCCAGCACATGGATATGTTCGGATACCTGCATCACCAGGCCCATATCGTGCTCGATCAGCAACACGGCCACATTGCGCTCATCGCGGATACGGCGGATCAGCTCGACCAGTGCCGCCTTCTCGGTCCCGTTGAGTCCCGCCGCGGGTTCATCGAGCAGGATCAGCTGCGGCTGGGTCGCAAGCGCCCGGGCGATTTCCACCAGCCGCTGATAGCCATAGGCGAGGTTGGTGGCAAGGCGGTCGGCGTATTCATCGACGCCCACGAACTTCATGCAGTCATGCGCCACCTCGGCAATGTACTGCTCTTCCGCGCGTTGCCCGGGGGTGCGGAAAACCGCTCCGAAGGCCCCCGCTCGGGTCCGGCAGTGCATGCCGGCCATGACGTTTTCCATGACCGACATCTCACGGAACAGCCGGACGTTCTGGAAGGTCCGGGCAATACCGAACTGGGTGACCTTGTGAGGCTTGCGGCGCAGGATCCGCTCGCCGTTGAATTCGATACGCCCTTCCTGCGGGCGATAGAAACCGGTTATCGAGTTGAAAAGCGAGGTCTTCCCGGCGCCGTTGGGACCAATGAGACTGGCCAGCGAGCCCGCCTCGACACCGAAATCCACCTTGTCGAGCACCGTGTTGCCCGCAAAGCGCAGGGTGACCTGTTCCAGATCGAGCAGCATCTCTTTCCTCCCCCTGCGCTAGTGACGCCGTTCCGGCCAGATGCCGCTCGGCCGGAGCAGCATGATGAGCAGCATGACCACCGCGAACAGCAGCAGACGCAGCTCGCCGAGATTACGCAACAGCTCGGGACCGAGGATGATGATGAAAGCCCCGAGAATGACGCCGGGTATCTTGCCCATACCACCCAGAATCACGGCCATCAGGACCAGCACCGACTGCTCGAAGCTGAAGCTCTCGGGGGAAATGGCACCGAGGTTGGCCGCGAAGAAGATCCCGCCGAAGGCCCCGAACACGGATCCGGTCACATAGGCGGCGAGCTTGACCCGTACGCGGTTGATGCCCATTGCCTCGGCGGCATCTTCGTCATGCCGTACGTAGAGCCATGCGCGACCCAGCCGGGAGTGGTAGAGGCGATGGCTGGCAATGACGGCCACGATCGCCAGCAGCAGGAATATGTAATAGAAATCGACGTAGCTGCTGATGACATAGCCGAAGAAATTCGGCTCCGGGATGTTCGACAGCCCCGTGGCCCGCCCGGTGATTTCGAGGTTGCGGGCACCGAACCGCACGATTTCGCCGAACCCGAGGGTCACGATGGCCAGGTAATCGCTTCTCAACCGAAGCGTTGGTCCGCCGATGATGACCCCGGCGATACAGGCAGCGACCAGCGCCGGCGGGATCGCCAGCCAGAAGTTCCAGTCGAACTGGACGGTGAGAATACCAATACTGTAGGCCCCCACCGCGAAAAAGGCCGCATACCCGAGATCCAGCAGCCCGGCGTAACCCACCACGACATTGAGCCCCAGAGCGAGGACCACGTAGAGCAGCGCATTGGTCATGATGGTCGTCATGTAACGCCCCATCACGAGCGGTGCCAGTGCCATCAGGACGACGATCGCGATCAGCAGGATGGTCTGCCGGCGCGGACTGTCGAAATATGCATAGAGCCGGTCAATCATGGTCACATCCGCTCCACTTCTGACTTGCCGAGCAGACCGGTCGGCTTGAACACCAGCACGAGGATCAGGATCGCGAAGGTGAAGACATCCTTCCACTCACTGCCGATCCAGGGGATCTGCGTACCGAAGGATTCGAGCATCCCGAGGATCAACCCGCCCAGCATGGCCCCCGTGATACTGCCGATACCGCCAATCACCGCGGCGGTGAAGGCCTTGAGGCCGATCAGAAAGCCCATGAAGTACCAGATGCTGCCGTAGTAGGCACCGGCCATGGTGCCGGCCGCAGCGGCGAGGGCCGAGCCAATCAGGAAGGTAATCGCCACCACCCGGTTGACGTTGATCCCCATCAGGCGGCACATGTCCTTGTCGATGGAGACCGCCCGCATCGCCCTGCCGTACATGGTGCGGCTGACGAAGAACTCCAGGGCGATCATCAGCACGGCCGCCGTGGCCACCAGCACCATGGCCTGATGGCTGATGAACAGGCGCCCGAATTCGAACCCGCCAAAGCCGAGATCGGTCCGGAAAGCCGTGTACTTCCCGTGGGTCAGGCTCAGTGCGCCGTTCTGCAGCACCAGGGAAACCGCCAGTGCAGTGATCAGGATGGATAACCGGGGCGCGGAGAGCATCGGCTGGTAGGCCACCCGCTGGATGATGACGCCCAGAAAGCCCACGGCCACCATCGAGATAAGGATGGCAATGAACAGTCCGGTCCAGCCCGCACCGACGACCCCGGAAACCAGGGACAGCGCACCAAACCCCACGAAAGCGCCGACCATGTACACATCGCCATGGGCGAAGTTGAGCAGTTTGATCACACCGAAGATCATGGTGTAACCGAGCGCAATGAGCGCGTAGAAAGACCCCAGCACCAGGCCATTGACGATAGCCTGGAGGAAGGTTTCCAAGGCTGGCATGCCGAGCCCCCCGTAACCGGCGTTGAACCTGACCGGTGCCGGCGCGGTCAACCCCGCCGGCACCGGCTCTCGGCATTATCAGTTCTCGAAGTAAGTCCAGGCGCCGTCTTCACCCTCAAGGATGATGAAGTTGCTGCGCGCCAGCGTGTTCTCGTCGGTGAAGGAGATCGGGCCGGTGAGCCAGGACTCGCCATCGGCCGTACCGAGCGCCTCGACCACTGCCGCCGGATCCGTGGTGCCGGCTTTCTCCATGGCCCAGGCCAGCAGCTTCAGGCCGTCATAGTTGAGCGGTGCATAGGGACCCGGATCCTGGTCGTACTCGGCGCGGTAGTTCTCGATAAAGCTGGCCGCGGCCGGCAGGAACTCGGCCGTGGGGTTCGAGAAGGCGTATACACCCTCGGCGGCACCACCCGCGATTTCAAACAGCTGCGGGGAGTTGGATCCGTCACCCACGGCGATGGTGTCGCGGTATCCACCCTGACGAAGCTGGCGGATGAGCAGACCGCCGTCGGCGTAGTAGGCGGTCCAGAAGACTGCGTCCACATCGTTGGAGCGCACGTTGCTGACCACGGCGGAGAAGTCCTGCTCACCCTTGTTGACAGTCTCGCGGACGACCTCATGGCCCATGGACTCCCACCGGTCGGCTGTCAGATCCGCGAGGTCCTGCGAGTAGGAATCGCCCTGGTCGATGATGGCCAGACGCTCGACGCCCTGGCTCTCGAAGAAATCCACCGCCTTTTTCGACTGGTCGGCACCGGTGGAGTTGATCATGAAGGCGTTACCCGGGTTGGCCGGGATAAGCTGGGTGGAGTTGGAGGCGGTGATGACGAAAGGCAGCCCCTCATCGCCGTACACCTTCAGCGTGGGCATGGTCGCCCCGGAGCAGTAACCGCCGACGATTCCCTGCACCCCTCGCGAGACCAGGTTACCGGCGGCATTGACCGACTGCTGCGGATCGCAGGCCGAGTCGCCATTGATGAGTTCGATATCCATGCCGAGGACGCCGCCCTCCGCGTTGAGCTCTTCGGCGGCCAGCTCCGCGGCGTTGTACATATCCTGGCCGTAGGTGGCCTCGGAGCCCGTCGTGGGCACCTGGACACCGATCAGAATACGATCGCTCTGGGCCTGTACAGCCCCGCTGAGACCAAGGCCCAGCGCGACGGCCGAGGCAAGTGCAGTCATTCCGTTTTTCATCTGCTCATCCCTCCAGATATAAATTTTATACACTTTGACAGGTGTAGACGATCCTGTCGCCGGGCGCAAGCACGCACTATGCTGCAGTGCGCCATACAGGGTCGCCCAGTACCCTGTAATCCAGTTCCAGCCCCAGTCCCGGCGTATTCGGCGCCGCCAGACAGCCACCACTGCGGCGTGGTGCGCCCGGCGCGAAATCACGGGTGACATAGCTGTTGAAGTCCGTAACCGAGAAGCGCATCGCTTCCGGCGTAGAGTGGGCCAGATGGGCGATCGCCGCGGTTGCGACATCGCCTCCCCAGGTGTCTTCCAGGGTCATGGCGATGCCCGATTCGACGCACAGATCCCGCATCCGGTGGGCCCGCGTCAGCCCGCCGACCTTGGCGATCTTGATGTTCACCACATCCATTGCGCCATCGGATAACGCACGCAGGAGGGGCGCGAACCCGTCGATGGTCTCGTCAAGGACGAAAGGCCGGGCCGTGGCACGCCGGATCTGCAGGCAGGACTCGTACTCGGGGCAGGGCTGCTCGATATACACATCAAGGCCGGCGACCGCCGCGGCAACACGCATGGCACCGTGCCGGGTCCAGCCGGTGTTGGCATCCGCAACCAGCGTGTCGCCGGCACGCATCACCGCGGCGCAGGCATGAATGCGCTCGATGTCGGTGTCCGGATCTCCGCCCACCTTGAGCTGGAACTTGGTGTAGCCCTCCGCCTGATACTGGCGGCAGCGCTCGGCCATCTGCTCCGGGCTCTGCTGGGATATCGCCCGGTACAGGGCGATATCATCGCCGTAGCGCCCGCCGAGCAGGTGACAGGCAGGCTGTCCGGTCACCTTGCCCAGAATGTCCCAGCAGGCGATGTCCAGCGGCGACTTGACGTAGTTGTGCCCGCGCATGGCCCGGTCCATGAACTCACTGATCTGCATGGGGCGGCACGGATCCATTCCCAGCAACTGCGGTGCCAGTTCGCGCAGACCGGTTCTGGCACCCTCGGCATAGGCGGGCAGATAGGCCGGTCCCAGGGGGCAGACCTCGCCGGCCCCGGTGATTCCGGCATCGGTCTCCAGCTCAACGATGGTGCTGTCGAAAACGTCGACACTGTTGCCGCCCGACCAGGCATAACGCCCCTCGTGCAGAGGCAGGTCAAGCTGGTAGACGTTAATGGCGGTGATTTTCACGGAGCTCCCCTTGTTCAACCCTTGCCACGCCGCGCCGAGAGAAACTCCAGCAGATCGTCGCGGGCGGCCAGGATATGCTCGGCCAGCAATCTTGTGGCCTCGGCGTTGTCACGATGGTCACAGAGCATGACCAGTCGGTCATGTTCCTGACGCGCCCGTGCATTGTTATGGTCGGAGAGATTGAGCTGCAGGCGCAGATAACGATCGGCGTTGCGATGCAGCTTGCGCAGGATATCCATGCTGCGATGACGGCCCGCCGGCGCATAGAGCGTGCTGTGCAGGCGCCAGTTGAAATGCCCCCAGCGGCCGTCCGAAGCGGGCTGGGCGAGGCTCTCGTCGAATTGACGGAGCACCTCCCGGGCCGAGGCGATGTCCTCGGAGGTGATATGCGGGAGGGCGCGCTGGAGCAGGTCCACCTCGATCAGGGCGCGGAGATCGAATATCTCGCGGATCTCCTCGAGGGAGAGCACGCTGACGGCATACCCTTTGTGCGCGGTCTGCGTGACGAGCCCCTCGCCCTCGAGCTGCAGGAGCGCCTCGCGCAGCGGTATTCGGCTCACGCCGAACTCCGCGGCAAGGCTGTCCTGGCGAAGCGGGACACCCTCCGGAAACTCCAGGTTGAGTATCCGCTCACGCAGCGCATCCACCAGCATGCCGGCGACCGTCTGCCTTTCCCCGTTCCCCTCCAGACGCATTGTCGTTGACCATCCCTATCCCGAACGATACTTTTTATACAATATACGAAACGCGAGGGGAAACCCCCTCATTACAACAAGGAGGACCTCCATGACCCCTGACTGGCGCGGTATCTATCCCGCTGTCACCACGCAGTTCCGTCCCGACTTCAGCCTCGACCTCGAGGCGACACGATGCGTGGTGGACAACCTCATCAACGACGGCGTCCACGGATTGGTCATGCTGGGTACCTGCGGCGAGAACACGTCGCTCACCGCCGAGGAGAAACTCGACGTCATGCGGGCGGCCTGCGAGGTCAGTCATGGTCGGGTGCCGGTCATCACCGGCGTTGCGGAGTACACCACCGAAATGGCGTCCAGGTATGTGCGCGACGTCGAAGCCATCGGCGCCGATGGCGTCATGATCCTCCCCGCGATGGTCTACAAGGCCGACCGCCGGGAGATCATTGCCCATATCGACACGGTTGCCCGGGCCTGCGGCCTCCCGGCGATGATCTACAACAACCCCGCCTCCTACGGCATCGACATCGATCCCGGGGCTCTGGTCGAACTGTCCCGGACACCGAACATCGTGGCGGTCAAGGAATCCTCCGAGGATCCGCGGCGCATCAACGACCTCATCAACCTCGACGCCGACGCACTGGCGATCATGTCCGGCGTTGATGACGTCGCTCTGGAGTGCATGGTGGTGGGTGCCATCGGCTGGGTCTCCGGCTTTGCCAATGTCTATCCCCGCGAGAGTGTGGCGATTTACGATTGCCTGCAGGACGGTCGCATCGCGCAGGCCGTGGCCATCTACCGCTGGATGATGGACTCGCTGCATATGGACACCCATCCCAAACTGGTACAGATGATCAAGCTTGCCGAGCAGATCGCCGGACGTGGCAGCGAGACCGTGCGCCCGCCCCGTCTGCCACTCGAGGGCCAGGAACGTGAACAGGCGACGGCCATCATCGAAAAGGCCCTGGCTACCCGGCCTGCAATCTAGGCAATGGCGCGCCATACCTTTCTTTGCGTCGACGGCCACACCTGCGGCAACCCGGTCCGGGTTGTGGCAGGGGGCGGCCCGCAGCTGACCGGCGCCAGCCTGAGCGAATACCGGCAGGACTTCCTTGCCAACCACGACTGGATCCGACGGGGCCTCATGTTCGAGCCGCGGGGCCATGACATGATGTCGGGGTCGATCCTCTATGCGCCAACCCGCAGTGACTGCGATATCGGGGTGCTTTTCATCGAAACCTCCGGATGTCTGCCGATGTGCGGGCATGGCACCATCGGCACGGTCACCACGGCCCTCGAGGAGGGTTTCGTCACCCCCCGCGAGCCCGGGAAACTCCGACTCGATACACCCGCCGGTGTCGTCGAGGTGAGCTATGAGCGCGACGGCCGCTTCGTCGATTCGGTGAGTCTCCGCAACGTCCCGGCATGGCTGGAGGCCACGGACCTCGAAGTCGAGGTGCCCGGGCTCGGGCCGCTGCGCTGTGATATCGCCTATGGTGGCAATTTCTACGCCATATTCGATCCCCAGCCCGGTTTCGACGGGCTGGACGCCCTCGGCGTCGACGATATCCTGCGCCTGTCGCCGGCGGTCAGACGCCGGCTGAATGCCCTGATCGAGCCCGTTCATCCGGATGACGACACCATCCGCGGCGTCTCGCACGTCATGTGGACCGGTCCAGCCCGTGATCCGGCTGCCGATGCGCGCAACGCCGTTTTCTACGGTGACCGTGCCATCGACCGGTCGCCCTGCGGAACCGGGACCTCGGCCCGCATGGCACAGTTGCATGGCCGCGGCCGGCTCTCGGTGGGTGACCGGTTCGTGCATGAGAGCATCATCGGCACGCTGTTCACCGGCGAAGTGCTGGGCCCGGAGACCATCGGCCCCCGGCAGGGGATCCGCCCGGGCATCACCGGCTGGGCCCGGGTGACCGGCTACAACACCATTTTCATTGACGACCGGGACCCCCTGGCCTGCGGTTTTTCGGTGACCTAGGCATGCGTCAGCTGGATCGGGAACAGACACTCGCACACCTCGACTACCCGTCGCTGGCGGATGCCTGCGCGGCGGTTCTGCAGCTGGCCCGTGCGGGCCGAACGGCCTGCCCCCCGCGGGGATTCATGCCCCTGGCGGAAGACGGCACACTCCTGCTGATGCCCGCGACCGACGGTGAGATCGCCATTACCAAACTGGTCACCGTGCATCCCCGCAACAGCGGACAGGGGCGCCCGACCATCCAGGGCGAAATGGTCATCCTCGATGCCGCCACCGGCACGCGCGAGCTCCTGGTGGATGGCGGTGCCGTCTCGGCCCGCCGGACCGCCGCTGTCTCGCTGCTGGCTGCCCAGCGGCTGGCTCCCCGGACCGATACACCGCTTCTGGTCTATGGCGCCGGCACCCAGGCACGGACGCACCTCGAGGCCTTCCGGGACGGCCTGGGCATCCGGCGGGCATTCCTTCACTCGCGGACGCGCCGCCGTGCCGAAGCGCTGGCGGCGGAAATGAGCGAACAGGGCATGAATGTCACGGTGATCGACGACCCGCGAGCCGTGCAGGAGGACGTGCGACTGGTGGTCACCGCCACCACCTCGACCCAGCCCTTCCTGCCGGCGGCACTGCCGCCGGATACTTTCGTTGCCGCCGTGGGGGCATTCCGGCCTCACATGGCCGAGATCCCGGCGGCCCTCCTCCAACAAGGCACCGTCATCGTCGACACCGCGGAAGGTGCGCGTGACGAAGCCGGTGACCTGATCCGGGCCCATGAGACCGGCGCCTTTCAGTGGGCGGACGCGATCACGCTGGAATCCGTCATCGTCGACGGACAGCGACCGACAGGCGAAGGCCCGGTGATATTCAAAAGCGTCGGTCAGTCCCTCTGGGACCTCGCCGCGGGCCGGGTCCTGGTTCACTCGATCGACTCCTGAAGCGAATCAACAGCACAGAAGGCGACTATGGACATCGCAACCGATCAATTCATCGCCGGGCGACACAGCGCCGAGCGGAGCACATCGTTTCAGGCGGAAAACGCCGTCACCGGGGATGCGCTCGAGCCGGCTTTCCATGAAGCCACCCCCGGGGAGATAGCGCAGGCATGCAGTGCCGCCGCGCAGGCCGCCGAGGCCTATTCCGGCGTATCGTTCGAGCTGCGCGCCGGGCTGCTGGAGCGGATTGCCGACATGCTCGAGGCGAGCGCCGCCGACTTCGTGGAGCGGACGGGGGCCGAAACCGCGCTGCCGGAGGCCCGGATTCGTGGCGAGCTGGCCCGGACGACCGGCCAGCTCCGGCTCTTTGCCCGGGTCGTTCGCCGCGGCGACTTTCTTGGGGTGCGCATCGATCATGGCGATCCCCAACGTCAACCGGCCCCAAAGCCGGACCTTCGCCAGTACCGGATTCCGCTCGGGCCGGTGGCCGTCTTCGGCGCGAGCAACTTTCCGCTGGCGTTTTCCGTCTGCGGCGGCGACACCGCCTCGGCGCTAGCGAGCGGCTGCCCGGTCGTGGTCAAGGCACACCCCGCCCATCCGGGCACTTCGGCGATCGCGGCCCGGGCCGTTGAAAACGCCGTGTCCGAGCTGGGACTGCCGGGGGGCGTTTTCTCAATGCTGCAGGGGGCCGGCCATGAACTGGGCGCCGCGCTGGTGCGCAACCCGAACATCCAGGCGGTAGGATTCACCGGCTCCCAGCGTGGTGGGCTGGCCTTGCAGCAAATCGCGGCGACGCGCCCCTGCCCCATACCGGTCTATGCCGAAATGGGCAGTGTCAATCCGCTTTTCATCCTCCCCGGTGCCCTGGAAGCGCGTCCGGAATCCATCGCCAGCGGCCTTGCCGGCTCGTTCACCCTGGGCTGCGGTCAGTTCTGCACCAAGCCGGGGCTGGTGTTCGCGATCCGTGGCACCGGCCTGGACGCCTTCTGTGACACGCTGGCCGGCGCGGTGGAGGGCATGGCCGCCGCCCCGATGCTGCATGGCGGCATCCTCTCCGCCTACGAGGCGGGCTGCGCCCGCCTGGACACCGCCGCCGGCGTCGAGCGGCTGGCCGCGGGCGACACCGCCGACCATCATGCCCAGGCCCGCGCCTACCGGACGGATTTCGAGCATTTCCAGGCCGACCCGGCACTCGCCGAGGAGGTGTTCGGCCCGGTCACCCTGGTGGTGACCATCGAGAGCATGGCCGAATTGCAGGCGGCGACGGAGACCCTCCAGGGTCAGCTCACCGCCGGAGTGCATGCCACCGAGGCGGAGGCGGCCGCCAATGGAACCCTGCTGCGGCTATTGCAGCGACGCGCCGGGCGCGTACTTTTCAATGGCTATCCCACCGGGGTTGAGGTGGGTGAAGCCATGGTGCACGGCGGCCCCTACCCGGCGACGACGGACAGCCGGAGCACATCGGTCGGCACCCTCGCCATCGACCGGTTTCTGCGTCCCGTTGCGCTGCAGGACATGCCGGACCCGGCGCTGCCGCCTGCCCTGCAGGAGGCCAACCCGCTTGGTCTGCCCCGCCTGGTGGATGGTGAGCCCGAGCCGGGAGCCGCTCCTTGACCCGCGGGGAGCAACGCTACGCATACACGGATCTGCATGCCGCCGGCGAGCCCGTGCGGATCGTCACCGGCGGCGCCCCCCCGCTGTCCGGCACCACCCTGCTGGACAAGCGCCGCGATGCCATGCGCAGACATGATGCGGTGCGGCGTCACCTGATGCTCGAGCCCCGCGGACATGCGGATATGTATGGCGTCTGGCCCACGGAACCCGACCGGTCGGACTGCGCGCTGGCCGTCCTTTTCATGCACAACGGCGGCTGGAGCACCATGTGCGGCCACGCCACGGTGGCGCTGGGCCGCTGGATCATCGACCAGGGCATCGTCCAGGCGACGCCACCATTGACCACCTTTCGACTGCAGTGCCCCTGTGGACCGGTGGAGGTCAGGGTGGAGACCGATACCTTCGGCCGAACAGGGAATGTCAGTTTTGACAGCGTGCCCGCCTTCGCAGGCCCGCTGGATCAGTCGCTCGAGATCGACGGCCGGGGTTCCATTACCGTCGATATCGCCTACGGCGGCGCCTACTATGCCATCCTGCCAGCCAGTCACCTCGGGCTTGATTTGTATGGCAGTCCGTTTGACGAACTCGTCGCGGCCGGCCGGTCGATTATCGCGGCAGGCCGCGAGCAGCTGGACATAAGCCACCCCGGGGAATCCGATCTTGGATTCCTCTATGGCTGCATCATGACCGACGGGAACGGCCCCCCGGATTCCGCGATGACCCGCAACCTGTGCCTATTCGGTGACGGCCAGGTGGATCGGAGTGCAACGGGATCCGGAATCACCGCCCGGCTTGCCATGGCCCATGCCCGCGGGCATCTGGCGCCGGGTATCGCCTGCGCGTTTGCCGGCCTGAGCGGCGTGCCATTCTCGGGCGAGATCCGCCGGGCGCTGACGGATGACGAGGTGATCGTCACCGTCAGCGGACAGGGTTACTACAGCGGGGAGGGCAGCCTTCGGGTGGAGCCCGACGATCCGTTGCAGGCGGGCTTCGAAGTCCCGCCATGTCTCGCGGATCAGGCCGGCCGAAGCACCACCTGATCGGCACCGACGCTGGCCAGCCGATAGGGCATCGCGCTGCAGGCGAACCGCTGGATAATGCGCTGAGCCTCCTCGCGAGCCTCGCGGGCCGGCCCGCTGATCACGATCTCCCGGTCCCTGTACTCCACACGACAGTTCTGGCAAAGAGTGGCTGCCATACCCTGACCCCCAGCGAGTTTTGGTGCACTGCGAAAGCGCGGATTGTGAAGCGGGGGCCGGGGAGAGTAAAGGCCTCGACATTGATTCCTGTCAATGAGGGCCGCCGAGCCGTTGAGGCCGGATCAATGCATGCACGCGACGGCCCGGCGCCAGCCGCAGGGCCGCCGCGGACTGCCGACTGACCTCGGCCCACAGGGGGGCGCGACGACCGGCCGTCAGCCGGACGAGAACCAGCCCATTGCCACGATCCTCGAGCGACTCAACCCGCACCGGTAGACCATTAAGCGCGCTGCTGGCCATGGGTGGATCCAGCGTCAACACCACGTCGCGGGCAGCGACCAGCAATCGGAGCCGGGTACCCATGTCGCAACTGATACCCGCCAGACGCAGACGCCCGGCATCCGAAGCCAGTACGGTCAGGCCCCAATCATTGTCGCGGGCAACCACGCTCGCGTCCCAGACCACCGTTGGCTCCATACCGCCGAGCGCCGGCCAGAACGCTGGCGCCGAGAACATGTCGGCCACCGTGTCATGCGCAAGGATCTCACCCCGGTCCATGAGCATGACCCGATCGGCCAGTGCCAGGACCTCCTGCCGGGCATGGGTCACATACAGCAGCGGCACGCCGAAGCGCTCCGGAATGGCGCGGACGAGCGGCATGATGCGGGCCCTACGCTCATGATCCAGCCCCGCCAGAGGCTCGTCCATCAAAAGGACGCGGGGTCCTGCGAGCAGCGCCCTTCCCAGGGCAACCCGCTGGGCCTCTCCGCCGGATAATGCGGCGGGCATCCGATCGAGGAGCCCTGCCACGCCCAGCACCTCGACGACCTCCTGCTGATCGGGTCCTTCGGCCCGCCGACGCCGGCGGGCGAATTCAAAGTTCTGTGCCACGCTCAAGTGTGCAAACAGGCGGGTATCCTGAAACACCAGACCAACGGGCCTGCGGTGCGGCGGCAGCCGGAACGATGGGGTCTGCCAGACGCTGTCGTCATGCCTGATCATGCCCTCACTGGCCTTCTCCAGACCGGCCAGGCAGCGCAGCAGCGTCGTCTTGCCACAACCGGAGGGACCGAAAAGCGCGGTAATGCCCGGTTCCAGCCTTCCTTCGGCCTGCAGCAGAAACCCATGCCGCCGCAATTGCAGCTCGAAGGTCAGGAACGGCTCGCTCACACCATGCCCCCGGAACGGCCGCGCCGGTTCAGCGTGTAGATCGCTAGCAGCACCAGGAAGGAGAAGACCAGCAGACCGGCCGAGAGCGTGTGTGCCGATGCATAATCCAGGGTTTCAACATGCTCGTAGATGGCGATCGCCACCACCCGTGTCTCACCCGGGATGCTCCCGCCCACCATCAGGATCGCCCCGAATTCTCCCAGAGTATGCGCGAAGCCGAGCACGGCAGCCGTGAGAAATCCCCGCCCGGCAAGGGGACAAGCCACGCTGAAGAAGGCATCAAGCGGGCGCGCGCCCAGCATGGCCGCCGCCTCCAGCGGTCCTGCCCCGACACCGCGAAAGGCATCGCGCAGCGGCTGCACCACGAAGGGCAGCGAATAGAGTACCGAGGTAATCACCAGGCCGGTGAAGCTGAAAGTCAGCGTATCACCGGTCACGGCCAGCCATGGCCCGCCGATCGGCCCCTGCGGGCCGAGCAGAATGAGCATATAGAAGCCGAGCACCGTGGGCGGAAGCACGAGGGGCAACGCCACCAGGGCGTCTACCGGAACCCGCCACCGGCTGCGGCCGACGGCGAGCCACCAGGCAAGCGGGGTCCCCAGGACCAGCAGCACCACAACCGTGACACTGGCCAGCTGAAGGCTGATCCAGACCGGGGTCAGATTCATGAACGCGGGACTGCCGTCTGGTATCCGAAGCGCGTGAGAATCTCACCGGCGACCGGTCCCTGAAGGAATTCCACGAAACGCCTCGCCCCCTCGGGATTCGGGGCCTGCTCAAGGATGATCGCGTCCTGCCGGACGGGATCATGAAGGCGTGCATCCACCGCCACCCAATCGCCGTCCGGCGCGTTATCAAGGCGGGTGTAGGAGGCGGCAACGAGGGCATGACTGACATTGCCCGTGGCCAGATACTGAAAGGCCTGACCGACGTTCTGCCCCTGGATGATGTCGTCGGATAGCGCCGACCACTGACCCGTGGCGTCCAGCGCCTGACGGGCCGCCTGCCCATAGGGCGCCAACTCGGGGTTGGCGATGGCCAGGCGCCGCAATGGATGCCCGGCAAGCCCCGCCAGACCGTTATCGGGCAGCGAGGCCTTCGCCCCGGCCCACAGCACCAGGCGCCCCACCGCGTACGAGAAGCGGCTTTCGGGGCGCGCGTATCCCTCCGCTACCAGCCTCTCGGGCCGGGCTTGATCGGCCGCCAGAAAGACATCGTACGGCGCGCCATTGACGATCTGTGCATAGTGCTGCCCGGTGGCACCGGCACTGATCCGCAGCGCCGGCCCACCCTGCGCCGCATAGGCGTCCGCGATCCGCTCGAGCGGTGCGAGGAAATTGGATGCCACCGCCACACGAACGGGTTCGGCGATCGCCGGCGTCACCGCCAGCACAAGCATCCAGCCAATAATCCAGCGTGTCATCTCACCCGACTCCCGGACAGTCAGGCGATATGCTCTACCGGGTGGTGACAGGCGTCAATCGACGCGCATCAGGCACCCGGCGGCTTGCGGGCGGGCAACAGCCCCTCGTCGGCAAGCTGCTCGTGAATCCGACGCGGCTCCTGGGCGGTCAGGTCCTTCTGCACCTCGGTGACCTCCAGACCGGAAAACTGCGCCCTGGCATCGCGCAGATAACCCATCATGCGGGGGCTGGCACAGAGGATGTTCCGGTCCGCACCGTGTGATTCGAGATCGGCGAGGATGTCGCGGGCAAACTGCCGCTCCACCTCGGCATCATGGGCGCCGCGATGCTCGTCGTAATCGTGTCCGCCGCCGGCAACGGTGCGGTTGCGGCCGGTAATCCCTTCACTGTAGATCGCCTGATCCCGCCCGGCATGTTCAGGCGCCGCCAGCGAGACGATCTCCCGCAGATCGGGACCGCTCTCGAACTCCGGCTGTTGCGGATGAGTCAATTCAAATACCCGGGCGCGGGATCCATCCGCTACGACGATGCAGACTTCGGTCATTCGTGTTCTCCTTGCTGCCGTCTGGCGTTTTCATTATTGCCCTTCAGGGGAGACAAACTTCATGAGGTGGTTGTTCATCGCGATCGGCGGGATTGCTGGCCTGATCCTCGCAGCGGTTGCCGCCGTGGCCCTGCTTTTCGATCCGAATGACTACCGCGATCAACTGGCAGCCGCGGTGGAACGCGAAACCGGACGAACATTCACCCTGAGCGGCGATATCGGCTGGAGCCTGTTCCCGCGCCTCGGCATCGAACTGGGCGCGGTTCGACTGGGCAGCGGCACCGCATTTCCCGACCGGCCGCTGATGAGCGCCGAGGGCGTGAGCGCGGGATTGGCCGTGATGCCGCTGTTCACCGGCCGCATCGAGCTGGAGACACTGGAACTGCGACAGCCCACCATCAACCTGATCCGCAACGCCGACGGTCTTGCCAACTGGCAATTCCTCGGCAACAGCGGGCAAACCCCGTCCGCTTCGGACGGCATGGCGCCGTCGCCGGAATGGCTCGCCGGGCTCAGCCTCGGCGGCATCGACCTCTCGGATGGCCGCATCCGCTACGAGGATCAGACCACCGGCGATGGACTGACCGCTGACTCGATCAACCTCGATCTCGGCGCCGTGACCATCGGCCAGGCAACCCCGCTGACCCTGGAGGCACTGATCATGCGCGGCGAGGCGCGCTGGGACAGCCGCCTGGCGGGCGATGTCATCATCCGCCGTGACGGCACGCTGTCTCTCAGGGATACAACGCTGACGACCAACGAGCTGGAGATCAGCGAGATCAGCACCGACGTCCGCCCGACGGCATCGGGCTGGCGGATCCATCCCCTCTCCGCGGTGTTCTACGGAGGTGATTACAGCGGCGATATCCGCCTTGAGAGCGATGCGCCGGAGATACCCTTGAGCTTTGACGAAAGCCTCAATGGGGTCGCCATGGGACCGCTGCTCGCCGCACTCACCGGCTTTGAACGGGTGACCGGCGAAGCGGGTATCACCACGAGCGGCGGGCTGGCACTGTCCAGCGGCAACCCGCCGCTGGCAAGCCTGAATGCGGAGGCCGAGTTCAGCATCCGTGACGGCGCCCTGCGCGGCATCAATATCGCAAGGGTGATCCGTCAGGCGCTGGCGCGGCTTGAGGGCCGCACGCCGCCTGCCGACGCCGAAACGCCCGAGACCGACTTCACCAGCTTCAGCGGGAGCGTTTCGGTACGCGATGGCCTGGCCAGCAGCGATGACATCAGCCTGGACTCCCCATTGCTCAGGGTGCGTGGCAGCGGCCGAAGCGATCTCGTCGAGCAGACCCTTGCGCTGATACTGGATGTGAATGTCGTTGGCAGCATTGAGGGACAGGGCGGGGAAACACTCGAATCGTTGAAGGGTGTGACGATTCCCCTGCAGATCGAGGGCAGCTGGAGTCAGCCCCGCATTTCTGTCGACGTTGCCCGGGTGATCGAGGAGAGCCAGGGCACGCGTATTCGCGAACGTATCGAAGAAGAGGTCGACGAACTGCGTGATCGCCTCGAGGGGCTGATGAACTGATGTCCGCCACGGATCCTGCGCCGGCCGGGGGCTTCGCGACCGCCGTCCTGGACTGGTTCGAGCGCCACGGCCGCCATGATCTGCCCTGGCAGCATCCGGCCACGCCCTACCGGGTATGGATTTCCGAGGTCATGCTGCAGCAGACCCAGGTCAGCACGGTCATCCCTTACTTCGAGCGCTTCATGAAGCGGTTTCCGGATGTCGAGTCGCTGGCCGCCGCTGATCGGGATGAAGTGCTGGCTCACTGGGCGGGACTGGGCTACTACGCCCGGGCGCGGAACCTGCATCGCTGCGCGCAGGTGCTGGTCAGCGAGCATGACGGCGAATTCCCTCATGGGCTGGATGACGTGGCCGCACTGCCCGGCATCGGCCGCTCGACGGCGGGCGCCATCCTGTCGCTATCGCGTGATGCCCCCCATGCCATTCTCGACGGCAACGTCAAACGGGTCCTGGCCCGTTATTATGCGGTGCCCGGCTGGCCCGGGCAGACCTCGGTGAGCCGCCGACTCTGGGCGCTCAGCGAGGCAGTGACGCCGAAAAGGCGCGCCCGCGATTTCAACCAGGCGATGATGGATCTGGGCGCGACCGTCTGCATCCGGCGACCGGCCTGTCAGCGCTGTCCCCTGCGCGGTGGCTGCCGAGGCCTTGCCGAGGGCGACCCGACCCGCTACCCAGGCCGCAAACCTCGCCGTCAAAAGCCCCTCCGCCAGACGACCATGCTCATTATCCACGGCCATGGCGGGATCCTGCTTGAGCGCCGGCCCGACACCGGCATATGGGCCGGCCTGTGGTCGCTGCCGGAGGCGAGCGGCGACCCCGAAACATGGGCGCGCGAGCAACTCGGTGCCGAGATCCAGCTGCTGGAGGGCTCGGCAAGGACGCTACGCCACGAATTCACGCACTTCAGCCTGAATATCCAGCCGGTTCGGGCGCGATTGATGGATGGGGCCATCGTGGCGGACAATGCCCGGCGGTGGTACAACCCGCTGTCGGACGAAACACCGGGACTTCCCGCCCCGGTCCAACGCCTGATTCATCAAAAGGAGCCATCGGAATGACCGACACGGTCCATTGCGTGAAGATCGGCCGCGAGGGCCAGAGACTCAAGCGCCAGCCTTATCCCGGAGAACTCGGGGAGCGCATCCTCGAGAACGTCTGCCAGGAGGGCTGGCAGATGTGGCTGGGCCACCAGACCATGCTGATCAACGAGTATCGGCTCTCGCCCATGGATCCCAAGGCGCGGCAGTTCCTTGAGCAGGAGATGGAGAATTTCTTCTTCGGCGAGGGGTCGGCGCCACCGCCGGACTACCAGCCGGAGGGATGAAAGAGGGCGGCCGGAGCCGCCCTCTGCACCATGCCACGCCCCGGATCAGCGTTTGACGATCACGTAGTAGATAACCGCCCCCAGCAGGGCGCCGATCACCCAGGAGAAACCGGACAGACTCTCCAGCGCCGGGACCCAGACCGTGCTGATCGAGAATATGCCGGCCAGCGCAAACGCAATCATGGCCCGCCGGTTCCAGCCATTGTCGTAGTAGTAGCGACCACTCTCGTCCGCCGAGAACAGTGCCTCCAGAATGGCACCACGGAGCGCTACCACCGACTGGCCGTGGCGGATACCCGCCCGGCACCAGACGATTCGCCGCATGACGGTCGCGTGGATACCATCATCAGCATCTTTGTCGGTCAGCCCTATGCGCTACCCGCAAGACTATGGGTCCTTGAGCGTCACCCCCTGGGCAGTCAGGCCTTCATCCCGCTCCAGGACCGACCCTGGCTGGTGGTCGTTGCGCCAGCGGACGGTGAGCCTGCGCCGGAACAACTGCGAGTCTTTCTCGCTCGAGGCGACCAGGGTGTGAACTATGCCACCGGTGTCTGGCACCACCCATTGATCGCCCTGGATGCCGAATCCCGTTTCCTCGTCGTGGATCGGGAAGGGCCCGGAAACAACTGTGAAGAATGCCCGGTCGCCGAGGACATACGGGTTATTACCGAGGAGCCTGCAAGGACATGACCGATCACCAGTATGCGCTCCCGGCGGGGGGCGTTCCCGATCAGCACCGCCTGATCTCCGACCGGGCCATCTTTACCGAGGCCTATGCCGTCATTCCGGGGACGGTCCTCCGTGACATCGTCACCAGTCGCCTCCCTCACTGGCGCGAAACCCGGGCATGGATTCTGGCCCGGCCGCTATCCGGGTTTGCCGAGACCTTCTTCCAGGCCATCCTCGAGTTACAACCCGGCGGCGGCAGTGATCAGCCCGAACCGGATCCCGACGGTGAAGGCGCCTTTTTCGTCGTCTCCGGCGAGCTCGCCATTGATTTACCGCATGGCACGGAACGCCTTCGTCCAGGGGGATTCGTCTGGATCGCACCCGGCGAGCGCTACCGAATCAGCAATCCGGGCAGTATCCCCGCGGTTTGCCATTGGATCCGCAAGGCCTATGAGTCGGTGGAGGGAATTGCCGTCCCGGAAAGCTTCGCCCTCGACGCCGAGGCACTGACGCCGGCGACCATGGAAAACGCCGGCGGCCGCTGGCTCACCACCCGCCTGATCGATCCCGAGGACATGGGCCATGACATGCATATCAATATCGTGAGTTTCGAGCCAGGCACTGTCATCCCCTTTGCCGAAACGCATGTCATGGAACATGGCCTGTACGTGCTCGAAGGCAAGGCCGTCTATCGACTCAATGACGACTGGGTCGAAGTCGAGGCGGGCGACTTCATGTGGCTGCGCGCTTTCTGCCCTCAAGCCTGCTATGCCGGCGGACCGGGGCGTTTCCGCTACCTCCTCTACAAGGACGTCAACCGTCATCCCGGCCTGCGCCTCCCGTAGATCGTTCCCCGTCGAGGACACGAGCCCGGTGTGGCGCCAGCACCGCTTCGCACCAGGCAGTCACATCCCGCCCCGGGGGCGGCAAAGGTCGGCTGGAGCCAGCGCACCCAGGCATGGCTGTCGGACGGCCAGGCAGAGAGGAGAAGAACACGTCGGCGCATGCTTCCATTTCAGGGGGGTTCAGCTTGACCCGTCCGCCCGCATCGGTTTGAATACCGTTCTCCGGCGGCCAGGTAGCTCAGTTGGTAGAGCAGACGACTGAAAATCGTCGTGTCGGCAGTTCGATTCTGTCCCTGGCCACCAAATAATCCGTCTCCCTATGCAAACTGTTCTGCCACTACTCGGCGTCTTCGCCATCTTCTCCCCTGCCCTCATGCTGCCAGGACCAGACTTCGTGGCGGTCGTGCGCAATACCATTGCCCGGGGAAAGCGTGCGGGCGTGCTCACGGCACTGGGGGTGAGCATCGGTATTACGGCCTATGCGGCGCTCAGCGCGGCGGGCCTGTCCACCCTGATCAACCGCATTGACTGGTTCGAGGTGGTGGTTCGTAT
Source organism: uncultured Ectothiorhodospiraceae bacterium (assembly GCA_913056385.1). Lineage (GTDB taxonomy): Bacteria > Pseudomonadota > Gammaproteobacteria > Nitrococcales > Nitrococcaceae > Spiribacter. Next base: position 38,788 of record CAJXND010000011.1, read on the forward strand.
CGGTGGTGCGGCGTTCCTGGGCTACCTGGGCATCAGGCTCTTGATGGCACGCATGCCCGAGCGACACCTCGAGCAGGAGCCCCCCGCCGAGCCCGCCGGCCCACGCAATCCGGTGCTGCTCGGTCTTTTCATCAACCTCACCAATCCCAAGGCCATCGTCTTCTTCGGCAGCATATTCGGCACGGCCATCAAGCCCGGCACACCGGCCTGGGTTCTGGCTGCCGTGGTTGGCATCGTTGGTCTTTGCGGACTGCTGTGGTTTTCCACCATCAGCCTGCTCACCGCTTCCACGGGCCTGCTGGTGCGACTGGAAGATCATCAGCACTGGATCGAGCGTCTGGCCGGCGTTGCGTTCCTCGGCTTTTCCGCCAAGATCGTCTTCGACCTCATGACCGCCTGACGCCGGGCCGGCATCACCTGTTCAGGGACCCAGCTCCTTGACCGCCTCCATGGCGACGTAGGTACTGGTCGAGGCGACATGGGGCAGACTCGAAATGCTCTCGGCGAGCACTCGCCGGTAGGTCGCGATACCGGGTGTACGCACCTTGAGCAGATAATCGAAGCCACCGGCGATCAGGTGGCACTCCTCGATCTCGGGCACGTCCCGTGCCGCTTCGTTGAAGTCGCGCAGGGCCGCTTCGCGGGTATCCGACAGCTTCACCTCGACGAATGCCACATGGGCCGCGCCGATGCCGATCGGATCGAGGATCGCCCGATAGCCGCGGATAACACGCGCCTTCTCGAGCCGGCGGAGCCGCGCCTGGGTCGGGGTCTTGGACCGGCCGATCCGGCGAGCCAGCTCGGCGATACTGATACGGCCATCCACAGAAAGAACCCGAAGGATGGCGCGGTCCAGTCGATCGAGGTTTTCGGCGGAAGATGGTTCATTGGACATGGCTTTTCCCAGAAAAACAGTTTGAAAGTATTCTCAAAAGCGCTTTTTCAAAACAATCTACCATTTCTTCTCCGATATCGTGGGGTCATGGATATTCGAATCAGCGCACTCGACACTGATCGCCCCGTCCAGTTGCCGGCGGGACTTACCCACGGCATGCGCCGGGCCGAGATACCCGCCCTGCAGCAAATGGTTGATACGGCGGCGCTAGACCGGGAACAGCGTCAACGCATCGTCAATGATGCCGCCGAGCTGGTCCGGGAAATCCGCAGCAGCGCAAGGCCGGGACTGATGGAGGTGTTCCTGGCCGAATACGGCCTGTCCACCGATGAGGGGATTGCCCTCATGTGCCTGGCCGAGGCACTGCTCCGTGTGCCGGATGCACCCAGCATCGACGCCTTGATCGAGGACAAGATCCGGCCATCCGACTGGGGTCAGCACATGGGGCACTCCAGCTCCAGCCTGGTGAACGCCTCCACCTGGGCCCTGATGCTCACCGGACGCATACTCGATGACGAGGGCCGGGGCGTTACCCGCAATCTCCGCAGCGCATTCAAGCGACTGGGCGAGCCCGTTATCCGGACCGCGGTGGGGCGGGCCATGCGCGAGATGGGACGCCAGTTCGTCCTCGGCGAATCGATCCAGGCGGCCATGAAGCGCGCCAGGAGCCTCGAGAAAAAGGGGTTCACCTACTCCTACGACATGCTCGGGGAGGCGGCGCGCACGGCCGACGATGCCGACCAGTATTTCGAGGCCTACCGCGCGGCGATCATCGCCATCAGTGAAGCGGCGGTCCATGATGACAGCCGGGAGAACCCGGGCATTTCCGTCAAACTCTCGGCGCTCCACCCCCGCTATGAGCTGGCCCAGCGCGACCGGGTACTGACCGAGCTGGTGCCGCGGGTGGCCGCGCTGGCTCGACTCGCCGCGGAGAAGGGGCTCGGCTTTAATATCGATGCCGAGGAATCCGACCGACTCGCGCTCTCCCTGGAGGTTGCCGAGGCAACACTGGTCGATCCGGCCCTTGCCGGCTGGAACGGCTTCGGCATGGTCGTCCAGGCGTATGGCCAGAGGGCGGCCGATACCGTGGACTGGCTCTACCAACTGGCCGAACGCCTCGACCGACGCATGACACTGCGACTGGTCAAGGGAGCCTACTGGGACACCGAGATCAAACGCGCCCAGGTGCTGGGCGTCGACGGATTCCCGGTATTCACGCGCAAGGCCGGCAGTGACGTGAGCTATCTGGCGGTATCCCGCAAGCTGCTGGGCATGACCGACCGACTCTATCCCCAGTTCGCCACCCACAATGCCCACTCGGTGGCGGCGGTGCTGGCGATGGCGGACGAGATGGCGATACCCCGCGAGGCCTTCGAGTTCCAGCGGTTGCATGGCATGGGCGAGCGGCTGCACGACATCGTCATGGATCGCAACGGCACCCGCTGTCGCATCTATGCGCCGGTGGGAGAACACCGCGACCTTCTCGCCTACCTGGTCCGTCGATTGCTCGAGAACGGGGCCAACTCATCGTTCGTCAACCAGATCGTTGATGAAGCCGTTCCGCCGGCGGAGGTCGTCGCCTGCCCGTTCGAGGCGCTCGATGATGTTGTACGGCCCGTCAATCCGGGCCTTTCCCGCGGGCCGGAGATATTCCTGCCCACGCGGCGCAACGCGCGGGGGTTCGATCTGGGGGATATCGCCGACCTGGACTGCATCGAGGGGGCTCGGCGTCCGTTCCACGACCGTGATTTCCGGGCCATGCCCATTACGGTCATACCCGTGGATCCGCAGGCCGCCGAATGGCACCCCATGGGCAACCCGGCCAATCCGGGCGATACGGTGGGCCTCGTTCGTGAGGCCACCCCGGCGGAGGTCGAACAGGCCATTACGGCGGCGACGCCGTGGGGCGCCAGTCCGCGCGAGCGGGCCGCCGTTCTGGAACGCGCCGCCGAACTCTATGAGCGCGACTTCGGCGAGATTCTGGCGATCGTCGCCCGCGAGGCCGGAAAGAACCTGCTGGATGCGGTGGGCGAACTGCGCGAGGCCATCGATTTCCTCTACTACTATGCGCGTCAGGCGAGGTGCCTGGAACCCGCACCCCGCGGACGCTTCGCCTGCATCTCCCCCTGGAACTTCCCGCTCGCCATCTTCACCGGTCAGATCGCCGGGGCGCTGGCGGCCGGCAACGCCGTACTGGCCAAGCCGGCCGAGCAGTCACCGTTGACGGCGGCCAAGGGCGTGGCACTCATGCACGAAGCCGGCATCCCGCACTCCGCCCTGCAGTTCCTGCCCGGGGACGGCGCCACCGTGGGGGCTGCCCTTACCGGCGACCCGCGCATCAACGGCGTCGCATTCACCGGGGGCACCGACACGGCCCAGGCCATTCGTTGCAACATGAGTGAGCATCTGGCCCCCGGCACTCCGTTCATCGCCGAGACCGGCGGCCTGAATGCCATGATCGTCGATTCCACGGCATTGCATGAGCAAGCCGTCCGGGATGTTGTGGCGAGCGCATTCCAGTCGGCCGGACAGCGCTGTTCGGCCCTGCGGTGCCTGTATGTCCAGGAGGACGTCCGCGACGACTTCATGGAAATGCTCCTGGGGGCCATGGACGAGCTGCGGCTGGGCGACCCCTGGCGCCTGTCCACCGATATCGGCCCAGTCATCGACACCGATGCCGCCGCCGAGATCGGCGGCTACATCGACGCGGCCCGCCGCGACGGACGGCTGATCAAGCAGGTCAGCGCGCCGGATGAAGGGCACTTCATCGGTCCCGCGGTGATTGAGGTTGATGGCATCGAGGATCTCGAGCGCGAGATTTTCGGACCGGTTCTTCATGTCGCCAGCTACCGGGCGCAGGATCTGGACGCCGTGATCCAACGGATCAATGCCCGCGGCTACGGCCTGACCTTCGGCCTGCACACCCGGATCGAGGATCGGGTCCAGCATATCGTCGACCGGGTTCATGCCGGGAATATCTACGTCAACCGGAACCAGATCGGCGCCATCGTGGCGAGCCAGCCCTTCGGTGGCGAAGGACTCTCGGGCACCGGCCCGAAAGCGGGTGGACCGGACTATGTGCCGCGCTTTGCGGCACCCGACGCCCCCACGGTAGCCACCCGGGTCCCTGAAGACGCGGCGGACGTGTCGGACATCCAGTCTGAAATCAATGCTGTGCCGGCTCCGGGAATGCCCGCCGAGAGTGTGGACATGCCCGGCCCCACCGGCGAGTCAAACCGCCTCTACCATGTCCCACGGCCGCCGATCCTGTGCCTCGGCCCGGGTTCCGAGGCAGTGGCCGAGCAACGACGCCAGGTGGAAGCGCTGGGTGGCACGGCCATTGAGGTGACTGGAGAACTCTCCCCAGAGCCACTGGAAACGCTGGAAGGCTTCTCGGGGGTGATCTGGTGGGGTGACGAGGCGAGTGCACGGCCCTATGCGCTGGCACTGTCCAGGCGAAGTGGCCCTATCCTGCCCCTCATCACCGGTTGCCCGGACCGGGCACACGTCAATCACGAGCGTCATGTCTGCGTGGACGTCACGGCATCCGGTGGCAACGCACAGCTACTGGCGAAGGTTCAGTGACGCGTCGTCTTCGCTGGGGCGATTGACGCGCGTCGATACGGGCCAGGCCCTGAGCTGATCCGGGTCGAACCGGTGAACCGCCTGACGGATGGCATCCCGATCCGTCAGGCGGGTGTCGACCCAGGCATGCCAGCAGGACCGGTCCAGCACCAACGGCATCCGCGGATGGATACCTGCGGCAACCCCCCGGGCCGGCTCCGTGATGATCGCGCAGCAGCGTCCCGTCTCATGCGCCGACGCCGCCCAGATACCAGCATAGAAGAGTATGGCCTCATCCGGCGCGGTGACATACCAGGGCTGCTTGCCGGTTGACGTCTTTTCCCATTCGAACCAGCCGTTGGCCGGAATCAGGCAACGCTGACGCCGGAACGCGGCACGAAAATAGCGGGATCCCGCCACGGTCTCGGCGCGCGCGTTGATGGGCGCCGGGGCGTCATCGCCCGCCCAGTCCGGCCGAAAACCCCACCACGCATAATCGAGTACCGGTTTGTCCGGGGACTCGGGGCCTGCCTGACCGTCCACCGTCGAAGCCGCGAAGGCGGCCGCGATCGGCCGGCCCGGCGTTATATTGTAGTGCGCGTCCCACCCGACGGATGGAGCGCTGACGCCCAGCGCCCGAGCCACCGTGTCAGGCCGGGCATGCAGGTCGAAGCGTCCACACATGGGGCCGGACCGCCATCCGCGCCGTCAGATATCGATGCAGATCTTGCCGAAGTGGGCGCCGCTCTCCTCATGCCGGAAGGCATCCACCAGCTGATCCAGGGGGAAGTGGCGGTCGATGATCGGCCGGATACCGGTGGCCTCCATCGCCGCGACCATGTCCTCCTGATCCCGGCGGGATCCCACCAGCACAGCCTGCAGCCGCTGCTGGCGCAACAGGGCCTGGATCAGGGGGAAGTCGCCTTTCACACCGGTGAGCACACCGATCAGCGAGATATGACCGCCAACGGCCGCGGCCACCATGGACTGCTGTAGCGTCCCCGGCCCACCGACCTCAACGACATGATCAACGCCACGGCCCCCGGTCAGTTCACGCACCGCCTTGCCCCATTCCGGCGTCTCGCGATAGTTGATGACCGCCTCGGCCCCCATGGCCTTCAGACGCTCGAGTTTTTCATCGCTGGAAGACGTCGAGATCACGCGCGCACCGGCAGCCACCGCCAGCTGGAGTGCATAGATGGAAACGCCCCCGGTGCCGAGGGTGAGGACGGTATGACCGGGCTGCAGATTGCCGTGCACGAACAGCGACCGCCAGGCCGTCACACCCGCGGTGGTCAACGTGGCCGCCTCGGCATGGCTCCAGCCGGCCGGAATACGGGTGAAAGCCGTTGCCGGGCGGGTGACCTTTTCCCGGGCGTAGCCGTCGATACCGTCACCCGGTGTCCCGCCAAAGCCCTCCACCTCGGGATCGCCATCCACCCAGTGGGGGAAGAAGGTGCTGACCACGGCGTCTCCCTCGGCGAACCCGGTCACGCCCTCGCCCACGGCGATCACCTCGCCGGCGCCATCGGACAAGGGGATGCGAGCCTCGTCCTTCGGCGCCATGGGACCCTTTACCACACCGTAGTCGTGGAAGTTGAGGGAACTGGCGCGCAGCCGGACCGTTATCTCCCCTTGTCCAGGAGCCGAAGGCTCCTCAGCCTCCTCGATACTGACCTGGTCAAAGCCACCCCCGGGGGCGAGTCTCAGTACGCGATTACCCATGCCGTTCTCCTCGAATAGTGATCAGCCCAGTTGGTGGCGTCCATGCTGATCAGCGCGAAACGGCAATGCAAGCATTGCGAGGAATCGTCGCCGTGCTTTACCGAGGTGGCTGCTCCATTGTCTCCAGTACTTCCGCCCTGACCGCCGCAAAGGCATCGGCCACACGCTCCGTGGGCAGCAGGTGAACAAGGCGCCGATCGTCGCCGTTACGCGACTTGATCAACCAGCCATCGGCCACCAGCTGGGCGAGGTTGTAGCGGATGCCGGTCACGGAGTACGGCAGCACGGCGAGGAGCTGTTTGACGCTGAGCGGCTGATCGAGGTGATGAGCGATGGAGACAACGACGAGGATATCCAGCGGGATCAGGGATGACCCATAGGGCAAAGCGGGCGACAGCGCCTCCCGCAGCTGCTCGGTCAGACGTGCATCCGCCAGCGCCTCCTGCCGCTCCATGGCAATCCCCTCTATGTCCGCAAAGCACTGGACGCTATCCACGCCACGGACGGGTCGCAACGAATTTCGGCTACTAATTTAGTATCTGGAAGGGGATGGATTCCGTGACCGGTTTCCGCCCGCGCTAGCTCCGTTCATCGGGCTGGCCACGGGCCACGGAGAGGATGTGAATCTGCATGAGATCGGCGGCCCGCCCGCCATCGGCGTTGGCCAGCGCATCGACGATGGCGTGGTGCTCGTCGAGCGCCTTGTCCATGGCGGCGCGACTTAGTCCGAAGGTGCTCCGGGCCGATATGGCCCCATGCAGAACCGTCTCCAGCGAGCGCTGCAGACGTCGACTACCCGCCGCCACCAGGATTGTCTCGTGGAACTCCAGATTCAGCTCGCCGAGTCGGTCATGCGGCGGCTCCGCCTGCCGGACGAGTGCTTTTTCCTGTTCCACGATTGCGCGAAGGCGGGCCAGTTGGGGCGGGCGAATACGGGCGGCGGCGCGCCGCGCGCCATAGGCCTCGAGCAGCGCGCGCAACTCGAACACCTCGTGGGTGTCCTCGCGGGTCCACTCCATGACCCGGGCCCCACGGTAGGGAATGAGCTCGAGCCAACCGTCGGCGGCGAGCCGGTCCAGCGCCTCGCGCACCGGACCAACCGAGGTGTTCAGCTCATCCGCCAGCGCCTGCTCGCGCAGGAACTCCCCACCCGCGAATTCCCCGCGGAGGATGCGTTGCCGGATGGCCAGGCAGACCTGATCGGTGACGGTGTCCATGCTGATGTTCAGGGCTGGATGGTCGCTGCGTGGAAAGGGCATCATGCGGAAGGTGATATCGGCATGCAATGCCCGTCGATCAGAGGCGTGCAAGGAAATCCGCCAGTTGCGGCCATTGATCCGCCAGCTCCTGACTCAGGTCGTGCCCACCCTCGAGCCAGACCAGTTTGGTGTTCGCCACGTCACCGGCCTGCGCAAGGGCCTCGGCATCCTCCGGCGGGATGACGCGGTCGCGGCGGCCATGCGCAATCAGCACCGGAACATGGATATGCCGAATGACATTAACCGGCGCAATCGCCTCGAAACGATGCCCGATGACCCGCTCCACGTAGCGGAGTGCAAGCCACCCGATGGGCACGAACGGAATCCGCCGGGCCGCAAGCCAACGTTTCATCATCCGCTCCGGGTGCACAAAACCGGAGAGGCTGATGACACCGTCTATATCACGCCGCCAGGAGGCCGCCAGAAGCGTCGCCGCCGCCCCAACGGAGTGCCCGACCAGAACCAGCGGACCCTCGCTGCCGTTGTCCTCACGCCGCATCCAGGTGGCCGCGGCATCAATATCCTCTGCAAAGCGCGGCATCGATGAGAAGCTGTCCGAATCGCTGCGGCCGTGATTGCGCACGTCAAAGACCAGCACCTGCCAGCCGGCTTCCTGCAGCGGTCTCGCCAATGCCAGCATGAAAAGGCGATTGACACCCCAGCCATGGCAGATCACCGCACGGCCCATCTGCGGATCACCGTCCAGCAGCCAACCCGAGAGCCATCGCCCGCGTGCGGTGGGAATGGAGACCTCGTGACCGGCAACACCGTGATCGGCAGGCCCTCCGGTCACCGGCCGGCGCGGCGCCGCCAGGCTCCGATGCAGCCAGCGGCGCCCGCCCCATAGCAGGAGAGCGGTCAGGCCGACCGTGGCCAGGATCCAGGGCATCATGCTCAGGGAAGCATGTCGTTCAGCAGAGGATTGGGGAAGCGACGCTCACTGGTCACGGCATAAAACGCCTCGCTCATCGCAGGAAGACGATCGGCCTCGACCAGTTCGCCGCGGTCGAGCTCGTCCTGGACCACGATCGGCGGAATGACCGCGAGACCGGCGCCCTCCCGTGTCAGCAGTCGGAGCATGGCCATATCGTCAATTTCCGCAGCAATCCGAGGCTGCACGTCGAGACGGGAGAGCACGGCACGGAATGCCGTGCGCAGCCCGCTGGAGCGGCTGGGGAGAAGCAGTGGCGCGGCGGACAGCCAGGTTTTGAGAGAGTCACCCAGCGCCACCAGCGCCGGCGTACCGATCAGGCTGACCGGCTGTTCGGCAAGCCGGTGCGTGATGAACGGATGCAACGCGTCGGTCCGGGGCGGCTCGTTGGTGAGGACCACGTCGAGCTGCAGCGCCAGCAGCGCCTCGAACAACTCACCCGCGCTGCCGGCGCGCAGAATGACTTCCACGTCGGGCCGGTCCAGAACCGGCCGCAGGAAGCCGAGCTGGAAATTCCGGGATAGTGTCGCGAGCGCGCCGACCCTGAGCGCCTGCCGGGGCTGGCCGGTCTGCTGAAGCGTTGCCACCAGTTCCTCACCGGTGGCGAAGATGGTATCCGCATGATCCAGTGCGATCCGCCCTGCCTCGGTGAGATGCAGCGCCCGGGCACGGCGCTCGAAGAGCTGCTGCCCGAGGCGATCCTCCAGCTGTCGGATCTGCGCGGAGAGCGTGGATTGGGAGACATTCAGTCGCTCCGCCGCCCGGGTGAGATGCCCCTCATGAGCAACCACATGGAAATAGCGGAGATGGTGGAAATTGAGCATTGCCATGTCGTTCGATCCTACAGAACGACATGGCGAAAACCCAGAGCCAAAACGATCAACAGGCGGCTGCGCAATGCAGCCACCTCCGGGGGCTATACGCCATACTGTTCCCGGGCATAGTCACCCAGGCCGACGGCATCCAGCCTCGCCAGCGGCGCAAGGAAAGTCACCTGGATAACGCCGGGCGCACGGCCGATCTCGATGGCGCCATTCACGGTGGCCCGGTTCCGGACCTCGGCCACGGTCATGTCGAGCAGACGAGCCGCGCGCGCCAGTCCGTTATCGATGGCTTCATTGAGATTGGCGGCCGTCCCGATCACGGAGATCGGCGCCATGGGTTCGAGCGTGTCCATCCCCCAGCGGCGGGCCAGCCGCTCGCCCTTCGCCTGCTCCTCCGGAGAGAAAGGCCGTGCCATGGGCGGTAGATCCTCCACCAGCGGGAAGAGCACCGGACCATCGATGGGATAGTCCTTCACGACCTCCACCTGCAGCGTGACGCTGCCCGAGACATCCATCGTATGCCCGGC
>CAJXND010000012.1 GCA_913056385.1 uncultured Ectothiorhodospiraceae bacterium
GATGCGGGCAGCGGTGAACTCCTGATCGAGTCCAGCCGGATCGAGGACGGGATCGACGCCGAGGGCGTGACCGTCACCCGGTAAGCGACCGAGGGAACTGACGGGGGATGCTGGATCCCCCGGGGCCAGGGAAGGCCCGCTCAGGGGGGCAGTATCAACTGCCCCCTTTTTTGTGATTAACGAATACGCGCGTCGTGGTGGTGCGCCTCGAAAATCTCCGTGTCGCCATCCTCCAGGACCAGCAACGTTTCGTAAGCGTCGCGCTGATCACCCATCTCCATGCCGGGCGAACCGATGGGCATGCCGGGAACCGTCAGCCCGCGGGCTTCGGGCTCCTCTGCGAGCAGGCTGCGAATCTCGTCGGCATGGACATGACCCTCGATGAAATAGCCATCCACCATGGCTGTGTGGCAGGAGGTCAGTACCGGATCGATGTCGAGTCGGGCCTTGATATCATTCAGTTGCTGGTGGCTGACGTCATGGGCGATGGCCTCGAAGCCGTTGGCCTGCAGATGGTCTACCCACGCACTGCAGCAACCGCAGCTGGCGGTCTTGGCCACCTCGATCTGCAACGGTTCGGCCTTCGCCAGCCCGATGCCCAGCAAGACCCCGAAGGTCGCGGCAACTGCCGTTTTGGTCATCGTCATTGTGAGTGACTCCTCAAATCTCCAGTGCTTCGGATCATAACCGATCAGCCGCTCCCGCCGCCTCAATCCATTGAGGCCCTCGGCCGGCGCCGATCTTGACGCTCCCGTCCAAACCCTCCATACTCCGCGCCTCTCACAACGCGCCTGTAGCTCAACTGGATAGAGCACCTGACTACGGATCAGGAGGTTGGGGGTTCGAATCCTCCCGGGCGCGCCATATGACGAAAGAGCCGGCCGACAGGCCGGTTTTTTCGTCATATAACCGGGGTCCGGGAGGTTCGAACCCCCAACAGCCGGATCAGGGGTTCGACCCGAGCGCGCAGCGCGAGAGCACGAGGCCCGCAGGGCCGAGCTAATCCTCCCGGGCGCGCCATATGACGAAAGAGCCGGCCGACAGGCCGGTTTTTTCGTTATATAATGGGGACTTGGAAGGTTCGAGCCCCCGTGAGTCGGGGAGGGGGTCCGACCCGAGCGCCGGGCACTGCACACGCAGCCACATTCACAACGGTCGTGGAGTGCCACGCATGCCCGTGCTGCTCGTTGCCCTGGGCGCCTTTCAATGGGGCCTTTCCGGTGGACTTGCCAGCATCCTCATGGACGCAGGCTGGTCGCCGCAGGTCATCACGCTCTGGCGGGTCGTGTTCGGCCTGATCTGCATGGGGACCTGGCTCGCCTGGCGCTTCTACGGCGGCGTGCGGGGTGAGTTCGGCTGGCGGCTGATCGGCTGGTCCACCGTGGCCGGGCTTGGTGTTGCCGGCAACCTCGTCTACTACTTTCTCAGTATCAGTGCGGGCAGTGTCGCGGTTGCGATCACACTGATGTACACCGCGCCGGTGATGGTCTATCTGGTTTCTTTTCTGCTGCGTACCGAGCGACCGACCCTCGGTAGCGGGCTCGTGATCATTGCAACGCTGGTCGGGATCACGCTCATGACCGGAGTGTATACGGGCTCGTCAGTCCGCCTTACCACGTTTGCCATCACCAGCGGTCTGCTATCGGGCGCCTCCTACGCGCTTTTCATATTCGCGTTCAAGTCCGCCGGTCGTCATGGTTCGACGCCGGCCGCGCTCACGATCGCCTTTACGGCGGCCTTGATCGCGCTCGCACCGCTGGTGGACTGGTCGCAAGCGATGCAGGCGCCGGCATCGCCCGATTTCGGTCTGTTCATCCTGTTCGGGCTGATGGGCGCGGGGCTGTCCTTCCTTTGCTATTTCACCGGCCTGCGTGGCGTGTTGCCATCGACGGCGGCGGTGACCGCCATGGTGGAGCCTGCCACCGCCACCCTCTTCGGCGTTCTGCTGCTCGGACAGCTGCTCAGCCCCAGCGAAGCCGCGGGTATTGTTGTCATCCTCGTTGCAGTGACCTGGCTGAATCTGCAGCGACAGCTGCAGCGGCGCCGCGAGGCACGCACGCCCTGAATTTCGGGTTGGATCAACCACCGATGAAAGCCTCGGCCAGCGCGATCCAAAGCGGAATGGACAGGATGGCGACCGGTGTTCCCAGTCCGGTTGAGGTCGCGATATAGGAGGAGGGGTTGGCCTCCGGAAGCGCGCCCCGAAGCGTCGGCGGGCCGGAAATGTCCGAGCTGGATGCGGCCATGACCGCCATGAGCACCACGCCACCCAGTGAAAACCCGGTTAATTCATGGGCGATCAGTCCCAGTCCGAGACCAATGAGGCCGTGAACGAGCGGTGCAAACAGGCCATAGAAAATGTAGACGTGTGCGACGCGCCGCAACTCGCCGAGCCGGTTCCACGCCTCGAACCCCATCATCAGCATCAGAATCGACAGTAGCCCCCGGAACAGAGGCTCATAGAAGCTTTCGAACACACTGTCGGGCCGAGCAAACAGTCCCAGGCCCAGGCCGAGCAGCAGCGCCGAGATGGCGGGACTGCGGATGGTATCCACCAGAATCGAGCGGATCATCGCCCAATCCACCACCGAACCCTGACGACCCCCGTCGCCGCCACCGATCGCGACCACGCCGCCCTGTGCGACATCGCCATGGGCCGCCCGCCGTTCGGCAGCCATCCGGCCCATGATGATGGCCGTCAGCAGGGCCGCCACATCCATGAACGGATAGAGGGCGCCGATGAAGCCTTCGTAGGCGATGCCAACGTCATCCAGCATCGCCATGCCGGCCGCCAGCGTGGACGCCGAGACCGCACCGAACAGCCCGGCGGTCGCCATGCCATCCATTTCGCCGACCCCCCTGAGCCGGACCAGTGTGATTCGGCCGATCAGCACGATTGAGATGCCGGCAATCACCGCCAGCGCGCCGGGTACGGCCAGGGCGACGAGCTCCGCCTCACGCACCGAGATGCCCGCCGACATGCCGACCTTCAGAAGAAGCAGCATGACGACGAGTTTGTAGACGGGCTCGGGAAGCTCCAGTCGGCTCGACATGGCGGCAAGGAGCATGCCGCCAATCAGGAAGGCGAGGGTGGGTTTCTGCATCTGGGCCAGCAGTGTGCTGGCAAGTTCGGGAAAGAAATCCACGGATAACCCCTTTGCGTTTGACGGTGACGCGACGCAGCATCGCCAAACTCGATCGTTAATACAAATACAACATTACTTTGTATTCGTTCTTATATAACGAACTATTGCGCATCCGCTTTCTGTTAAAAATGAAGCGTGGGTGATCAGGAGGAGGAAATAATGAATCCCCTAGGTATTCATGCGCTCGTATGGGCCGGTGATATCGAACCGTCCAGCGTGGAGCTTGCAGCACGGCAGACACGAGCGGCGGGGTACCAGTTTCTCGAACTCTCCCTCCATGACACGACGCAGCTCGACGTCGATCACGCGCGCACGACCCTTGCCGAACATGGACTGGGCGTTGCCTGCTCACGCGGACTCGCCTTTGATGCGGATATTTCCAGTGATGATCCCGCTGTTGTGGAGCGCGGCGCGCGCTTATTGCGGGAATCCGTTGACGTGGCCGCCGCACTGGGCGCCCGCAATCTCTGCGGGGCACTCTACAGCGCGCTTGGAAAGTACGCCCAACCGGTCACCAGGCAGGGTTATGCCAACGCCGTTGACGTGCTCAGGGAAGTGGCGGAGGAGGCCGGCCGTTGTGGTCTTGGCCTGGGCATTGAGGTCGTCAATCGCTACGAGACCCATGTGCTGAATACCGCGGCCCAGGCCCTTCGATTCATTGATGCCATCGGCGCCGAGAACGTCTATGTCCATCTGGACACCTACCACATGAATATCGAGGAGACGGATCTCGTCCAGCCCGTGCTCGATTGTGGCGACCGGCTCGGGTATATCCATATCGGTGAGAATCACCGCGGGTACCTGGGCGCGGGGTCCATTGCCTTCGGCAGCTTCTTCCATGCCTTGCAGCGGATTGACTACCGCGGTGGCATTACCTTTGAGAGTTTCTCGTCCGCCGTGGTGATGCCGGGTCTCTGCAGTGACCTCGCCGTGTGGCGGAATCTCTGGTCGGACGGCATGGACCTGGCGGTCAGCGCCCGTGCGTTCATGCAATCCCACCTGCGCGCTGCGGCCGCCACGGTGAGGCAGGTCGGGTCGTAGGGGGCCGCGAGTCGCAGTAGCGCGCCGGCGGAAGGCAGATACCGGCGGCAATCGCAGGCACGAGGCCGAACAGGATCGCCTCGATGTCCGCGTTGAAGTCGATCAGGCCGGGCAGACAGACAGGCGTCATGCGCGTCAGCACCGCCAGCGGAAGGAGCAGTGCGGCGTAGAGCCCGGCGGCGATCAGGAAAGGATGCAGTCTCGAGCCCGAATTCATGGCGATAAGCCTGACATCGCAGGGCGCAACGAGGTCTGCCGGATATCAAGTCGGGCGCAGTCACCGGGCGGGCGTTACCAGGCGGTTGAATGCGCCGCGACCTGCAGGCCGAATCCGGCACAGGGATGGTCGAGAAGCTCCAGCAGCTCGTCATCCAGCTTCATCAGGCTGACCGAGGCGCCAACCATGTCCAGAGAGGTGCAGTAATGCCCGACAAAATTCCGCAGCGGCACGGCATTACGGGCCTCAATACGCTCGCGAAGACGGCGGGCGATGATGAAAAGCTCCATCATCGGTGTCCCCCCGAGGGAGTTGACGAGCATGGCGACCCGCTCGCCCGCGACGAGGTTCATCTCCGAGAACAGGCGGTCACACATGCGGTCCACCGCCAGATCGGCCGTGGTGATTTCCTCGCGGGCTGCCCCGGGTTCGCCGTGAATACCGACGCCAACCTCCATGTCTCCCGCGGCGATCTGAAAGGTTGGCCGGCGGGTCTCCGGCAGGGAGGAGGCCTCCAGCCCGATGCCCATGCTGAAGGTCGCATCATTCGCCCGGCGCGCGAGACGCTCGCAGTCATCCAGGTCGTAGAGCCGGTCGCATGCCGCGCCGGCGATCTTGAACACGAACACGCTGCCGGCGGTTCCACGCCGGGACTCGCGGTTCTCGGCGGCAGAGGAGGCCACATCGTCCGTGGTCACAATGGTGCGTACGTCGATTCCGTCGGCACCGGCCAGTTCGGCGGCCATGTCGAAGTTCATGATGTCGCCGGTGTAATTGCCATAGATGTAGAGCACGCCGGCACCCTGGGAGGCGGCCCTCGTGCATCTGACAATACGATCCGGCGGGGGCGAGGCGAACACGTTGCCCACGGCGACGGCATCCGCCAGCCCACGCCCCACGTACCCGAGGAAGGCGGGCTCATGGCCGGCGCCACCACCAATCACCAGGCCGACCTTGCCCTCGCGGGGCGGTGCCGCGGTCTGCAGGGCGCGTCTCGAGTCGCCGATGGGCTGGATGAACTGCGGGTAGGTGCTCAATGCGCCTTCGAGGGATTCCAAGACCGCATCGCGCGGTGAGTTGAGGAATTTCTTGACGCGGGTGCGTTCCGGCAGGGCGGACTTCTCAGGCTTCGGCCAGCGGTTGGAGGAGCGCAGCCTCGGTGTTTCCACGCCATCCGCATGCAGGATCGCCTCGCCCGTGGCCGCGTCGGTGATCAGGACGCTGACGAATTGGCCGCGGAGGGCGGCGAGCATGGCCGGCACCTTGTCATAGCCCCCGGCGACGGCGATGCGCGTCTTGATGTCGCGGAGTGATTCCAGATCGATTGCCACGGTGCGGTCGCCAAGCGGTCCGTCCACGGGGATGCCGTTGGCATCGAAGAATCGGCCGGCGATGGATCCCACTGCGTTCCGATAGTGGTCATGCTGCTCGAGGCTGCTGTCGAAGAAACCGCTCTCGTGAATCGTCGAGTCCGGACGCAGTGAGGATATCCCGAAGATGATGCGGTTGACGGCCGCCAGCGTGGCGAACTGCTCGGCGATGACAGGTTCGGAGAGCAGCAGTGATCTCGCCGCGGAGGAGGACAGAATGGCTGGCGCGGAAATCGGTATGCAGCGTGCATCGAGGCTTTCGGCCAGCTGCGAGGCGCAGGCCTCCGGCGTATAGGGGATAACGGCCGTGGTGCCGCCGGTGGCCTGTACCACCCGCAGATCGGTGAGGGCGGGGACGTGTGCGGACGCCGCTCTTGCCACGGAGAGCATCGTCCGGCCCCAGGTGATGGCCACCGTGTCACCGGACTGGATGAGGCTTGCAAGGGCCTGCCCACCGGCGGCACCAAGTCGGTCGATCAACGACCGGGCGCCGCCTTCACCGGGGATGACAAGACACTCCTGGAGGCCGAAATGCGCCTGGAGCTGCTGGGCCACGGACAGCGATTTGAGCCGCTCACCGGAGATCGAGATATTGACGATGCCGCTGGCGCGCGCCTCGGCGAGGTAGCTGTTGACGGTCGGCCGGGAGACATTCATGGCCTTGGCGATATCGCCCTGCGTCAGACCTTCCTCGTAGTACAGCCAGGCCGCCCAGAGCAGGGCGTCGTCCTGGAACTTCAGGGGTGTCCGCTCCGCTGCGGCCGATGCCATGCTCAGTGCGCCTCCGGCGTTGCCTCGACGGTCTCGGCGAGTGCTTCGATGATGATCGCCGCCGAGACGGCACCGGGGTCCCGATGACCGATGCTGCGCTCCTTCAGCCGCGCGGCACGCCCGCGCGAGGCGATCATGCTGGCGGTGGCCCGTGCCCCCTCGGCGGCGGCTTCGCAGGCATCGCGCGCCGCCTCGGCGGCGGATGCGCCGCGGGCGAGGCTGGCCTGGGCGGCCCGGGTCGCGGGCAGCCACGCATCGAGCATGGTCTTGTCGCCCTGTCCGGCCTTGCCGCGGCGGGCGATACCCCGCGCGATGCCCGCCATGAATCGGGGGAACTCGCGGACCTGCCAGGGTGCATCCTTTTCCATGGCCTGCGCCGTATCGAGCAGCCCGGTGGCATAGAGGGGGCCGACCGTGGCCCCGACATGGCTCAGGAAGCGGTCCGCTGCTTCGCGCAGCAGGGCGGCCGGGCCTCTTGCGTGGCTGGAGCTGCCACGCACGAGCTCGGTCAGCGCAGCGAACCCATTGGCCATCGATGTGCCGTGGTCACCATCACCGACAAACCCGTCAAGCTGGCAGAGTTCGTCGCGACGCTCCTCAAGCCGGATCGCCGCGTCGCGGAAGAATCGGGCGATGAAATCGGAATCGAGTTCGGCCATATGATCACTACCCGATGGCCGGGCGGGAGGCGCCCGGGCAGGTCGGTCAGGCCAGGCGGCGGATAATGCCGTCGGCCAGCGTGCACAGAATCATACAGCATGATGTGGCGCCCGCATCCAGCACACCCCTGGAGCGCTCGCCCAGCCGGCTCGAGCGGCCGACGCGGGCGATCATGTCGCGGGTACTGTCGCGGCCCTCGGCCGCGGCGGCTTTCATGGCCTCCAGCCGGGCCTGAAAGTTGCCCGGTGTATTGGCGAATGCCTCGGTTGCCGGGCAGAGCGTATCAAGGAGGGTCTTGTCCCCGACGTGTGCCGAACCGATGGAAATGACCGCCTCCTGACCCGCCTCGAGCATGCGCTGGAACTGCGTCGCATCAACCATGGACTCGTCACCGATGGCCTCTGCCATGTCCTCGAACATCATCCCGTAGAGGGGGCCCATGGAGCCGCCGATTTCCGTCATGAGCACGCCCGAGAGGGTCGAGAGGCCGTCGGCCAGCGAGTCATCGTCGCTGATCCGTTCCGCGGCCATCGCAAAACCCTTGGCCATATTGTTGCCGTGGTCTCCGTCGCCGATCCTGCCATCGATTTCCGAAAGGTAGGCCTTGTTGGCAATGATGCACTCGGCGATTTCCCGGACAATCGCGGCATTGTTGGCATTGCGGATGCCGCTCATGGCGTCACCTTCAAGCCCGGGCAGCTGGCCTCGGTGGCCAGCAGTGCGCGGAGTTCGTCATCCAGTTTCATGACCGTGAGGGTGGCACCCATCATCTCCAGGGAGGTGAAGTAGTTGCCGACCAGTGGTTGCATGATCTCCACGTTCATCGCGTCAAGCCGCGTCGCGATCCGGTCATACAGAATGTAGAGCTCGTTGACCGGTGTGGCTCCGAGCCCCGAGACCAGCACCGAGACGGTGTCGCCGGCGACCAGATTCTGCTCGGCGAGGACGATGTCGAGCATGTCATCGGCAACGGCGTCCGCCGCTTTGAGGTCCACCACCTCCATGCCGGGCTCGCCATGATGGCCGATGCCGACCTCCATCGTGCCGGGCGCGATCTCGAAATTCGGTCTGCCGTTCGCGGGCAGGGTGCAGGGAGCAAGCCCCACGCCCACGGAGCGCGTCGCATCCAGTGCCTTCTGCGCGGTAGCCTGGACGGCCTCCAGTGATGCCCCGGTGGCCGCCCTGGCACCACCGGCTCTCCACATCAGAATCTCGCCGGCGACCCCGCGGCGCTTTTCCCGCTCCTCCAGCGGAGCCGAGCAGACATCATCATTGGCCACGACGGTCCGTACCTCGATGCCATCCTTGGCCGCCATCCGCGCGGCCATCTTCACATTCATGTTGTCGCCGGCGTAGTTGCCATAGAGCACACAGACGCCATTTCCGGCGTCGGCGGCCCTGATGGCATCGTAGAAGCTCTTGGCCGTGGGCGAGGAGAAGAGCTCTCCAACGGCCACGGCATCCACCATGTGACGGCCGACGTATCCCATGAAGGCGGGTTCATGTCCGGATCCGCCGCCGGTGACGAGTCCGACGCGCCCGCATTCGGGGGCGGTCCGCGAGACCACCACCCGGGCGTTGTCGGGATGCAGCGCGACGAGATCCCGATGGGCTTTCACGAAACCCCTGACCGCCTCGTCAACGAGATCGTCCGGGTTGTTGATGAATCTTTGCATGGCTATGTCCTGCTCCCTGCATGCATGCGCTTATTTAACGGTGTATCCGCCATCGACCAGGATATCCGCGCCGTTGATCATGTCCGCGCCCTCGCTGGCGAGGTAGACGGCCGCCGCGGCGATCTCCTCGGGCTCCGCGAAGCGGCCGGTGGGGATCTGCGCCTTCATGGCCTCGCCCTTCGGGCCGCTCCAGGCCTTCCGGCCGAGCTCGGTGAGAACAACCGTGGGCGATATCGTATTGACACAGATTCCATGGCGGCCCCATTCGAGGGCCATGGTCCGCGTCATGCCGATGACGCCGAACTTGGATGCGCAGTAGGCAATATGCCCGTCGATGGCCACCGATCCGGCCTGGCTGGCCATATTGATGATCTTGCCGCCATTCCCCCGCTTGATCATCACGTTGGCCACGGCCTGTGCCATGAGGAAACTGCCGGTCAGGTTGATGTCGATCGTCCGGCGCCAGATGCCGGGGTCGATGGTCTCGGCGGGGGCCAGGTCCACGATGCCCGCGCTGTTGACGAGGATGTCGATATGGCCGAAATCTTTCACCACGCCGGCGACGCATTCCTCGACGCTGGCGTCATCCGCTACGTCGCAGCGATACGCCCTGGCTTCGGCGTTCATTGCATTGGCGGTTTTTTCCGCCCGGTCACGATCGAGATCGCAGAGGGCAATCCTCGCGCCCTTGCCGGCGAATGCCTGCGCAATCGCCTCACCGATACCCGATGCTGCACCCGTCACCAGGGCAACGCGGTCTGTCAGGGGGAAGTCGAAATCCATTGATGCTCTCTCTCCGGTGAAATGGGCCGGCATCCCAGGGGAGATGCCGGCCGTTCCTGCGATCAGCGCATTTCGAGGAGGCTGTCCACATTCTCCGGTGTAACCGGTGTCCAGGGGACGTTGTAGAGCTTGTCCTCACCGTTGTTCCAGGGCATCTGCGGATACTGCTCCCAGATGTCGGACTGCGGCTCGTAGCTCGGGTCAACCGCCTTCAGGGCAACATCGAGCGCACCCTGTGCCTGGGCACGGGCATCCTGAAGGATGGAGGCCATATCGCCTGCCTTGACGGCGTAGAGCGCATCGGTGATGCCATCAATGCCGGCGATGGCGAAGTCCTGCGGGTCGAGGCCCGCGGCCTTGATCGCCTCGATCGCGCCCAATGCCATCTCGTCGTTCTGGCCGATGACGCCATCAATCTCCCCCGGATGGGCCGTGAGCCAGTTCTCCATCAGGGTCTGGGCCTCGGCACGCGACCAGTTGGCGGTCTGCTGCTCGAGCACCTGCACGTCAGGGCACTCCGAGAGGGCCTGCATGTTGCCTTCGAGGCGGCTGATCTGGGCGGACTGGCCGATCGGTCCCTCGATAATGACCACGTTGCCCTCGCAACCGAGCTCGTTGAGTACGATCTCGGCCTCCATGTAGCCCGACTTCACGTCATCGGAGCCCACGTAGGAGTGCAGCAGATCGCTGTTCACCCGGGTGTTCGAGCCAACCACCGGGATGCCCGCATCATAGGCCGCCTGCACTGCGGTGGCGCCGGCTTCGATATCGATGGGGGCGAAGATGATGGCGTCGTACTGCTGCGTGATCATGGTCTCGAACTGATCCTGCTGCACCAGTGCGTCATAGCGGCCGTCGAACACGGTCAGATCGACCTCGCCGGAGAGCACCGCCGGGTGCTCCTCCATGGCCTCCGTCCAGATCTGCATGAACTCCGCCTGGAGTCCATAGGGCGCAGCCCCGACCTTGAACGGTTCGTCCTGGGCCGCCAACGGTGTCGCAGCGACAGCGAGGGCGGTCGACAGACCGAGCATGATTTCTTTTCTCATTCCTTATCTCCTCCAGTGGTAGAAACTTCCCGGCAGCACCGGAAATCGAGGCAGGCCCGGTCAGGCCCGCCTGTTCCGCGACTGATCGAGCAGCACGGCTGCCACGATCAAGACACCCTTGATGACCTGCTGGTAATAGGATTCCACTCCCATCAGGTCGAGTCCGTTGTTGACGACGCCGATCAGCAACGCACCAATCAGCGTCCCCGCCACGTGTCCGACGCCACCGGCGAGGCTCGTGCCGCCGATGACCACCGCGGCAATGGCGTCCAGCTCATAGGCGATGCCGGCCTGGGGCAGGGCAGAGCCCGTGCGGGCGGCGAGGATCATGCCGGCCAGCCCGGCCAGGGCGCCGGAGATGATGTAGACGGTCAGCCGGATCCGCCGGACGTTGATGCCGGAGACCTTGGCGGCGTGTGGATTACCGCCGGCCGCATAGACGCGGCGACCGAACCGGGTTGACGAAAGCACGTACCAGGACGCCAGGAAAACGATCGCGAAGATCACCACCGGCAGGGGAATGCCGGCGATATCGCCGGTGCCGATCCAGCGATAGCTGTCAGTAAGCGCCGGAACCGGCCGACCGTCAGCCGCAATCAGGGTCAGTCCCCGGGCAGCGGATAGCATGCCGAGCGTTGCCACGAACGCCGGTACATTGAAGCGCGCCACCAGTGTGCCGCAGACCGTTCCGGTGCCGATGCCCACGGCAATACCCACTGCGAACGCGAGACCGGCGGGATAGGGACCACCCGCCATGCCGGCAACCGATGAGGTGGTGGCAAAGGCGGCGGAGATGACGCCGGCCAGCGCCACCACGGAACCGACGGAGAGGTCGATGCCCCGGGTCAGAATGACGTAGGTCATGCCGATCGCCAGGATGCCGTTGATGGATGTCTGGCGAAGGACGTTGAGGATATTGCGCGTTGTCAGGAAGTATTCATTGAAGATCGACAGCGCGACGCAGAGAACAACAAGGGCAATGACGATCCCGAAGCGCTGAGCGAATGCCGTGACATGCAGCCCCGCCTGACTGTCCTTCTTTTCCGCCGGCGCCTGCTCGGCGGGTCCGGGCTGACTCGACTCGTTGCTCATGCCCTTGCTCTCCTCAAGATGATGGATTGATTGTTCGGTCAGGCGGCGAGGTGGACGAGGGTCTCGGCATCGATCTCCTCGCGGGAGAGGACGCCGGAGACCGTGCCGTCCTTCATCACGACGACCCGATCCACCATGCCGATGATCTCGTCCGTCTCCGAGGAGCTCATGAGCACCGTTCCGCCCTGGCTCGCAAAGTCGGACATGATCCGGTAGATCTCCCGCTTCGCGCCGACATCGACGCCGCGGGTCGGTTCATCGAGGATCAGGATGTCCGGATTGGTCAGAAACCATTTCCCGAGGACCACCTTCTGCTGGTTCCCACCGGAGAGTCCGGAGACCTCGAGCCGGTCGGTGCTGGTCTTGATGCCGAACATCTCGATCATGCGATGCGCGGCGTCGCGTTCCGCGGCGGGGTGCATCCCGGCGGGGCTGGAAACCGACGGGAGGCTTGCCATGCACAGGTTGTTACGCACCGAGGCGAGCAGCACCAGCCCGCTCTCCTTCCGGTCCTCGGTCACGAGGGCGAGGCCGCTGTCGATGGCCTCCGCCGGGTCGTTGAACTGCACCTGCCGGCCTTGCAGCGTGATCGTGCCCGCCCGGCACTCAGACAGGCCGAAGAGTCGCTCGAATATCTCCGTACGGCCGGATCCCATCAGTCCATAGAAACCCAGAATCTCGCCACGATGCGCATCAAAGCTGACATCGTGAACGCCGTGGCTGGCATCGATCCCGTCAATCGACAGCGTCACCTCGTCGGTGGGCCGGTTCTCCTTGAAGAACTCCTCTGACAGGGGACGACCGACAATCATCCGGATCAGGTCGGTCTTGCTGACATCCGCGATCTCGCCGGCTTCGACGAAGGCGCCATCGCGGAACACGGTGTAGTGATCCGCGATTTCGAGGATCTCGGAGAGCCTGTGGCTGACGTAGATGACGCCCTTGCCCTCGGCCTTGAGCTTGTGAACCGCTTCGAAGAGCTGGTCTGCCTCGCTCTCGCCCAGTGCCGAGGTGGGCTCGTCCATGATGATGATCTCGGCATCGTAGGAGAGTGCCTTGGCGATCTCCACGAGCTGCAGCTTCGCCACGGAAAGCTCGCCCATGCGATCCGTTGCCGCAATCTGGAACCCGAGGCGGTTCAGGAGCGCCTGGGCCTGCTCGTTCATGCGGCGGAAGTCGACGCGTCCGAGGGCCCGGACCGGCTCCCGGCCGAGGAAGATGTTTTCGGCCACCGTCATCGCCGGAACCGGGCTGAGTTCCTGCTCAATGATCGAGATGCCATGGGCAAGCGCCTCGCGCGGTGTCGCGAACACCACGTCCTCGCCCTTGCAGCGGATCGTCCCGGCATCACGCGTCTGGATACCCATGATGATGGTCAGGAAAGTGGACTTGCCTGCGCCGTTGCCGCCGCAGAGTGCATGGACCGTGCCGCGCTCCAGCCGGAAGCGCCCGTCTTTCAGCGCGGCGACACCGCCAAATGACTTCTGCAGGCCGACTACTTCAAGCAGTGGCGCGTCCATGATGGGCTCTCCTCCAGGTTTTTTACATTTATAGAAGTCGGTCTGACAAATGTCAAACCATGGTCGCTCAATGTTGGCCAGGCAAACCGGTAACGGCGCCGGCGCCGGGGCAGGCGGGGAGGCATTGATTGCGGGTGCGGGAGGGGCGGAGGGCGCCGGACGGCGCCAGCGGTCGTCTAGCGGGTCCGGGCGATATGCAGCTCGACACCGGTCTCGCGCAGCATGGCGAGACTCTCGGCATCCACCTGATCATCAACGATCACGATATCGAACTCGGAGATACTGGCGAGGTGATAGAGGGCGCGCTGTCCGAACTTCGCATGATCGGCCATGAGGATGCGGCGCTGGGCGGCCTCGAACATCGCCCGTTTGGTCTCCACCATCTCCGGGGACTGGTGGAATAGCTCGCCCCGCATGATCGCCGATGTGGAGAGCAGATAGGTGTCGGCCATGAACAGGCCGATCTCCTGACGTGTCACTGGTCCGATAAAGGCATTGCACCAGTTCTGGAAGCGTCCGCCGAGGCCGATCAGCTCCAGGTCCCGGACCTCGTGCAGGGCATTCATCAGGGTCAACGAATTGGTGATGACCGTCAGTGGCGTCTTCTCGCCCAGCAGCGGCGCCATCTGCAGCACCGTGGTGCTGTCATCCATCAGCAGCGCCTGGCCGGAGTCGATGAATTCCATGGCCAGCTCGGCCAGTGCCTTTTTCTCATCCTGCTGCCGGGCGGCGCGGTAGACATCGCTCGCCTCGATGAGCGAGGTCGGCGCGGCCGATACCAGCCCCCGGTATTTGCGGAGTAATCCCCGCGCCACGAGCTCGTCAATGTCCCGATGGGCGGTCATCAGGCTGATGCCGAACCGCTCGGTAATATCCTCGATCCGCACCGAGCCCTCCGCCATGACCAGCTCGGTGATCTTCTGCCGCCGATCGAGCTGTTTTGCCCGGCGACTGTCAGCCGGTGCCCGCTCGCTGAAAAGCGCATCCAATGCGTCGTTGGAAGGCGAGCCGTTCAAGGCCATGCGACGGTTCCCCTGTCTCCGTGTGGGGGCAGGATAGCGCCTGAGCGGGGGTGTTGCACGGTCATGCGGCGATGCGAACCCCATGGCTGACGGCCAGGCGCTCGAGTACACGCGCCACCTCGGCCTCGGTGCGGGCCGCGTCCCAGCCGAGCGCCCTGCCGGTCACCCCGGCGATCTGGTGGAGTCCGTCCCCTGTCAGCTGTCCCGTGATGGCGAGCAGGGTGCGGCGCATGACCAGATCCTCCAGATGCTCGACGTGTTCGTGCCTGGCGAGCCAATCGAGCTCCGCTGTTGTATGGTCCGGGGCATCGGCAATGCCGGTTGTTGCGGTGGTCGCTTCATGGGCCGCGATGGCCGCAGCCCGGGTACCGTAGCGTGCGAGCAGCGTCTCGAGGCGGGCACGGGACAGGTCAGTCTGCTGCGCGAGGGCATCCAGCCAGGCATCGCGTGCCGCCGGATCCGCGGGATAATCATGACCCCCGCCGATGGGCAGCGCCCGGGTCTGCCGGATTCTGGGTCGCTTCAGCGTATCCAGCACCCGGTCCGCGACCTGCTCGGCAAAGGCACGGAAGGTGGTCCACTTGCCCCCGACCAGGGAGAGGACGGGGAATGGGCGCTCCGGGTTGCTGTCGAGCAGCGGCGTGGAGTGATCCCGGCTGATCAGCCCGGGTGCATCCGATTCGCTGTTGGGTAGCGGGCGGATGCCGCTGTACCGATAGATGATCTGGTCCTCGGAGAATGCGAGACCCGGCAGCAGTTGCCGCAGGCTCTCCAGGAAGTACTCGACTTCATCCGCCTCGCAGTGGACCCGGTCCGGATCGTCGGCGGGGATGTCGGTTGAACCCACCAGGGCACGGCCGTTGTAGGGGAATACCAGGCAGATGCGCCCATCATCGGCCTCGAAATAGATCATCCGGCCGTCGAGCTGGCGGACCAGTTCGTCATGGTCGAGCAGGATGTGCGAGCCCTTGGTGCCGCCGATGAACGCGGTTTTCTCGCCCAATCGTGCATTCACGCGGTCGATCCATGGACCCGCCGCATTCACCACGTAGCCGGTGGTCGCGGTCAGCTGACTCCCGTCCGGCCGGTCGAAGACAAGCTCATCGGCTTGTCGTTCCCGAAGCGGCGTCCAGTTGCAGGCCATGGATTCGGGGCTGGCGGCGAGGCCGTCCTCGACAAGCTCGAGCACGAGCCGCTCCGGTGCGGTGACCACCGCGTCGTAGTAGAGTCCCGCGGCGGTCACCCGTCCGGTCAGCGCGGGGATCATGCGCCGCGCGGTCCGTCGGCTGAACAGCCGATGCCGGGGCATGACCCGGTCACGGGCGCCGTAGAAGTCGTAGAGCGCCAGTCCGATCTTGACCAGCAGAGCCCCCCGGCTGCGGGGCGCATTGGTGGCGCCGAACAGGGTCCGAAGCGCTGCACCGGTCCCGCGCAGCCATGAGAAGGCGGGCAGCATCGACGGCAGGGGATGGACCACATGCGGTGCATTGCGCAGGAGCCGATTGCGCTCGTGGGTCGATTCGGCGACCAGCCGCAGTTCCGCGGTCTCGAGGTATTTGAGCCCGCCATGGATCAGCCGGGAGGGGGCCGCGGACGTGCCGGCCCCGAAGTCGCCCTTGTCGACGATCAGGCACCGGAGCCCCTGTTCGCAGAGATCCCGGAAAAGCCCGGCACCATTGATCCCGGCGCCGATGATGATGACGTCGAATGCTTCGTCCTGCATGAGGGGTCGAGGCTCCTGTGTCATGGCGTTGCCGATGTCTCGAGGTTGGCGATGGCTTCCCAGTGGGGCATGAGCCCGCGGGCGACCTGCTGGTGGAGTTGGTAGCGCCGCTCGCGGCGCGCACGACCCGCCGGATCCGGCTCGTAGCGCGACTCCAGCTCGGCCATTCGGCGTGGATCCGCGTCGAAATCGCTATACAGCCCCACCGCCGCGCCGCCGCAGAGGGCGGCGCCCCAGGCGGCCGCCTCCTCGGTGGCGGATACCGTCACGGGCAGCCCGAGGACATCCGCGAAGAGCTGGGCGATCACCGGGTTGCGGGAGATGCCGCCGGTCAGGCGGATATCTTGGGCGGGGAAACCCTCCCGCAGGGCATCGACATGCACCCGGTGATTGAAGGCAATGCCCTCGAGCACCGCGGCCAGCATGTCGCCCCGCCCGTGCCAGCCATGCAGGCCGAGGAAACCCGCCGAGGCGACGGCACCATGGGGCGAGCCGAAGAGATAGGGGTGATACATCAGCGTCGAGGGGCGAGCCAGCGCCTCGGCGATCTCCGGGGACAGACGCTCGTGGATACTCGTGCCGGCGGCTGCGGCCGCGTCGCGTTCGGCGGTGCAGAGCGTGTCGATGAACCAGTCGTAGTTAGTGGCGGAGGCGGGTGAGATGGCCATGTTGTTCCACTGGCCCGGGCGTATCGCGCTGCGGCAGAACCAGCGCGGGTCGGTGGCGGGCGCGGTGGAGAGCACCTCGTTGATCGAGTAGGTGCCCGCCACGATGCCGACCACATCCACTCGGTGGGCACCGATGCCCAGCGCCGAGGCGGTGACATCATGCAGTCCGGCCGCGACCGGCGTGCCTTCGACCAGGCCGGTGGCTGCCGCCGCCCGGCGGGTGACGCGGCCCGCCACGGCCGCGGAATGCAGCATGGGCGGCAGCGCGGGTTGCAGGGCGGACAGGCCCAGCAGGTCAAGCAGTGCCGGGCTGTAGTCCTGGGTATTCACGTCGGTGAAGGCGGTGCTCGCCTCGGTCCGATCCATGCCCACTTCGCCGGTCAGGCACAGCCGGAGCCAGTCCTTGCAGCCCAGCACATGACCGATGCGCGCATAGCGCGCGGGTTCGTGATCGCGGATCCAGGCAAGCAGTGTCGAGGGGGCGGAGACATGCGGCTGCTGACCGGATAGCGTCAGTGCCTGATCGGGTAGCCCGGTGCGCTGCCAGGCCGACAGCGTGTCCCCGGCGCGGCTGTCCAGTGACAGTATGCCCGGCCCCAGCGGTTCTCCGTCACGGTCGACCAGATAGAGCCCGTCGCCATGCGCGGTCGCGGCGACCGCCGCGATCTCGCCGGCGCCACGGCCGGATTGCTCGATCGCGTCACGGACGGCACGTGCGGTGGCCTCCCAGAGTCCCTGCATGTCCCGTTCGACATGATGCGGTCGTGGCAGGGACTGGGGGACGCGCTCGCGGCAGACCGAGAGTGGCTGACCGGATTCGTCGAATACGACCGCCTTGGTAACGGTCAGTCCATTGTCGATGCCCAGCAGGCAGGCCATGGGTGGGACCCCGCGGCTCGTGGGAGAGCGGTAGGGCGGGGTACCGGCGATGGTGCCGGTACCCCGCGATTCGGATCAGTTGGAGAGCACGAACGGTGCGGTGTACTGATCGACGTTGTCCTCAGTGATGAGGATGCAGTCGAACAGCTGCTTTTCCTCAGCAACCTGCGGCTCGCCGTTATTGATGTAGTAGTCCGCCTGACGCACGGCCTCTTCAGCGAATACGGCCACCGGCTGCAGCACGGTGTAGGCCATCTCGCCGGCCTTGATGGCCTCGATGGCGTCCGGAGAACCGTCGAAGCCGCCGACCATGACCTCATCGAGCTTGCCACGCTCCTTGAGCACCGCAATGGCGCCGAGGGCCATCTCGTCGTTGCCCGAGATCACGGCATCGATGTTCGGATTGGCCTGCAGCATGGCCGCCATCTTGTTGTAGCCCTGGGTCCGATCCCAATTGGCCACTTCCATGGCGAGGCGCTCGACATCCGGGTACTGAGTGATGACCGTCTCATAACCGTTTGAGCGGGTAGCGGCATTGTTGTCGGCGGGGTTGCCGAACAGCTCCACGTAGTCACCCTCACCGCCCAGGCGCTTGACCCACTCGGCGGCACCGATGGCGGCACCCTGAGCGTTATTGGAGACCAGCTGGGCCACGGCGAGACCCGACTCGTTGATTTCGGCGTTCACCAGGAAGACCGGGATGCCGGCATCCACGGCCTTGCGCACGGCGCCCACCGAGCCATCGGCGTTGGCCGGATCGAGGATAATGGCCGCGGATTCGTTGGTGATGGCGGTGTCGATGAGGCGGCTCTCGGCATTGGTGTCACCCTTGTGGGCGGACACATTGGCCTCGTAGCCGAGCTCTTCGGCGGTCTCCCGCGCCACCTCGCCCTCGGTGAACCAGTAGGGGTTGGAGGGGTCGGTGACGATGATCGAGATGAGCCCCTCCGCCGATGCGGTCCCGGCGAAGAGCATGGAACCGGCCAGCACGGCCCGGCCGAGATGCTTGAGTGGATTGAACATGGTTGTCGATCTCCTTTTAGTGCTGATTGCCCGGCCGATGAATCGACCGGCTCTCCTCCGCAGCGGGGTTATACCCGTCTCCATGGCGGTGAAGTCGTTTGGCCGGCCATCAGGTCTTCCTGCGGCCGCCGTATTCCAGTGAATTGAGCAGGACGGCGAGCACGATCACGGCGCCGGTAAACACCTGCTGCCAGTACTCCGAGACGCCGATGATGACCAGCCCGTCGGCCAGGAAGCCGATGACGAAGGCGCCGAGCAGGGTGCCCCGCACGGTGCCACGCCCTCCGGCGAGCGCAGCGCCACCGATGACCACACCGGCGATGGCGGTCAGCTCGTAGGTGAACCCCGCGGTGGGCCCCGCGGAGGTCAGCTGGGAGCTGAGGACGATCCCGGCAATCGCCGCACAGATGCCGGAGAAGACGTACACGCTGATGGTCACGCGTCGTGTCGGGACGCCCGAGAGTTCGGCCGCCCGATAATTGCCGCCCGTGGCATAGAGCCAGCGACCGAAGGCGGTACGCGAGAGCAGCAGCGCCGCCACCAGGCTGACCAGGGCCAGGATGATGACGCCGATCGGGACACCCGCGATCCGGTTGAACCCGAGCCAGTCGAAGCCCGTGTTGCCGAGCGCCGTGCTGCCCTCGAGGTTGTTGAAGGTCAGGCCGTTGGTCATGAGCAGTGCGACACCCCGCGCCACATAGAGCATGCCCAGGGTGGCGACGAAGGCGGGCACCTTGAAGATGGCGACCAGGACACCGTTGATGGCGCCGATAAAGGCGCCGAAGGCAATCGTGAGGACGGCGACGGCCCATACTGGCGGGTAGAGGATGACACCGGCGGACTCGATCTCCACGCCCTGCATCAGGAAGCCGGCGAATACCCCGGAGACTGCGAGGACCGAGCCCACCGACAGATCGATGCCGCCGGTGAGAATCACCATCAGCATGCCGACGCTCAGCAGCCCGAAAATCGCGACATGCGAGGACATGGTGAGGAAGTTGCTGACCGTGAAGTAATGCGGGGAGAGCAGCGAGAACACCACGATGATGGTGATCAGGGCGAAGAACGCCCGGCCCTCAAGGAGGATGCGGCCGGGGTTGAAGCGCTGCCAGGCCGAAGGTTGAGCAGTCTTTTCGGTCATGGTCTGGGTGGTCTCCATGGCGTTTACGCGATCACGGCTTCGCCCGAGGCGGCCATGATTTCCTCCCGGGTGATGTCGTTGCTGAACTCCGCGGCAATCCGTCCGCGATTCATGACGATGATCCGGTGGGCGATGGCGATGCACTCCTCGACCTCGGAGGTCGAGTAGATCACCGCGAGCCCATCCTCGGCATGCTGGGCGAGCAGCCGGAAGACCTCGCCCTTGGCGCCCACATCGATGCCGCGACTGGGTTCATCGAGCAGCATGACCGAGGGTGAGGTGGCGAGCATCTTGCCGATGACCACCTTCTGCTGGTTGCCGCCCGAGAGCGAGGTGACCGGCGCATCCGGACCATCCGTCTTGACCGTGACCTCCTTGATGGCCCGATCGACGATGCCCCGCTCCAGTCGGTCCGAGACGAATGCCCGGCGGCAGAAATCCAGGATCGAGGCCAGCGAGAGGTTCTCGCCGACACTCATGGTCTGCACCAGGCCGTCGCGCTGACGGTCCTCGGGGACCAGTACCAGTCCATTGTCGATACGCTCGGGAATGGTCATATCACTGATGTCCTCACCGCGCATCAGGATCTGGCCGCCCTCGGCGGGGATCCGGCCGGCAAGGCACTCGAGGAGTTCGGTGCGGCCAGCGCCCATCAGTCCGTAGATGCAGACGATCTCCCCCGGGCGGACACTCAAGTTGAGATCATTGACCGCCTTGCCCCCGGCCGCCTCCATGCGGATGCTCAGATCCCGGATCTCGAGAACGGGGTCGGCATCCCGGTTCAGCGGTGGCGGGGTGCCCAGGTCGAAGTGGCTGCCCACCATCTTCTGCACGATCCAGGGCAGGTCGACCTCTTCGCGCGGGGCGCTCGCGACCATGCTGCCGTCGCGCAGCACCACCGCCTGGTCCGTGACCTGGAGGGCTTCCTCGAGATGGTGGGAGATGTAGACGATGGACACACCGCGAGCCTTGAGTTCGCGGATGACGCCGAACAGCACTTCCACCTCCGACGCCGAGAGGGCAGAGGTCGGCTCGTCCATGATCAGAATCCGCGAATTGACGGAGAGTGCACGGGCGATCTCGACGATCTGCTGCTGGCCAAGGCGAAGGGACCCGACCGGTGCGAGCGGATCGATGGCCTCTTCCAGGTCGTCCATCAACGCCCGCGTCTGGCGCGTCTCCTCGGCGTAGTCGACGCCTCCGGTGCCGGGGATTTCCCGGCCGAGGAAGATGTTGTCCCGGACGCTCAGATTCGGGGCGAGACTGAGTTCCTGGTGAATGATGGACACACCGTGACGGGCGGCGTCCGTTGTCGATTCGAATTCCACCGGTTGGCCGTCAAGCAGTATCTCGCCCGCGGTGGGCTGGATAACGCCGGAGAGTATTTTCATCAGCGTCGACTTGCCCGCACCGTTCTCTCCGAACAGGGTCGTGACCTGGCCCGCATGGACGTCGAAATTCACGCCCTTGAGGGCCTGCACGCCACCGAATGACTTGGCGATATGACGGGCAGCCAGCACGACGTTCTCGCCCATGCTCAACGGACCTCCAGCGCGACGGGGGTGACGAACCAGTTGTTCGGGTTGATCAGCTTGAACACCCCCGTGACCTTGATTCGCTGCCCAGGCAGGGCCTCACGGTCGAGTCCCTGCAGGACCTCCGCTTTCATGGCGTTGTTGATGCCGGAGCCGGCGTCCTGGTATTCGATCTGATTGGTGAACTGACCAAAGCTGATGGTGCCCGTGGCGTCCCGCAGGTCCGTGCCGTTGATCGCCGGTCCCGTCTGCACACGGATGGTGCGGTCAGCCGGGATGCCATCGACGGAGACGTTGAACACCCCGGTGCTGCCCTCTCCCACGGTGCCGGTGAAGCGGACCGGGATCACCGCGCCGATGCCGGCGCTGACGCCGTACTGCTCGGCGGCGGCGCTCTGGTCGGCGTCGATGGCTTCACTGAGGAGGGGGGCGCTGACGGCGTTGTCGACGACGTAGTCCCGGATGCGCGGGAAATGCTCCTCACCGAAGGCGGCCGGCGAGAACGCCGCTTCGCGCTGATCCGCGTCCGAGCCAATCGACACAACCGTGGTATCCAGCCCGAGGGCAATGACAAACACCGCCACCGCCAGTGCCGACAGTAATGCTGCGCGGCGGGGTTTGCGCCTTACGGATGGGGTCTCGGCGGTCACGGACGCCATGCTTCTCTCCTCCTGCCTCTATCGCGGATCTGACGATCTCTGTGCGATAAACTTCGTTTAAACCTGTGATATATCACACGGGCTGTCAAGCGTTATTTCTTTGGTGTGTTTCCTGGCCCGCCTGGGGTTGGTTGACACCGCAAGGCTTGAATGAAATAAATTACATAATATGAAAAAACATTCAAACAATAATTTGATCATCGGCATCGACGCCGGGACGTCGGTGATCAAGGCGGTGGCGTTCACGCTCGACGGGCGCCAGGTGGCGGTCGCCTCAAGGAACAACCGCTACACCACCGGAGACGATGGCCGGGCGGAGCAGCCTCTGACGCAGA
The DNA here is from genome assembly GCA_913056385.1 of uncultured Ectothiorhodospiraceae bacterium. Classification (GTDB taxonomy): domain Bacteria; phylum Pseudomonadota; class Gammaproteobacteria; order Nitrococcales; family Nitrococcaceae; genus Spiribacter. Next base: position 22,311 of record CAJXND010000012.1, read on the forward strand.
CCTGGGCCGACACTGCCGATGCGTTGCGGGCCCTGGGCGATGAAGTGGAGGGGTTGGCCTCCCGCACGGCCGCCATTGCCGTCACGGGACAGGGCGATGGCACATGGCTGGTGGGACCAGAGGGCGAGCCGGTCGGGGATGCCTGGCTGTGGCTGGATGCCCGGGCCGCGGCCACCACCGCCGCGCTTGCGCAGTCAGGCCATGACCAGGCCCGCTTCGATGCCACCGGAACGGGGCTGAACACCTGCCAGCAGGGGGCGCAGATGGCCCATATGGACCGCCACTGTCCTGAACGGCTCGATCGGGCGGCCGTCGCGTTTCACTGCAAGGACTGGCTCTATTTCAACCTCACCGATGTGGCCGCGACGGACCCCTCCGAGGCGAGCTTCACGTTCGGGGACTTCCGTACCCGCGCCTATGACAGCGCGGTGCTCGAGGCCCTCGACCTCGGCCACCGAAGTGCGTTGCTGCCCCCCATTGTCGAAGGCACCGAGCAGACCTATCCACTGAGCGCATCCGCCGCCGCCGCGACCGGGCTTCAGGCCGGAACGCCGGTCTGCCTCGGCTACGTCGACATGGTGATGAGTGCGATGGGCGCCGGGGTGCACACCGGGGAGTCCGGTACGGCCTGTTCGGCCATCGGGTCGACCGGCGTGCATCTCCGGAGCCGGGCCGACTGTGATGTACAGCTCAACGCAGAGCGCACCGGTTATGTCATCTGTCTGCCCGTACCGGGACAGGTCACGCAGGTGCAGACCAACATGGCGGCGACGCTGAACATCGACTGGATCCTCGGCGTCATGGCGGAAATGCTGACCGAGTTCGACCAGCCGGTGACCGGCCGCGATCTGGTCCCACGCCTTGATGCATGGCTGCGCGAGACGGAACCGGCGGATCTCCTCTACCACCCCTACATATCCGAGGCGGGTGAACGCGGTCCGTTCGTCGAGGCCCGGGCCCGCGCCGGCTTCATCGGTCTGTCGACGCGCCATGGCTTCAAGGAAATGCTTCGTGGGGTGGTCGATGGCATGGCACTGGCGGCAGCCGACTGCTATTCCGTCATGGGCGATCCGCCCACGGAACTGCGGCTCAGTGGCGGGGCGGTTCGATCCCCCATGCTGCGGGCGACGCTGGCCGCCGCGGTCGGCTCTCCGGTGCGGGTATGCAGTCGCGACGAGGCGGGCGCCGCCGGCTGCGCGATGATGGCCGCGGTGGCCATCGGCGCCTACCCCGACATGGAGTCCTGCATCGCCGACTGGGTGGTGCCACTGTTCGGCGACCGGGAGTCCCCGGACCCGGCCATTGCCGATCGCTATCAGTCATTGCTGCCTGCCTATCAGCAGGCCAGGCAGGATCTTCTGCCCGTCTGGGCCAGTCTTGCCGACAGAAAGGGAGTTTGAGATGTCCGATCTGCCAACCGTGGATCTTTTCGTGATCGGGGGCGGCATCAACGGCGCCGGCATGGCGCGGGATGCCGCCGGTCGAGGGCTCAGTGTCGTGCTCTGCGAAAAGGATGACCTCGCCGAAGGGACCTCCTCGCGCTCGGGCAAGCTGGTGCATGGCGGGCTGCGATACCTGGAATACTACGAATTCCGTCTGGTGAGGGAGGCCCTGATCGAGCGGGAAGTGCTGATGAACGCGGCGCCCCACATCATCTGGCCGCTGCGTTTCGTGCTGCCGCACTCGCCGCAGGATCGGCCCGCCTGGCTGGTCCGGCTCGGGCTTTTCCTCTACGACCACCTGGGAGGGCGCAAGCGGTTGCCGGGCACCCGAACGCTGGATCTGCGCCGGGATCCCGAGGGCGCGGCAATACAGGATCGCTACAAGCGCGGCTTCGCGTATTCCGACTGCTGGGTGGATGACGCCCGTCTGGTGGTGCTCAATGCCCGCGATGCCGCCGAGCATGGTGCGACCGTGCTTACCCGCAGTCCCTGCACGGGGGCACGCCGGGAAGGGGACCACTGGCGTGTCGAGACCACGGATTCACTGACCGGCGAGAAGCGCGAATTCCTCGCCCGTGCGCTGGTCAATACGGCCGGCCCCTGGGTGACCGATGTCATCACCCGCGTCGCCAAGGCCCACTCCAGCCGCAATGTCCGCCTCGTCAAGGGCTCGCATATCATCGTCCCGAAGTTCTGGGAGGGGACCAACGCCTACCTGGTGCAGAACCACGACAAGCGCGTCATCTTCATCAACCCCTATGAGGGCGACAAGGCGTTGATCGGCACCACCGACATCCCCTGGGAGGGTCGTGCCGAGGATGTGGTCGCCGATGAGGCGGAGATCGACTACCTCATCGCCGCGGTCAATCGCTATTTCAAGGCGCAGCTGCGGCGCGAGGATGTGCTGGAGACCTTTTCGGGCGTTCGGGCACTGTTCGATGACGGCCAGGGCAACCCCTCGGCGGTCACCCGCGACTACGTCTTTGATCTGGACGAGGCAGAGGGCGCGCCGCTTCTCAACGTCTTCGGTGGCAAGATCACCACCTTCCGCGAACTCGCGGAACGGGGTATCAGGCAGATCCGGCATCATTTCCCGGACATGGGCGATGACTGGACTGATCGCGCGCCCCTGCCGGGCGGGGATATGCCGGATGCCGATTACGAGGCGTTCATGCAGTCGGTCAAGGCCAGGTACCCGTGGATGTCACCCGAGCTTCGCCAGCACTATGGGCGGCTGTACGGCACCCGTGTGACATCCATCGTCGGGGATGCCAACTCATCGGATGATCTCGGCCGCCATTTCGGCGGGGATTTCTACGAGGCGGAGGCCCGCTACCTCGTGGAGAATGAGTGGGCGCGGACGCCGGAGGATATCCTCTGGCGACGAACCAAGCATGGCCTGCATCTGGACGCGGCGCAGCGCGAGGCATTTTCCGCCTGGTTCCGTGATCGGGCGCAGAAGGCGGCCTGAGATGGCGCTATCCCTGTCCCTGAATACCAACCCGCTGGTCAACCGCTTTGCCGAGCCGGATGACCTGATCGAGACCGTGGCTTCCCGGATCCGCATCCGCGATCTGCAGCTCACCCACGAGTTCATCAACCCGAGCTGGCCGGCCAGCACCCTCCGGCGGCTGACGCGCGACATGGGGCGGGCGCTGGCGCGGACCGGGGTCAGGGTGACGTCGGGAATGACCGGTCCCTACGGGCGTCTCAACCACTTCGGGCATCCCGATCCCGAGGTCCGTGCCTACTATCTCGAGTGGTTCAGGACCTTCGCCGATGTCATCGCCGATCTGGGCGGGCGATCGATCGGCACGCAGTTCGCCATTCTCACCTATCGGGACTTCGACGATCCGGCAAGGCGCGAGCGGATGATCGACATGGCGCTGGAATGCTGGTCGCAGGTGGCGGAGCATGCTCGCGCGGCGGGACTTGACTCCATCTTCTGGGAGCCCATGAGTATCGGCCGCGAGTTCGGGGAGACCATCCCCGCCTGTCTTGGCCTGCAGCAGCGGATCATGGACGCGGGGCTTCCCCTGCCGATGTGGATGATGGCCGATATCGATCATGGCGATGTCACCAGCGACGATCCCGACGACTACGATCCCTATGCCTGGGCAAGGGCAGTACCGCCGGTCTCGCCGATTATCCATATCAAGCAGAGCCTGATGGACAAGGGCGGTCACCGGCCCTTCACCGCCGAGTACAATGCGCGCGGCCGGATACAGCCGCGACCGCTGCTCGAGGCCCTTCGCGAGGGCGGTGCGAAGGATAATGAGATCTGCCTGGAGCTCAGCTTCAAGGAGCGCGAGCCCGACGATCGACGGGTGGTGGCGGATATCGCCGAGAGCGTGGCCTTCTGGGCCCCGCACATCGACACCGGTGTGGCGGATCTCTCGGATTAGGGAGGATGGGACGTGGGCCGAGCAGGCAACGGAAATGGAATCGATGAGCGCAGCCTGGCGCTGCGTGCTGCGTGGCTGCACTATGCCGGCGGGCATACCCAGGCGGCCGTGGCGCGCAAATTGGGCCTGCCCTCGGTCAAGACCCATCGGCTCATCGCCCGCGCCGTCGCCGAGGGGGCGGTCAAGCTGCGCATCGATGGTGATATCGTCGAGTGCCTTGAGATGGAGGCCGCGTTGTCCGAGCGTTACGGGCTGCGGGTCTGCGAGGTTGCCCCGGACCTTGCCGAGCCGGGGCTACCGCTGCGGGCGCTGGGGATTGCCGGGGCGAGCTATCTCGGACGCCTGATCGATCAGGCGAGCACCGGCCCCATCGGCCTGGGACACGGCCGGACCCTGGCCGCGGCAGTGGCCGAGTTGCCCCAGCGCACGGCAGAGGACACCCGTTTTGTCTCGTTGCTGGGCGGATTGACCCGCAATTTCGCCGCCAACCCCCACGATGTCATGCATCGTATTGCCGAGCGGACCGACTCCCCGGCCCACGTCATGCCAGTGCCCTTCTGCGCCAACAGCGCAGAGGACAAGGCGGTGCTGCTGGCGCAGCGCGGTGTGCGCGAGGTATTCGAGATGGCGCAGTCAGCGCCGGTCAAGCTGGTCGGCCTGGGGACCGTCGATGCGGAGGCACAGCTCGTCCGGGCCGGCATGATCGACGAATCCGAACTGGCCGGCATTGTGGCGTCGGGCGCCGTGGGCGAGTTGCTCGGCCACTTCTTTGATGCCGCCGGTCGCCTGGTGGCAACGCCCCTCGATGGACGAACCCTCACGGTTTCGCTACTGGAGCGCAGCGATCACGATCTCGTCGCGATCGCCGGCGGGGTCGAGAAGGCGGAGAGCATCGCCGCCGTCCTCGAGAGCCGCAGGCTCACCGGACTGATCGTCGACGAGGCGACGGCACGACATGTCCTGCATCGCCCCGCCGCCTGAGCCATGCGGCGTTCAGCGGATCGACTGACCGGTCGCCTGCCAGTCGCGGACGAACTGGTCCAGGCCCTTGTCGGTGAGGACATGGCCGGCCAGCCCGCGGATGACCGCCGGCGGGATGGTGGCGACATCGGCACCGGCAATCGCGGCTTCCTTGACGTGGTTGCCGTTGCGAATGGAGGCGGCGAGGATCTCGGTGTCGAAACCGTAGTTGTCGTAGATCACCCGGATCTCGCGGATCAGTTCCATGCCGTCGAGGTTGATGTCGTCGAGCCGGCCGAGGAACGGTGAGATGTAACTCGCCCCGGCCTTTGCGGCGAGCAGCGCCTGGTTGGCGGAAAAGCAGAGCGTGACGTTGGTGCGAATGCCGTCGGCGTGCATCCGGCGGCACGCCTTGAGGCCATCCAGCGTCAGCGGCAGCTTGACGACGACATTCTCGGCGATATCCGCCAGGATCCGTCCTTCGGCCATCATGCCGTCGAAATCCATTGCGGCGACCTCGGCGGATACCGGGCCATCGACGATCTGGCAGATTTCGCCGACCACTTCCTTGAAATCACGTCCGGATTTGGCCACCAGTGACGGGTTGGTGGTGACGCCATCCAGCAGGCCGTATTCATTCAACTCGCGGATGTCGTCGGCGATTGCGGTATCAACAAAAAACTTCATGAATGCTCTCTCCCTTTTGATCAGAGGCCGAGGCGCGTGCGCGCGCGCTCGGCGATAGCGGCGGCGGTGATGCCAAAGTGCTCGTATAGTGCCGGACCCGGGCCGGAGGCGCCAAAACCGATCATGCCGATGACATCGTCTTCGGTTTCAACATAACGGGTCCAGCCGAACTTGCCAGCGGCCTCCACCGCCAGTCGGGGTGCATCACCCAGCACCGCCGACTGGTAATCCGCCGGCTGTGCCTCGAAATGCTCCCAGCAGGGCATGGAGATGACCCTGACGCCGAGGCCATGTTGTGCGTTGAGGGTCTCCGCCGCCTCCACCGCGAGCGCGACCTCCGTGCCGGTGGCCAACAAGGCGAGGTCATCCCCGCTGCCGTAGCGACGCAGTACATAGGCACCACGCTCACAGAGATTCATGCCGTTCTCGCCGTGCCGGAGCTGGGCGATGGCCTGGCGGGAGAGGGCGAGGAGCGAGGGTGCATGACGGTGACGAATGGCCAGCTCCCAGCACTCCAGCGTCTCCATGGCATCGGCAGGGCGATACACATTGAGGCCGGGGATGGCCCGCAGCGCGGCGAGATGCTCCACCGGCTGATGGGTCGGGCCGTCCTCGCCCAGCCCGATGGAGTCGTGGGTCATGACGAAAATGGTCCCCAGCCTCATCAGCGCCGCCAGTCGGATGGCGTTGCGGGCATAGTCGGAGAAGACCAGGAAGGTGCCACCGTAGGGAATGATGCCGCCATGATTGCCCATGCCGTTCATGGCCGCTGCCATGGCGAACTCCCGCACGCCGTAGCCGATATATCGCCCGGGTGAGTCGCGTGTGTACAGCGGTTCCACGGCGGGCACGCGGGTGAGGTTGGAGCCGGTGAGATCGGCGGAGCCACCCACGAGTTCCGGCAGGCTGCCGGCCAGCGCTTCCAGTGCCATCTGGCTCGCCTTGCGGGTGGCGACTTTCTGCGGTTCGGCGAGCAGGGCGTCGCGGGCGGCCTCGACCGCCTGATTGAATGCCGCCGGGAGTTCGCCGGCCATGCAGCGCTGGAATTCGCTGCGCTGCTCCACCGGGAGCGAATCAATGCGTCCCTGCCATGCGGCTCGGGCCTCGGTCCCGCGGGCGCCGATGGCCTGCCATGCCGACTTCAGATCATCGGGGATGGTGAACGGTTCGGCATCCCAGCCCAGTGCCCGCTTGGCGGCAGCGGCCTCGTCGGCGCCCAGTGGCGCGCCGTGGGAAGCGGCGCTACCGGCCTTGGTCGGGGCGCCATAACCGATGATGGTTTTCATGGCGATCATCGATGGCTGATCGGTATTGGCTTTCGCGGCCGTGATGGCGACATCCAGCGCGTCCGGATCGTGTCCGTCGCACTCGGCGACATGCCACCCGCAGGCGGCAAATCGCGCCGGCACATCTTCCGAGAAAGACACCCGTGTATCGCCGTCGATGGTGATGCCGTTGTCGTCATACAGGACGATCAGTCTGCCCAGACCCAGGTGCCCGGCCAGCGAGAGGGCCTCCTGACCGATGCCTTCCTGCAGGCAACCGTCACCCAGCATTACATAGGTGTGATGATCCACCGCGGCGTCACCGAACCGGGCGCGCAGTTGCCGTTCGGCCATGGCCATGCCGACGGCGGCGGCGAAGCCCTGACCCAGAGGGCCTGTGGTGGTCTCGATGCCCGGCAGATGACCGAACTCCGGATGCCCCGCCGTGGGGGAGCCGATCTGCCGGAAGTGGCGAAGGGTCTCGAGTGTCACGTTCTCTACGCCGACCAGATGGAGCAGCGCATAGAGCAGCATCGAGGCGTGACCGTTGGAGAGAACAAGCCGGTCACGATCGGCCCACTCGGGGGCGCGGGCATCGAACTTGAGATGATGGCGGGCCAGCACCGTCACCGCATCGGCCATGCCCATGGGCGCGCCGGGGTGACCTGACTGGGCGGCCTCTACCGCGTCGATCGCCAGCGCGCGAATGCAGTTGGCAAGTGAAGCATGATCGGTGGCCATGTTGGTTGTTCTCTCCTCGGGCAGGCGGTTGAGTGCTCAATTTATCAATTCTATATGTTATAAAAAAGACTAGACGTGTTATAAAGCACGCATTGCAATGATCGGCGAACCACGGAGTAGAGACGGGATGGCAACCGGGGCGCTTTGGATCGGGACCAGCTGGAAGATGAACAAGACCCGCGATGAGGCACGGCAATGGGCATCGGCCGTCGCCGCGGCCGCCTACCCCGAGGCGCTCCAGCCCTTCGTGATACCGCCCTTCACGAGCATTGCTCCGGTCGCCGACAGGCTGGCCGATAGCCGCTTTCGCGTTGGCGCACAGAACATGCACTGGGCGGAAGCCGGCCCCTGGACGGGCGAAGTTTCGGCGGCAATGATCCGGGATTGCGGCGCAACAATGGTCGAGCTCGGCCATTCGGAGCGTCGGTCCAACTTCGGTGAAACCGATGAGACGGTTGCCCTCAAGGTGGCCCCGGCATTGCGTCATGGTCTGACGCCGCTGATCTGCATCGGCGAGACGGCGGCGGAGAAAGCGGACGGCCGCGCCGATCAGGTCCTCGAGCACCAGGTACGCATGGCGCTGGGCGGTGTCCCGGCCGAGTATCGCCAGTCGGCCGTTCTGCTTGCCTACGAGCCCGTGTGGTCGATCGGGGAAGGGGGGGCGCCGGCGACGGCAGCGTATGCCGGTGAACGCCATGCGGCAATCGCCCGGGTCGCGCAGGAGGTGCTCGGGCGGCCGGTCCCCTGTCTCTACGGCGGTTCGGTCAACGCCGGCAACTGCCGCGATTACGTGGACCAGCCGGGTATCGATGGATTGTTCATTGGCCGTTCCGCCTGGCAGGCGGAGGGCTATCTGGAGATCGTCGGCCTGTGTGCCGACGCATGCGCCTGATTCATTCCCATCCAGCAGGAGGAAACGACATGAAGATTGCCGTTGCCGGAGACAGCGCCGGAGAAGGACTGGCCGAGGTGCTCGCGGAACACCTGTCGCAAACCCACGACGTGGAGAACGTCTCCCGGACCGATCAGGGGCCCGACCCGTTCTATGCCATGCTCTCCGATCGGGTGGCCTCCGCGGTGCTCGACGGGACCTATGATCGGGCGATACTGGTCTGCGGCACGGGCATTGGAGTGTGCCTGTCGGCGAACAAGGTGCCGGGCATCCGCGCCGCGCAGTGCCATGATACCTACTCGGCGGAGCGCGCCGCGCTGTCGAACAATGCCCAGATCATTACCATGGGCTCGCGCGTTGTGGGGCCGGAGCTGGCCAAGTCGATCGTTGATGCGTTCCTGGCCTGCGAGTTTGACCCCGAGGGCCGGTCGGCGGGCAACGTGGCGGCGATCAACGAGGTGGACGCCAAGTATCACGCCGGCGCCTAGGTCGGCGGGTCGCCCGGTCGAATCAGTTGCCGGGCCAGGGTGGCCAGCCCATGCTGCGCCCGCCCATCAGGTGCAGATGGATATGCCAGACGGTCTGGCCGGCATCACTGCCGCAGTTGAAAATGCTGCGGTAGCCGCCCTCGGCAATATCGAGCTCCCGGGCGAGTTGGCGGGCCGTCAGGTGCATGTGGCCGAGCAGCTCGGCATCCTCGGGCGTGATCTCCAGCATGCTGGCGATGTGCTTTCTCGGGATGATGAGGACATGCACCGGCGCCTGCGGGTGAATGTCGCGGAACGCGACGACATGGTCGTCTTCGTGGACGATCTCCGCGTTCATCCGCCCGGCGGCGATTTCACAGAAAATGCACGGCTTGTTCATGTCGGCGAGCCTAAGTCGGAATTCCGGGGCGGCGCAAGCCCCGCCTGGTCGACGCGCTCGCGCAACGAGGCGGCAAGATCCCTGGCCTGTTCGTTGTCGGATGCGTCGACGGCGCTGAGGCCCTCTCGGGTGAGGAACGTGTCCGACCAGTGATCGCCTCCCGCCGCGAAGGTGACGAAATCTCCCCACCAGAGCAGCTGATAATGCCCGTCGGTGACGGCATTGTGGGCAATGCGGCTTGCCTCCTCGAGTCCATGCACATCAACCCGGGTGAGGACCGGCTCCAGCTCGGCCTTGATGGCGATGAGCGCCGGGCCGCGAAGCCCCCAGCGCTGCGGCTCCATCCGCCGAAGCCATTGCGATATCTCCGGCATGTTGCGGAACCACTGGAGGATAATCCGTTCTCCGTTCGACGTCGCGCAGCCCACCTGGAAGCGTCGCGGGTCGCGACGCTGTGGCAGCAGGTCGACGTCGGTGAAGTTCTGACCTTCCCAGGCGTGCACGATATTCCTCTAGGTTATATTGAAATGCAGCTTTAATCTTTTGATGCGCTGCCGATCCCTACTATCGTGCCTCCCGGTGAACTGAACAGACAACCTGCAGGAGGCCATTGATGGGACTGCGTATCGGTAGCATCGCACCAGATTTCACGGCCCGGACCACGGAGGGCGAGATCCGCTTTCATGACTGGATTGGCGACCACTGGGCCATCCTGTTCTCGCATCCGAAGGACTTCACACCGGTGTGCACCACCGAGCTGGGCTACATGGCCCAACTCAAGCCCGAGTTCGACCGCCGTGGGACGCGCGTGATCGGCCTGTCCGTGGATCCGGTGGAGAGCCATGCCACGTGGGCAAAGGACATCGAAGAGACCCAGGGGATGGCGCCAAACTATCCCATGATCGGCGATACAGACCTCCAGGTGGCCAAGCTCTACGACATGCTGCCGGAGGATGAGGGCGACAGCTGCGAGGGCCGCACGGCCATGGACAACGCCACCGTGCGGGCCGTCTACGTCATTGGGCCGGATAAGCGCATCAAGGCCATGCTGGTCTATCCGATGACCAGTGGTCGGGATTTCAACGAGATCCTCCGGCTGCTGGATTCCCTCCAGCTCAATGCCCGCCACACCGTTGCGACGCCGGTGAACTGGCGGGAGGGTGACGACATCATCATCCCGCCGGCGGTCAGTGACGCGCAGGCGAGGGAGAAATTCCCCGAAGGCTGGCAGACCCTGAAACCGTATCTGCGCGTCGCCAAGCAGCCTGCAGATTGAGCCGGGACGGGGGCGCCGGCACGGTTTGAGGCGGGGCATGGGCGCCCGGGGCCTCTGGTCTCCGGGCGCCGACCCGCGCCCGGCAGGGCGTGGTAGACTACAGCGCTTGTCCGCAGCAAATACCGGCAGGGCTGGCATGGCGTCTGCAGAGCGAATTTACCGCGTTATCTTCCACAATCAGGGCAAGGTCTACGAGATCTACGCCCGCAACATCTCCGATGGTGGCCTGCTCGGTTTTGTCGAAATCGAGGAGCTGACCTTCGGCGAGCGAACCCAGGTGGTGGTCGATCCGGCCGAGGAGAAGCTCAAGAGCGAGTTCGCCGGCGTGAAGCGCACCTACGTCCCCATGCACGCCGTGATCCGCGTTGATGAGGTCGAGAAGGAAGGCCAGGCCAGGATCTCCGATACCGACGGTAACGTCACCCCGTTTCCCATGCCGGTCTACGGCCCCGGGAAGGGTAGCGATTGATCGCGCAAGGGCAGTGAATTAAGCTGCACGCTTTCTGGAGAGGTGTCCGAGCGGTCGAAGGAGCGCGCCTGGAAAGCGCGTGTACGGTAACCCCGTACCGAGGGTTCGAATCCCTCCCTCTCCGCCAGATACGAAAGCGGCCCCACCGGGGCCGTTTTCGTATCTGACAGTGCCCGGGGTTCGAACCCTCGGTACAGACAGACAATGGGTTCGACCAATCGCCGCTGGCGATTGGGACGCCGAGCGGAGCGAGGCGCCCGAAGGGTGAGGCCCGAAGCATGAGGGCCGAATCAATCCCTCCCTGCTGAGGGTACGCAGATGTCACATCGCGAACGGCAGCTTGTCGAATTATTCGAGGGCGCTTTCACGGATTCGGAAGGCGCGACCGAGGGGCGGCTGATCGGCGGTCTGGTCAGACAGCTCCTGGAGACGACGCCATCGGAAGATCTGCGTCTATTCACCCTGGACAACGCGACCGGATCGGCACCAGTCGCCGCCGCAATCTTCACCCGCCTCGTCTATGACAAGGATGCCCGGTGCGCTTTCCTGCTCTCACCGATGGCGGTGCGCACCGACCGCCAGCGCCAGGGCATGGGGAAGAACCTGCTGTCAGGCGCCCTGCAGGCGCTCAAGGACGATGGAGCTGATATCGCGGTGACCTACGGCGATCCCGCCTTCTATGGTCAGGCTGGATTCAAGTCCGTTGCGACGCATACCATGCCACCGCCGTTTGATCTCAGTCAGCCGGACGGATGGCTGGCGATCGCACTTGATGGCCGGCCGATCCACCCCCTCGCTGGCGCGGCGCGCTGCGTCGAAGCCCTGAATCGCCCCGACGTCTGGTGATCGCCGGGGAGACAACCTCGTTGCGTTGGCGATAACCTACTCGGGCTCGCCAACGGTCATGTTGACAGGCGCCAATCCCTCGATCTCTCCGACAAGTCTGTCCCCCGGCTGTACCGGTCCTACGCCAGCCGGTGTCCCGGTCATGATCAGATCCCCCGGTGCCAGGTGGTAATAACGCGAGAGATCCGAGATCAATTCATCAACACCCCAGACGAGCTCCCCCAGTCGACCAGCCTGTCTGCGTTCCCCGTTGACGGTCAGCTCGATATGTTGGTTAACCGGAGTGCCGAACCGGTCTGCCGGGGTCAGTTCCCCAATGACGGCGGAATGCTCGAGATCTTTCGCTGTATCCCAGGGCCGTTGTTTCTCGCGGGCAGCCAGTTGCAGGTCGCGGCGCGTCATATCCAGCCCGCAGCTATAGCCATAAATGGTTTCCCATGCTTCGGCCGGCTCGATGCGGAAAGCCTCGGCACCAAGTGCTACGACCAACTCAACCTCATGATGATAGTTCGATGTGGCAGGCGGATACGGCAGTGTCCGACCGCTTGCGGCAAATGCAAGCGCCGACTTGGTGAAATAAAAGGGCGCCTCGCGGTCAACCTCCGCTCCCATTTCGGCGGCATGTGCCGCGTAATTACGGCCGACGCAGAAAATACGGTGAACGGGGTAGGCCGCCGTTTCGCCATTGATCGGGACCCGGGGCCATTCCGGGGAAGGGAAGCGCGTATTCACCGTCATGGGGAATCTCCTGTACGGTCGCTGCGGGAGAGGCGAGACAGATCAAATCGCGCACGCAGCGCGAAGTCAACGAGGATGATCGTCCGGCGGGCCGAAGCGCGTATTATTGATGTAGGCTAACGGATCGGCATGCACCGATGTGTCATGCCTATAGAAATCATTGGCAGCAACAAATTCCATTCCTCGCTGTGTTTGTTATAAATGCAGCGTGAACGGGGAAGCCGGCCAGCCGGTGCCCCGTCAGCCCGAACACGCAAAGCAATCGTACGAGCGGAGACAGACCATGGCAGCAGCTGATATCGACAAGGCCGGTAAATGCCCGGTGATGCACGGTGGGGCCACCACCGAGGGCAGTGACAACATGGAGTGGTGGCCGAATGCCCTGAATCTGGACATCCTCCACCAGCACGACACCAAGTCCAACCCGATGGGCGAGAGCTTCAATTACCACGAGGAGGTGAAGAAGCTCGACTACCAGGCGCTGTGGAACGACATGCGCGCGCTCATGAAGGACAGCCAGTCCTGGTGGCCGGCGGACTGGGGCCACTACGGTGGTCTGATGATCCGCATGGCCTGGCATGCCGCGGGCTCGTACCGGACCGCCGACGGCCGCGGTGGCGGCGGCACCGGCAACCAGCGCTTCGCGCCGCTCAACTCCTGGCCGGACAACACCAACCTCGACAAGGCGCGTCGCCTGCTGTGGCCGCTCAAGAAGAAGTACGGCAACCAGGTGAGCTGGGCCGATCTGATCATTCTTGCCGGGACCGTGGCCTACGAGTCGATGGGCCTGAAGGTGTTCGGCTTCGGCTACGGCCGGGCGGATATCTGGCACCCCGAAAAGGACGTCTACTGGGGCTCCGAGAAGGAATGGCTGGCGCCGAGTGAAGAGCGCTATGAAGACGTCGACAATCCGGAGACCATGGAGAACCCGCTGGCCGCCGTCCAGATGGGGCTGATCTACGTGAACCCCGAGGGCGTCAACGGTAACCCCGACCCGCTCAAGACCGCCGAACAGGTTCGCGTCACCTTCGAGCGAATGGCCATGAACGACGAGGAGACCGTCGCGCTCACCGCCGGCGGCCACACGGTCGGCAAGTGCCACGGCAACGGTGATGCCGAGCTCCTCGGTCCCGATCCCGAGGCAGCGGACATCGAGGAACAGGGCCTTGGCTGGAACAACCACACCACGCGTGGTGTTGGCCGTGACACGGTCACCAGTGGCATTGAAGGCGCCTGGACCACGCATCCGACGCAGTGGGACAACGGCTATTTCTACTTGCTGCTCAACTACGACTGGGAGCTCAAGAAGAGCCCGGCTGGTGCATGGCAGTGGGAGCCGGTGGACATCAAGGAAGAGGACAAGCCGGTTGATGTCGAGGATCCGTCGATCCGTCTGAACCCGATCATGACCGACGCCGATATGGCCATGAAGATGGATCCGGCGTATCGCAAGATCTCAGAGCGGTTCTACAACGACCCGGCCTATTTCGACGAGATGTTCGCCCGTGCCTGGTTCAAGCTCACCCACCGCGACATGGGTCCCAAGGATCGCTACATCGGCCCGCATGTCCCCGATGAGGACCTGATCTGGCAGGATCCGGTGCCGGCCGGCAGCACCGACTACGACGTCGATGCGGTCAAGGCGCGGATTGCCGACAGCGGTCTGACCATTGACGAGATGGTCTCCACCGCCTGGGACAGCGCCCGCACCTTCCGCGGCTCCGATATGCGTGGCGGTGCCAACGGTGCCCGTATCCGGCTGGCCCCCCAGAAGGACTGGGAAGGCAATGAGCCCGAGCGGCTGCAGAAGGTCCTCGGTGTGCTCGAGCCGATCGTGAAGGAGACCGATGCGAGCCTCGCCGACGTCATCGTGCTCGCCGGCAACGTGGGCGTCGAGCAGGCGGCGAAGGCGGCCGGCGTCGACATCAGCGTGCCGTTTGCGCCGGGCCGTGGCGATGCCACCGAGGAGCAGACCGACGCGGCCTCCTTCGACGTCCTGGAGCCGGAGGCCGACGGCTTCCGCAACTGGATGAAGAAGGACTACGTCGTGAGCGCCGAAGAGCTGATGCTCGACCGGGCCCAGCTGCTCGGCCTCACCGCGCCGGAGATGACGGTGCTGGTCGCCGGCATGCGCATGATGGGCACGAACCATGGCGGCACGCAGCATGGCGTGTTCACCGATCGCGTCGGCGCGCTCACCAACGACTTTTTCGTCAACCTCTGCGATATGGGCAACACCTGGAATCCCACCGGTAGCAACAGCTATGAGGTCCGCGACCGGCAGACCGACGAGCTCAAGTGGACGGCAACCCGGGCCGATCTCGTCTTCGGCTCCAACTCCGTCCTGCGCTCGTATGCCGAGGTGTATGCCCAGGACGACAACCAGAAGAAGTTCGTCAACGACTTCGTCAACGCCTGGTCCAAGGTGATGAACAACGACCGCTTCGATCTCGACGCGTAGTTCTTCGTCTCTTTACCTGAAAGGCCCCGTCGTGCCCCCTGCACGGCGGGGCTTTTTTATGGTTCTTCGCACATCAGTGGGGTAATGGCTGATCGTCCGACTGCGGTTCCGGCTCGGCGGTCGCGGCTTTTCATGGCAATATTACGCTGCACAAATCCGGTATCGCCCCGAGAGGGAACGGGGCATTCCGACATTAGCTTGCAGGAGTCGATCTCAATGCCGCATCTTTTCGTCAATCGCAGCCGGGCGTATGACCTGCTGGAGTCCTCCGAGAAGGCTGGCAAGACCTTTGTCTGGGAGAGTGTGAACGCGATTCTCTATATTTTCGGGGGCGTTGCATTTGTCGTCGGGAGCATTTTCTTCTTCCCGGAGCTGGCGGCAGAGATCAACTGGGGGGTGTGGGCCTTTTTCATCGGCTCGGTGCTCTATCTCATCGTGACGGGTCATGACCTGATCGAGGTGATTCGCTACCACCATCATTCCGATCAGGGCCGTCGTCTGGAACTGATCGCCGCCAGCGGATACCTGATTGGCACGATGCTTTTTCTCGTCGGTAGCGCATTCTTTTTTACCTTCGTTAATTTAATTGTCGCGGGGGCCTGGTGTTTCATCGTTGGCAGCGTCCTGTTCACGGTCGCACCGTTCGTGAATGTCCTCCAGGTCCACCATTTCAGTAAACGCGCCCTGCAGCTCTACACCCTCACCGGGATCAGTTTCGTCGCCGGCGCCGTGCTCTTCACCACCGCGTCCATTCCCTACCTGTGGAATGTCGGTGACTCGCCACTGGGAACGGAGCTGTTCAATTTCCTCGGCGCGCAGTACCTTGTCGGTAGCGTCCTGTTCCTGGCGGGCGGGCTGCTCAACTACCGACGTGCCTGGGTCCGGGTTGGCGAGTTCCGCCGGCAGCGGGCGGGCGGTGACGAGCCCGCCACGGAGCAGGTGTCTTGATCCCGCTTTTCGGCACCCTGTTTCCGGGCTGGATCCTGGTGGTTACCGGTGCCGCGGTGGTCACCATCGGGCTGACCGTGGCGCTGCGTCTTGCCGGGCTCAGCCGGGCGATACCGCTCAAGCCGGTGTTCAACCTGGCGCTTTTCCTGCTGGTGACGTTCATTCTCTGGGAGTTGCTCTATGGCAGTCGTTGATCGGTGCGCACTCCGTCCGCGGTTACGGCGATGACGGATCGCGAGGACATGCGCCGGATGGTGGCCGGCCGCAAGGGCGAAGGCCGGGAGAAGCCGGGCCGCTTTCGCCGCGTCGTGGGCATCGTCCTGTTGATCGTCGTCCTCGTCGCCGCCGCCGTGATGGGCGAGCGGGTGGTTCGGACGCTCGATACCAGCCCGAGAACCAGCGACGCCCAGATTGGCGCGGACACCACGCTCATGAGCGCGCCCGTGGCTGGGCAGATCCGCGAGTTGCATGTGAGAGAGAATCAACGGGTCAGCGAGGGGGATGTGCTGTTCCGCATCGATCCCGTCCCCTATCGCCTGGCGCTGAGGCAGGCCGAGGCCAACCTCGCCGCGATCAGTGCCGAGCTGGCCGAGGCACGCCGCCGGGCGGAAGCGGAGCTCGCGAATGCCGGTGGCGCCGTGGAGGAGATTCAGCGAGCCGAGGATGATCTCGCCCTCGCCGAGCGCACGGTGGAGAGGCTCGCTCCGCTTGCCGAGCAGGGCATTGTCTCGCAGCAGGAATTCGATGAGGCCATGACGGCGCGTGAGAATGCCCGCACCTCATTGCGGCAAGCGCGACAGGCCGCGGAGGCCAGCGTCGATCTGGTGGAGACCACCGACGCGCTGGAGGCGGAACGCGATGCGGCGAGGGCCGCCGTCGAGCTCGCCCAGTGGGAGCTCGACCGCACAACGGTGGTCGCGCCGTTCGATGGACTGGTCGCCGGCCTCACGGCGTCCATCGGTCAGTACCTCCTCCCCGGTGCGTCGATCTTCACCCTCATCGACGATCATTCCTGGTACGCCACCGCGCTGGTCCGCGAGACCGATCTGGCGGGAATCAGCAATGGCGATCTCGCCGAGGTGACCGTCGCCATCAACCCCGGCTCGCCGATCAAGGGTGAGGTGGACGGCATCGGTCGCGGCATCCAGCCCAAGGATGATGTCGACCTGGCTGGGCAACTCCCCTACGTCGAGGCGACCCTCGACTGGGTGCAGGTGGCGCGACGGTTTCCGGTGCGGGTGCGTCTGAGCGATCCGCCGGATCAACTCCAGCATCTTGGTGCCTCGGCGCGTGTGGTTTTCTCGCCGGCGGACCCGCCCGCATCCGACAGAAACAACGCCGCAGGGGCCGCGCGTTGAGCATCCTGGCCGATCTGGCCCCCCGTCCCGGGCGTTTTCGCGATGCAGTGTCCATTGGTGGGCTCTGCACCGCGATCGTGGTGGTCTCGATGACGCTTCGCATTCCTGAGGCGGGCCTTGCGGCTTACATCGTTTTCTTTGCCTATCGCCCCGATGCCAACGGCACCATCGCGGTGGCGGTGGTCTTCGCCTTCCTCTCGATCTTCGTGGTCGCCGTGTCCATCCCCATGCTCGGGATGGTGCTCGACAATCCACCGGCGCGCATGGCGCTGGTGGCCGGCATCACGTTTGTCGGCATGTGGCTCGCGAGTGCCACGCCCCTGGGGCCAATCGCCAGCACCCTCGCTTTCTTGCTGACTTTCCTGGTGATACTCCCGGACGTCGTCAATCTGCCCATTCCCAATGAGGTGGAGCTGCTCACGCACAGCATTGCCTGGGTAGCGCCCATCGTCATCATCGCCATGATCACCATCGGCGTATTGGCCTACCTGTTCGGGCGCAATGCCATCGGTGTGGTGGAGGATCGCATGGCCGAGCGCCTGGCCGCGGTGAATGATCGGCTGGCGGGACGGATCAATGCCGCGGCCTTTGCCGAGATCGTCACGGCGGCGCCGGCGAAGGTGGAGGATCTGGAGAAGTTCGCCAAGCTCTCGACGTCAAAGGGCGACTGGAACCGGCTGATGGCGCTGGACCGCGAATTGCTGGAACTCATGCTGGCCGTGGCCGCGCTCGACGAGGCCGAGGCCGACCCGCAAACCCGGGCGGCGCTGCAGGGGCAATTGGCCGATGTCCAGTCGATGGCCCGGGCCAGTATGACGATGCCGACCGGATCCCGGCCACTCGTCGCCGCCACCGCCGAGGATGTCGCCGCCTGCATTCGCCGTGTGGGCCGGATCCTGAACGGCGAACAGCTGCCGGAGGCCCTCGCAACCGCCAAGGAGGGCGGTGGCTTCCGGGCGCTGCTCACCGAGCCCAGGCACTGGCAGTTCGCCACCAAGGTCACCCTGGCGGTCATGGCCTGTATCTTCCTGTTCACGGGACTGGACTGGGTCAGTATCCACACCTGCATGATCACCTGCTATTACGTCTCCGAGGCGACCCTCGGTGAGTCGGTCCACAAGATGACGTTGCGCATGATCGGCTGTCTGATCGGTGCGGCGATGGCCGCGCTCAGCCTGATCTATCTGATCCCGCTGATGAACGATGTGGGTCAGCTCGCCCTGCTGGTCTTCGTGGTGGCTTCCATCGGCGGGTGGATCGGCGTCGGCTCGGAGCGTATTGCCTACGCAGGCTTCCAGATCGTGCTGGCGTTCTTTCTTGTCGTACTGGAGGCCTTCGGCGCCTTCGGACTCAACTTCGGGCCGAGCTACGATTTCGAGCCGGCCACTGGCCGGATTCTTGGTATCCTGTTCGGGTCACTGGCCTGTGCCTTCGCCTTTGTCATGCTCTGGCCGCTGCCCATGCGGGTGGATGTCGCCGACGGAATCGCACGCACCCTCCGGGCGGTGGCCGCAGGGCTCCGGCAGGAGCCGGCGACGGCACGCGCCGAGGTCCTCGCCGGGCTCGGTCGTGCCCGGGATCTACAGGACTACACTCTCTTCGAACGCGCCGTCGAGGTGGATTCGATCACGCCGGACTGGTGCGCCGCGACCGATGAGGCCTTCCGGACACTGGCCATCGCATCGGTGCTGGAGCGACGCCGGGTGCGCGGTGGGGAGACCGACGTGGCCGGTGTGGATGCGCTGGCCGGGGCCTTCGAGCAGGATGCCGACCATTTTGCACAGGGCACCCTGGCGCCGCGACGGGAAGCCGCGATTGCCGAAGCCGCCGACCGCCCGGCTGCCGACCCGCGCGACGAGGCCCTCGTCAAACACCTCCAGGAGATTGCTGGATGCCGAACCGTTCCTTCGCAGGCAGCGTCGCCACAGCCGGCGCTCTCCTCCTGACGCTTGCCGGTTGTGCAAACCACGCGGGCGACCTCGCCCCGGCGCAGCCGGACAGGCAGTGGGCGGTGCCGGCCGAGCTCGCCGGGGAGGTCGACCGGGCGCTGACGCAGCCGGATCCACATGCCGTTGACGTGGATCGGGCCAAAGGCTACGGCCTCCCCGGCCTGATCGATCTCGCCCAGCGCCTTGACCCCGAGACCCGCCTGGCCTGGGAGCAGGCGAGGGCAGCGGCCTACGCCGTGGACACGGCGCGCGCCGATTATTTCCCCCAGATCGGGGCCGCACTGGTGGCGGGCAGGGGTCGCTCCGATATCACCTACGACCTGCCCGGCCTTGGCAGTACCACCGTGGACAACACGGCCACCTCGACGATCCCGAGCGTATTCGTCGAATGGATGCTGTTCGATTTCGGCGAGCGCGAGTCGGCGGTGGCGCTGGCCGAGAAGCTCGCCATCTCCGAGAACCTCGGGTTCAATCTGGCGCACCAGCAGACCCTGCTGGACGTGAGCCGGGATTACCATGCGCTGCTTTCCGCCCGGACCCAGGCCGAGGCCGCCGAGCGGGCGCTGGAGAACAGTCGGCGCATCCTGTCATCCGCCGAGGCGCGGCTGGCGCGTGGGGTCGGCAACGTCGTGGAGGTGGCCCAGGCGGAACAGGCCCTGGCCCAGTCCCGGCTGGATGCCGTCCGTGCACGGGGGGATGCCAGGACGGCCTACGCCAGCCTGATGGCCACGGTGGGGCTGCCGGCGGGGCGTGGCGTCGACGTGACGAGCCGGCCGATGCCGTTGCCGGAGGCGATGCCGGAACGACTCGATGCGGTGGTTCGTGATGCCTTGCGTCACCGGCCGGATATCCTCCAGGCGGTCGTCAACCTGCAGGCGCAGCGGGCCGCCCAGGATGGGGCGGAGGCCGCCTTCCGCCCCAAGGTCGGCCTGGTGGCATCCGCGGCCCGAAACAACGGTGGGCTTGCCATCAACGGCAGCCGCTTCGATATCCCGGCCACGGATACACTGGCGCTGCTCACGGTCGAAGTGCCACTGTTCGACGGGGGACTGCGGGAGAGTCGGCGCCGGGCGGCAGCCGTCGAGGTCGCCGGTGCGGAGGCGCAGCTCGCCGCGGTCCGCCGCGCGGCGGAGGCGGAGATCGTGACTGCCTACGAGGGGCTGGCGACGGCGCTTTCCGCATGGGAGAGCGCCGATGCGCTCGTCGCGGCGGCCCGTCGGACCGCCGATGCGACCCTGTCGGCCTACCGTCAGGGGGTGGGGAATCTCCCCGAGGTGCTGGCCGCGCAGAATGGCCTGTTTGATGCAGAGGAGGCCCGTTCCCAGGCCCGGGCGGATGCCCAGATCGCGATGACGGTATTCGCCTTTGAAACCGGATCTCTCAACCAAGGAGTGAAATGATGTACAAGGATTGGCCCCAAACCGCCCAGGAACTCTCGAAGCTGATGCAGAACTTCGGCAAGGGGCATCCCGAGGTGGCCAAGGGCTTTACCCAGTTGTCAAAGGCCGCTGAAAAGGACGGTGCGCTGAGTGCCAAGGACAAGGAGTTGATGGCGCTCGCCATTGGCGTGGCGATCCGTTGTGAGGGCTGTATCGCCTTCCACGCCAAAGCGGCGGCCCAGTACGGCGCCAGCCGGGACGAGGTGCTGGAGACCATTGGTGTCTGTCTGTATATGGGTGGTGGCCCGTCGTTCGTCTACGGCTCGCAGGCGCTCGAGGCATTCGATCGCTTCGCCGGCGAATACTGAGACGGGCAAGGTCCGCACCGAATGAAAAAGGCCCCTCCGCAGGAGGGGCCCTTCTTATCGAATAAAGATCGCTGGTGCGGGTTCAGTAATTCCCGCGTACGCCGTCTTCCGCCGCACTGGTGGGCACCAGCGCCCGGACCAGGGTTTTCATGTCGAGCACGCCGATCTGCTCGCCGTCACTGACCACCCGATAGGTCAGGTTGGTATCCCCCTCGGACTCGGCGATAACCGCCTCCAGGTTCGTGTCTCCGTCGACATCGCCCGCGATCGTCCGGTCCAGCGCCTCGGTGGTGTGTTCCATGACCGAGCGCACCCGGAGCACACGTGCCCGGTTGATGTCGCTGATGAAGTCCACGATGTACGGATCGTTGGGGTGCAGGAGGATTTCCTGCGGCTCGCCCTGCTGGACGATATAACCGTCCTTGAGAATGACCAGATGGTCGGCAAGCTTGAGCGCCTCGTCGAGATCGTGGGTAATGAACACGATGGTCTTGTGGAGCTCTTTCTGCAGCTCGAGCAACAGGTCCTGCATATCCGTTCGGATCAGCGGGTCCAGCGCCGAGAAGGCCTCGTCCATCAGCATGATATCGGAGTTGGACGTCAGCGCCCGGGCAATGCCCACGCGCTGCTGCATGCCGCCCGAGAGCTGATGGGGGTGCTGGTTGTCGTTACCCTGGAGGCCGACCCGGTCGAGCCACTTGCTCGCCTCCTCGAGGGCCGAGTCCTTGTTCTCGCCCCGCACGATCAGCGGCATGGCGGCATTCTCCGCGACGGTGCGATGGGGCAGCAGGGCGAACTTCTGGAAAACCATCGACATACGCTGACGACGCATTTTCCGAAGCGCCTCCGCGTCGTAGCTGATGACGTCGTCGCCGTCCACGAGCACCTTACCGTCGGTGGGCTCGATCAGGCGATTCAGGTGACGGATCAGGGTCGACTTACCGGAGCCCGACAGGCCCATGATGACGGTGATCCTCCCGTCCACCATGTCGACGTTGATGTCCTGAAGGCCCAGCACATGGCCGTACTGCTCGAGCAGCTCGGCCTTGCCCACTCCGGCCTTGACCCGCTCCAGCGCCGCGGCCGGGTCATCACCGAAGATCTTGTAGAGATGCTGGATCGAGATCTTGATCTGATCGCTCATGATTTCGGTTCCGTCCGCTTACTGCTGGGCCGTGTTGACCCGGGCGAGGGCCGCCTTGGTCACACGGTCGAGAATGATGGCGAGTAGCACGATGCCGAGACCGGAGACCAGTCCGACGCCGAGCTCGAGGTTACGGATGCCGCGCAGCACCAGCACGCCCAGGCCAGGGGCAGACACCAGTGAGGCGATGACCACCATGGCGAGACTCATCATGATCGTCTGGTTGACGCCGGCCATGATGTTCGGCAGCGCCAGCGGAATCTGCACACCGTAGAGCTTCTGCCGGTCGGTCATACCGAAGGCATCCGCTGCCTCGATCACATCCTTGTCCACCAGGCGAATGCCGAGGTCTGTCAGGCGGATCACCGGGACGATGGCGTAGAGGATGATCGCGATGCCATAGAGCTTGGGTTCGGTCACCGAGAAGAGGAAGATCAGTGGGATCAAGTAAACGAACGGTGGCAGCGTCTGGAGCATGTCCAGTATGGGTATGACGCTCTTCTGTAATCGGTCGCTGCGCGACATCGCGATGCCGATGGGCACGCCCAGAAGGACGCATATCGCCGAGCACACGAAGATGATCGCGAGCGTCTGCATCGCATAGT
Source organism: uncultured Ectothiorhodospiraceae bacterium (assembly GCA_913056385.1). Lineage (GTDB taxonomy): Bacteria > Pseudomonadota > Gammaproteobacteria > Nitrococcales > Nitrococcaceae > Spiribacter. Next base: position 45,111 of record CAJXND010000012.1, read on the forward strand.
CGTAGTGGTCGATGAAGGCGAGAAACAGGATCATCGTGGCTACCGTCACCACCAGGCGGCTCGACCGCGAGGCGAGGAAGACCACGAGCAGCAGCGCCGGGATCATGATGAACCACGGCACCGTTTGAAAAAGGTTCAGGGCGCCGCTGAGAAACCAGCTGAGCGGCTGGGTGATCGGATCAAGCACAAACTTGAGGCTGTCCTTCACGCCCAGAAAGCCATTCTCCAGACCGGTCGTCAGCTGCCGGGTCTGGGCAATGGCCGGACAGGCATCATGCAGGTTGTCGAGTGAGGGGAACGGGGTTTCCCAGACTGACGGAGTCTCTCCGCTTCCCTTGGCGATAAGGTCCTGCATGCTCATGGCGCCGCCGCCGCTCTCGCCGCACCAGCCCCGCAGTCCGAGTCCGTCAAAAATGAAATCGTAGGTCGCCATGCCAGGTCCCTTTGCTCGAATTCGAAAAAGCGCCGGAGCAATTGCCCCGGCGCTTGATGACTCAGGTCAGTCCCGTTTTAGAACATGCCCTGGAGGTTGGCCTTTGCATCGTCGCTCAGCCAGCTCATCCACTGATCCTGGTTGTTCTGCAGGTAGTGGACGACGGCCTCGTCGATGCTGGCCTGGTTATCCGAATGCCAGGCAAGGAGGCTGTTCATCTCGTTGTTGGTGAACGTGATGTTCTCCATCAGCTCGAACGCCTCCGGTTCGCGCTCGGCGAGATCGGCGGTCACGACGTTGAAGACGTCAGCGGACGGGAAGCCGGAGACACCCACCTCGGTGCAGTCCGTGTCCTGGTTGCAGGCGTGGATGTCCTCTTCGTACGGACCAAGGTCGACGCTGACCATGTCATACTTGCCGAGCGGTGCCGTGGGGCCCCAGTAGTAGCCGAAGTAGGGCTCGCCGTTCTCGTAGGCCGACGCCATGGCGCCTGCCAGCGTCTCACCGGAACCGTGGTTGAAGACCTCGATACCGTTACCCTCGAGATCAAAGGCCTCGGCCAGCGAGTCGCTCACGATGCGGCAGCCCCAACCGTCCGGGCAGTTATGGAACATGCCACCAACGGCCTCCGGGTTGTTCAGGATGCCCTCGATGGTCGCTGCCTCCGGGTATTCCTCAACGACATAGTCGGGCACCAGCCAGTGCTCGGTACCACCGTCGCTGAAGGTGTCGGAGGCCTTGATGACCTTGCCTTCCTCGGCCAGCTCGAAGTAGACCGGCGCCGAGTTGACCCAGAGCTCCGGCACGATGTCGGGCTCGTTGTTCTCGGCGAGCGAGGTGATGGCGGTGGTCGTGGCCGACGGCACAACGGTGACGTCACAGCCGTAGCCCTGCTCGAGCAGGAAGGCGGTGATGCCGGTGATGATGCCACCGGAGGTCCAGTTCATTTCACCGACGGACACCTCGCCGCACTCGGCGTTGGCGGCCATTGGCAGCATTGCGCCCGTCAGGGCGAGTGCATACAGGGAACGCTTACTCATGGTTAGCTCCGTTCTCTTTCGCTTGGTTAGCGGTTAGTGGATGGCGGAGTCGCCCATCGATCGGTGTCCCGGGCGCGATTGCCGGGAACCTTTTCGATGTTCTGGGGAATATGGGCGACCAGACTGTGCCGGACGCCGATGACAGGATGGTGCGGGTTTCCGATGACCCGGTCTCCTTGCCCAAGTATGGCTTAACTATAGATCAACTTTTCTGATAAGCCAAACGCCTGACCTGGATCAATGCAACCAGAGCGTGAGCAGACCCGCGAGTGGCGCGAGAATCAGGCTGACCACCCAGCGCCGCCAGACGAAGGGCCAGCCGAGCGTAGGGAGCTCATAGGAAAGGACCCGATGCAGTGCGAAACACGACCAGCCGGTCAGCAGGGCGATAAGCTGCGGCGTCCCGACTCCGGCCTTCTCCACCACCAGTATCAGGGGGAAGGTGACGATGGGGCCACCCGGCAGTATGCCACCGAGCACCGAGGCAATCAGGATGCCGACGATCCCCGATGCGTCACCCAGCCAGCGGCCGAACAGGGCCTGCGGGATCAGTTCGCCGATGAAACTGGCCGCAATGAGTGCAACGGGCAAACGCATGAGCAGCGGTGCGAGTTGTTTCCAGGCCTGCTGCATGACCGTGCGGTGGCGGATGGTCACGTCGCGATGGGCGGCCGCCGCAAGGACCACCGTCAGCCCGAGGATGCTGAGGTAGGCAAAGACCATTCAGCGGCGCTCCGGATCACCCAGCCATTGGGTCGCGATGCCCGCGATCAGTGGCAGGGGCAGCGAGACGAGCAGCCTCAGCACCACGAAGTCGAGGCCGAAGAATGGCAACTCCCACATCAGCACTCGCTGGATGCCGAGCACCGACCAGGCGGTCAGGTAGGTGATGCACACGGGCAGCGAGGCACCCACGGCCCGGAGTCCGACTACCAGCGGAAAAGCCATGAACGGACCGCCGGGTGTGACAACGCCGGCGGCGGTGGCAATGAAAAGGCCGCGCCAGCCAGCGTCCCGTCCCAGCCAGTGCTCAACCATTCGCCGGGGTAGCAGTGCCTGCGCATAGGCGGCCATGATCAGGGCGATGATCACCAG